>CAZLXQ010000001.1:0-41271 GCA_964563675.1 uncultured Sulfurospirillum sp.
TATTTTCAGCAAAATATTATAAGGAAAAAAGAGCTCAATTTGAAAAATTTGTATCTACTGCCACCAAGCATATAGTTGATTTAATTATAGTTTTTATTTTTCAAACTATGCTTTTCCCAATACTATTTTTATGGCTTTTATATAGACTAATTGTCTATTTGTTTAGCTTTACTTAGTAGTATAATTTTAAATTTAGCCAATATTTACTATAATTGAAGCTACATGTACGAAAAAGCTTGGGATAAAATTATAAATGCTAGATATACTGTTATAGTTTCTCATATTCATCCTGATGGAGATGCGATAGGTTCCTCTTTGGCACTCTATGGAGTCCTAAAAGAGCTTGGAAAAAAAGTAGCACTCTTTAATGCAACAAAAGATGAGTTGCCAAGGGAGTTTGGTTTTTTAGATGGCTTTTCCAAAATTCAAGGGAGGCTTCCTAAGTTTTTTGATTTAGTTGTTAGCTGTGATTGTGGTAGTTTTGATAGGCTAGGGATTGAAAAAGGTGATTATGAGATTGTCAATATTGACCACCATAAAAGCAATACAAACTTTGGCGATATAGATGTAGTTTTAACAGAAGCATCAAGTAATGGCATGGTGATGTATAAGCTCTTGAAAGCCAACGACATAAAGATAACAAAAAAAACTGCGATAGCCCTCTATACATCTATAGCAGACGACACTGGTTTTTTTAGGTATGGCGAGATTGATGCGACTACATTTGAAGCGGCATCAGAACTTATCAGATGTGGAGCAAATCCAAAAATGATAGCAGATGAGGTGAAGAGTAGTGTCTCTTTAGCAAAAACAAGGCTGATAGCATATATCCTTAACAGTTTTGAGCTTCACAAAGATGCAACTATAGCTTCGGTGGTTATCAGCAAATCTATACTAGAAGCGACGGGAGCGAAGAGAAGTGATACGAAGAGCATCATAGCCATACTTAGGGATATTGCAAATGTAAAGATAGCCTTGATGGTGCTAGAGCTTGATGGGTATTGTAAAATCTCTTTACGAAGTGATGGAGATAGAGATGTTTCAGAAATATCTGCCATTTATGGTGGAGGAGGGCATAGAGGTGCTGCTGGTTTCAGTGTAAAAAGTAGCGATGCAAGAGCTGCATGTAGAGAAATATTAGGTTTTTTGGAGAGTTAAATGCGTAATAAAAAGAGTTCAGTGGGAGTAGTGATTTTAGTTGTTTTTATTTTGATAATTGCGTTATTGGCGTATCTTTATAACTCAAAGATGTTTGAGAGAGTAGTACCCACTATAGAGTTGTCTCAAAAGATAGATTGGAATTTAAAAAAACCTATATCTGTCAAGATTAGTGATGAGAGTGGCATAAAGTTTGTTCGTGCGATTTTGAGTGATGGAAAAAACTCAATTGTGCTGGCTCAAGAGGTTTTTTCTGTTGCAAAAGATGAGTATGTTTTGGATATAGAGTTTCCAAAAACTGGCTTTATAACCAATAGAAAACATTTTGAACTGAGTGTTGAAGCGGTTGATTCAAGCAAGTGGAACTTCTTTTCAGGAAACAAGGCGATAGAGAGATCGAACATATCTGTTGATACTAAAAGACCAGAGCTTTTCACGATAAACAACTCCTATAAAATTACCAAAGGAGGGGTTGCTACTGTTATATTTAAAGCAGAGGATGAAAATCTGCAAGACCTATATATAGAGACAAATTTTGGCAAAATCTTCAAGCCAACACCTTTTTATAGAGACGGATACTACATATCTCTTCTTGCATGGCCTAGTTATGAGGAGAGCTTTAGAGCAACGATAGTAGCACGAGATAGAGCAGGAAATGTAGCAAGAGAGAGAGTTAGGCTGTTTTTGCAAGACAGAAGATATAGAGTATCAAAAATCAATCTAAAAGATAGTTTTTTAGACGGCAAGATATTTGATTTAGTTCAAGAAGATGGCATAGATGCAGTTAATATGAGCAGGACTGAGAGATTTAAGCATGTTAATGAAGTTATGAGAGAGAAAAATATTAAAAATATATATACAGTAACATCTAAGGCTCCACAAGAGATGATTAGCTCCTTTAGTCTAAAGCCATTTCATCCTCTAAGAAATGCTGCAGCCGTTGGTGGCTTTGGAGACCATAGACATTTTAAATATAACGACAAGGTGATAAGTGAGTCTTATCACTTAGGAGTAGATCTTGCGAGCACAGCAAGAGCTGATATTGTTTCTTCTAATTCGGGAGTGGTGGTTCACTCCATGTATAGCGGTATATATGGTAAAACTGTTATCATCTCTCATGGGCTTGGATTGTATTCGCTCTACTCCCACAACTCTAGCAATCTAGTAGAGGTAGGTGATCAGGTAAAGGCTGGTGAAGTTATAGCAAAAACAGGCATAACTGGACTTGCACTAGGAGATCATCTGCATTTTGGTATAGTAGTTCAAGGGGTTGAAGTTCGTCCAGCAGAGTGGATGGATAGAAATTGGATGAGAGATAATGTTTTTGATATTATGGATTTGGCAAAAAGGATTATAGATAAAGAATGATAGTTAAACAGAAGAGTTTGCGAGTTTTTCATATAACAGTTGAAGATAAAAGTAGTTTTTTAAACTACATAAAGAGAAATAAGATACTGCTTATGGAATTCTTTTTGCTTGTTGATGGTGAGATTGATAAGAGTATCGAGCAGACTCTTGATGATGAGGGGTTGTGCTATAAAAACATATCTACATATGATCTTAGGTTCTCTAGTGTAAAAAAAGAGAGAGCAGTAGAGGTAAAAAAAGATGAGGTTTTTAAAAGTGATATTGTAGATGTTAAATTAAAGATATTTGACAGACCAATTCGCTCTGGAGAAGAGATAAGCGAAGAGTTGCCAGTGGTGGTTTTTGGTCGTATCAATAGCGGGGCAAAGCTCTTTTGCTCACAAAGTATCACGGTTTATGGCACAATAGACGGTCTAGTTCAGTGTGATGGAGAGTATATAGTGCTTCAAGGACTTAGTAGTCGTGGTAATTTGATTTTTAATGGTGAGATTATAGACAGGGAGCTTTTAAAGAGAGATGTTCTGCAAAGAGTAGTGCTTAAAGATAAAAAAGTAGAGATAAGGGAAGTTTAGTGCGTCAAACTACAGTTGCTAAAAGAGTTGAGAGTGTCGGCATAGGTCTGCATAAGGGTGAGCCTATTGAGATAGCATTAGAGCCCCTTGAGGCAGATAGTGGTATAGTTTTCTACAGGTCTGATGTGGGGATGAGTGTTAAGGCTATCCCGCAAAATGTCATGAATACTAACAATGCAACTGTGATAGGAGATGGACAGAACTATATCTCAACCATAGAGCATCTACTCTCAGCAATCTACTCATACGGCATAGATAATATTCTTATAAAACTAAATGGTGCAGAAGTTCCAGTGATGGATGGAAGTGGAGCTAGCTTTTGTATGATGCTTGACCAAGCACAAAAAAGAGAACTAGACAAGAACAAAAGTGTCTTGATTATACAAAAAGAGGTTGAAGTTCGTGAAGGCAAAAAGTTTGCAAGAGTGCAGCCATCTAAAAAGCCACTCTATAACTTTAAGATAGATTTTTCGCATCCAATTATAGGAAAGCAGGAGTATAGGTTTGAATTTAGTAAGCAAGCCTATATTGAGGAGATTTCTAAGGCAAGAACATTTGGATTTTTAAAAGATGTTCAGTATTTACAGAGTCGAGGTCTTGCTCTTGGAGGCTCACTTGATAATGCGATAGTTCTTGATGATAAAAAGATACTAAATCCAAGTGGACTTAGATTTAAAGATGAGTTTGTAAAGCATAAAATCTTAGATGCAATTGGAGATTTAGCACTCTTAGGAGCTCCTTTACTTGCTGATTATGAGTCATTTGCAGGGAGTCATAGTCTAAATCATCTACTTACAAAAGAGATACTAAAAGATCCAAAAAACTATGAAGTGCGAGATTTTGCTATGATTGAAGAGTTGGGGCTCGTAGAGGCATTCGCATAAAACCTATAGTTGACATAGTTGTTATCTCTTTAGCTTCGCCACTACAAATAGGTATCTACAAGAACAACCAGCTTATAAAAGAGCATATCACCAAAGAGCAGACAAGTGAAGCGATGCCAGCTATATTTAAACAGATACTCAAAAGTTCTACATGTAGACGAGTGTTTTTTGCAAGGGGGCCAGGAAGTTTTATGGCTATCAAGATCGGCTATATATTTTTAAGGACTTTAGCTATCACTAAAGATATAGAGCTATTTGCTTGCGATGGATTTAGTTTTAATGAAAATTCGCCTATAAAAGCACTAAGAAAGAGCTATTTTGTGAAAAAAGATGGTAAAATAGAGACTCAATTTTTTGAAGATGAGCCAAAAAGTAAGCTTACTTTGCCAAAAACAATAGAGTTGAGAAATTTTACAAAAGATATAGAACCTCTATATATATTGCCAGCAGTTTAGAAAAGGTAGTTTATGCGTATACGGATACCAGCAACAAGTGCAAATTTAGGACCAGGATTTGATAGCTTGGGGCTTGCAATAGCACTATATAATTATGTAACTATAAAACCATGTGTTTGTCAAAGTATTTCCATAAAAGGTGAAGGCTCAAACAAGTCAAGATTAAAAGTAAATAATGTTTTTGTATCTATATTTAACGAGATTTATAAAGAGCTAGATAAGCAAAAGAGAAGCTTTAGGTTTGAGTTTGAAAACAATATCCCTTTTTCGAGAGGACTTGGAAGCAGCTCAGCCGTTATAGTTGGAGCAATTGCAAGTGCGTATCGCTTAGCAAACATTGAAGTCTCAAGAGAGGGTGTACTAAACCTTGCACTTGCTTATGAGAGTCATCCAGACAACATAGCACCTGCTGTTTATGGCGGGTTTACAACATCTGTAGTAGCGGACGGTTCTATAAAGACACTCAAGAAAGAGTTACCAAACTTTCTCAAGGCGGTTATAGTTATACCAAATAGAACGATGAATACATTTCGTTCAAGAGCACAGTTACCAAAATCATATCGAATGTCTGATGCGGTATTTAACAGCTCAAGAGTTGGTCTTATGAGTGCTGCTTTTTTTAGCGAAGAGTGGGAAATGTTAAAGTATGCAAGTATGGATAGGATGCATGAAAACAGAAGAATGAAGGGGTTAAAAGAGCTTTTTAGTGTAAGAAAGGTAGCACTTGAGCATGGGGCTCTTATGAGTACACTCTCAGGAAGTGGGTCATCTTTTTTCTCTTTAGTTTATGAAAAAGATGCTCAAAACTTGAAAGTTATATTGAAGAAATTGTTTGTAGATTTTAGAGTAGAAATCTTTGATTTTGACAATAATGGCTTTGAAGTTGAAAAATAGTTTAATTTTGGTATAATAGCCAGCTAATTATGAAAAAGCCTATTCGAATGTGTCTTATATGTAGAGAAAGGTATGAGCAAAACAGACTAATCCGCTTTCAGTTAAATAATGGAAAATTAATAGAATTTTCAAAAGTAGGGCGTAGTAGCTACATCTGTTTAGATTGTAGATTGTTTGATGAAAAGCGTTTAGTTAAAATTTTGAGTAGTAAATTTAGACAAAAAATAGATGATTTGGGGTATATCGCCCTAACTAAGGAGACTTGATCGAATGGAGAAGGTGCGTATAAAAGAGATTGCAGAAGAGCTTGGCATGAAGAGTAAAGAGGTTGTTGAAAAAGCAACTGATATAGGATTAGAGGTAAAAGTTGCTAGTAGCTCTGTTACTCCTTCGGAGGCTGAGAGGCTTATGAGTTATATCTTAACAGGTGTAAAAGAGGAGTTGGTTAAGCCAGAAGCAGTAGTGAAAAAAATTCAAATTAAGCCTAAAGAGGATAAGCCAAAAGAGAAAGCAGCTCCAAAAAAAGTACCCATTGTAAAAGATGAAGCAAAAGAGGAAAAGATCAAAAAAGAGACAAAAGTAGAGCAAAAGATAGAAGAAAAAAGCCCTAAGTTAGAGCCTAAAAAAGAGACAAAGCCAGAGATTGTTAAAACAAAAGCTATTGAAACAAAAAAGACTTTTGAAGCAGAGTCTAAAAAAGAAGAGATAAAGACAGAAAAAGTTAAGCCTAAGTTAGAGCCCAAAAAAGAGAGCCTAGCATCTACGAGTGTTCGCAAGCGAAGAGGGTTGGCTATAGTTAAGAAAAAGCGTCCCATGAAAATAGAGGCTGACCCTAAAAGCTTTCCTTCTCCTTATGCAAAAAAGAGAAGTTCTCAGCCACTTAAATCTATTTTTGGGATGGCTAGTGAGAGCTCTAAAAAGAGAAAGAGAGTTAAAAAAACTCCTGCGGGAAAACAGAGCAATGCTCAAAAGATAGATATAACTTTTAGTGACATGGCAGACATAAGGCTTGACTTGGAAGACAATATGGTAGTTTTACCAGACTTGACTATCAAGGCTGAGCCAAAAGTGGAGCAAAGAACAAAGAAAAATAATGACCCATCACAGATAAGAACCACAAAAAGAGCAAGTTTTATCCGACCACAAGGCATAAAAAGACGCGGAAGAAAAAGACGAATTAAAAAACCGATTATCCAAGAGAGTGCAGTAGTCTCTTTAGTGGAGATTCCTGAGGATATCAGAGTATATGAGTTTGCACAAAAGATAAACAGGCAATCTAGCGAGGTGATAAAAGAGCTATTTTTACTAGGTATGCTAGTTACAAAAAATGACTTTTTAGATAAAGACTCCATAGATATCTTAGCTGAAACTTTTGAGGTAGAGGTTACGACGGTTGATGTTCAAGAGGAGTTTAATTATGTTGGAGCCTATGAAGAGTCATCTGAAGATGAGATGGTAGAAAGGGCACCGATTGTTACTATCATGGGGCATGTTGATCACGGTAAAACTTCACTTTTGGACTACATAAGAAACACAAAAGTGGCAAGCGGTGAGTCTGGTGGAATTACTCAGCATGTTGGTGCTTATATGGTTCAAAAAAGTGGGAGAAATATAACTTTTATAGATACTCCTGGGCATGCTGCTTTTACTGAAATGCGTGCTCGTGGAGCACAAGTGACTGATGTAGTTATCATAGTTGTAGCTGCTGATGATGGTGTGATGCCTCAAACAAGAGAAGCAGTTGAACATGCAAAGGCTGCAAATGTTCCTTTTATAATTGCTATGAACAAGATGGACTTAGAGGCAGCAAACCCTGATATGGCAAAAGCTGGCTTAGCAGAGCTTGGGGTTACTCCTGTTGATTGGGGTGGGGAGCATGAGTTTGTTGAAGTATCTGCAAAAAGTGGTATGGGGATTGAAGACCTTTTAGAGGTTGTTCTTCTTCAAGCAGACCTAATGGAGCTTAAAGCAAATCCCAACAAAAAGGCAAAAGCGACTGTTATAGAGAGTTCACTTGAAAAAGGCAGAGGTCCTGTTGCAACTATTGTTATTAACGAAGGAACTTTGAGAGTTGGAGATGTAATCGTTGCAGGAGTTGGATATGGAAAAGTAAGAGCTCTGCTTGATGATATGGGTAGACCTATCAAGGAGGCTTGTCCAGGTGAGCCTGTTGTTATTTTGGGTCTTAGTGAAGTTTCAGGAGCTGGAGAGCACTTAGTAAGTGTAAAGACAGATAAAATAGCTCGTGAATATGCACAAAAAAAAGCGAACTATCTAAGACAAAAAGAGCTGTCAAAATCAACTAAAGTAGTAACTTTGGATGAGCTTAGCTCAAGAATTGCAGAGGGTGCGATTAAGACTTTACCAGTTATACTAAAAGCTGATGTTCAGGGCTCACTTGAGGCTATAAAGGGCTCTTTAGCAAAGATAAAAAATGATGAAGTAAAGATAAGCATCATAAGCTCGGGCATAGGCGGTATCACCGAGAGTGATGTAGCACTTGCAGAAGCTAGTGAAGATAGTATAATTCTTGGTTTTCAAGTTAGACCAACAGGAAGTGTTAAAGAAAAAGCAAAAAATAGCGGTGTTGAGATAAAAACATACAATATCATATATGATTTGATTGATGATGTTACAGGTTTGGTTTCAGGACTATTATCCCCTGTTATAAGAGAAGAGAATATAGGGCAAGCACAAGTCAGAGAGGTTTTTGTAGTTCCAAAAATCGGAGCGATTGCTGGTTGTGTTGTAACTGATGGATCTATAAATCGTGGTGTTAAAGTTCGCCTTATTCGTGATGGTGTTATCGTTTATGAGAGTAGTGTATCTTCGCTTAAGCGCTTTAAAGATGATGTAAATGAAGTAAAAAAAGGGTATGAATGCGGTATTGGTATCGAGGGTTACAATGATATAAAAGAGGGCGATTTTATCGAAAGCTTTAAAGAAGTAGAAGAGCAAGCGGTTTTATAGTGTCAAACAGTAAAAGCATAAAGCTTCAACGAGTGCAGAGTATTTTAAAAGAGCTAATTCCTGAAGCACTTTGTACTTTGGATGATGAGATGCTAAACGGACTTTGTGTTATAGATGTAGAGTGTACTCGTGGAAAGTATGATGCAATAGTCTATCTTGATAAGATGATGCTTGATGAGAAGGAGCAAAAATATATCATCAGTCATCTAAAAAAAGTAAATTCACATCTAAAAACTTACTGTATGCAGAGCGAAGGTTGGTTTAGATGTCCTGATTTTAGGTTTAAGTTTGATGATAGTCTGGAGAAGCAAAATCAGATTGATGCACTTTTCGACCAAGTGGCTCTTGAGCTTGAAAAAGGGAAAAAAGATGACAACTAAAGAGACTATCGAGAGTATCTTGAAAGATTGTGGTGTAGAGCTGTATGACTTAGAGACACTTAGTGAGTTTGAGCAGAAAATATTTAGAGTATATATCACAAGCAAAGATGGTGTCAAACTAGATAAGTGTGCCGAGGTTGCAGGGATATTGTCTCCTATTTTGGATCTAGAGCCACCTGTTGATGGTGAATATGCTTTAGAAGTAAGTTCGCCTGGGGTTGAGAGAACTCTTAGGAAAATCGAACACTACAGAGGCTCAGTAGGGGAGCTTATCAAAGTAAAGCTTTTTAGTACGGATAAAATTATAGGTAAACTAAAGTCAGTAAACAAAGAACAAATAGTGCTTAAAGAGGAAGATGGCGAGGTTGTAGCTATATCCATGAGTGATATTGAGAAAGCTAGAACTTATCACAGATGGAAAAAATAGACGAATATTTTATGTGCTTAGCTCTTGATAAGGCTTGGGTATTTCAAGGACTAACCTATCCAAATCCGCCAGTTGGTGCAGTTGTTACTGATGAAAACAATAACTTTATCTCAAGCGGTGTTCATAAGCAAGTAGGCTTAATCCATGCAGAAGTTGATGCTATAAAAAAAGCCTATTTTAGATTATCAAATGATGTTAAAATCTTAGACATAAAAGATGCTACACAAATCTACAACTACATATATAAAAACCATAACAACACCCTAAGAGGTAAAAATATATATGTAACACTAGAGCCATGTAACCATTTTGGTAAAACTCCACCTTGCAGTAAGCTTATAGAGAGGCTTGGATTTCGAAGGGTAATTATAGGAGCAAAAGAGACCAGTCAAAAGGCGAGTGGGGGAGCAGAATTTTTAGAGAATTCAGACTTACATGTAGAGATTGGTGTCAAAGAAGATAATTGCAAAGAGCTACTTAGACCATTTAATGCTTGGCAAAAAGATAGATTTGTATTTTTCAAATTGGCGATGAGTAACAATGGGGTTGTTGATGGTGGGCTTATAACCACTAAAGAGTCGCGCTGTTTTGTTCATAAGCTACGAGATAGATGCGATTTGCTTGTCATCGGCGGCAACAGTGTAAGAGTAGACCGTCCTATATTGGATGCTAGACTTTGCCGTGCAGATGCACCAGATATATTGATATATTCAAAAACTAAAGATTTTGATAAAACTATACCCCTTTTTCAAGTACCAAATAGAAGAGTTTTTATAGAGAATAGCTTTAAAAAATTAGATGAATATAAGTTTATTATGGTTGAAGGGGGTGAGGGAATGCTAAAGGCCACTAAGTCGTTTATCAACTACTATCTTATCTTTCACTCGCCAAACTTTAGAACAGGAAAACATCCAGATATTGAACTTAATCTAAAAGAGCTCTCCTCTTTTAGATTAAGTGAAGATAGAGCTACTTGGCTTAAGACTAGTAAAATTCCAAAATGAGGTAAGATGAAACGCAATGTAGGCAGAAAAGACAAAATCAATAGAATTATAGTTGGAGTTGCTTTGATGGCTTATGCAGTTTATGCAAATCAGCCCATGGCTTATGCGGGTATACTTCCTTTAATGACAGGTATTATAGGTTTTTGTCCACTATACCCACTATTTAGATATAGCTTATCTAAATAGATTCAATAGCTTTTTTAGGAGTGTTTTAAGAATGGTGGAGTATAGCGGGCTCGAACCGCTGACCCCGACGCTGCCAGCATCGTGCTCTCCCAGCTGAGCTAATACCCCATCACGAAATTATATCCTAAAGAATCTTATGAAGAGTTGTAGCATCTCCCATCCAGCTCTCTAGTTCACTCCATTTTTCATCTTTTATCATCTGCTTACATGTAGAGAGCTCTTTTTCAAAAAGCTCTAACGACACAAGTAGGTTTTCACGATTTTGTTTAAATATATCAGACCACATAGTAGGAGAGCTTTTTGCAAGACGGCTCATACTCTCAAATCCACCAGCTGCTAAAAGAAGGATGTTTTTTGGGTCTTGTTGCCCTATGACACTATTTGCTAAGGCATAACTGATGGCATGAGGCAGATGAGAGATAAAGCTAGCATGTTTGTCATGCTCACTCTCTTCCATAAAGACTATCTTCATTCCTATATGAGAGAAAAGCTGCACAGCTCTATCTTTATGAAAATCTGCTGTATTTCTAGTATCACATAGAACTACTATCTTGTCTCTATACAGATCGCTATGTGCAGCAGACGGGCCAAACTTCTCTCTTCCTGCCATTGGGTGGGCTGCTACAAAATTGGATCTTATGGATTTTGGAGTACTCTTGATGATTTCACTTTTTGTGCTACCTAGGTCTATTATAGTTGTTCTATTGCCAACTCCCTTAAGCATACTCAAAGTGCCTATGATAGCCTCAACAGGGATAGCAAGAAAGATAGTATCACACTTCTTTATATCATCAAATGAGACTATTTCATCTATGAGATTAAGCTTTAATGCATCTTCACAGTGTGTCAGATTGTGATCAAATCCAAAAACTTTTGAAACTATTTTTGTATTTTGAAATGCTAGTCCAAGTGATCCGCCAATTAGCCCTAAGCCGATTATGCCTATAGTCATTTTACTCTCTCCTTTTCAAAGACAAGTCTATATACTCTCTATTAGCTGTGCTGCTGTTCCTGTTTGTTTGCTTTTTGGCTGATACAGGTAGTCTTGAAGTTTTTCAGGTAAGCTAATAGGGTGGTTTAGTGCTTCAAACTCCTCTTTCGCACTCTGTTTTGCTTTAAATAGAGCCATTTGTACACGGGAGTAGAAGTTTGCAGCCCCCTCTCCAGATGTCTCTAGGCTTAAAAAATTCGCTGAAGGGTATTTGCTTACTATTAGGGACTGAACTCCATCTGAGACTGAAGAGGAAGGCATACATCCAAAGGGCTTAACAGATATAACTAAATGTGCGAGATTATGCTCTATGCTTTCTAAGAGATGAGCTACCTCTAAGTGCCCCTCTCCTCCATTGCAGTCTAGTAAGTAGTAGCCCTCTGCTAGCTTAGCGAGTTGCTCCATATCAGGAACTCTATAGTCATTGAGCCCGATGGTTTTTGCATATAGATAGAAGTATGTTTTTATAGTAGCTTTTCCAATCCTAATAAGAATTTTTGTCTTCATGCTTGAAAAATCTATCGCTTTACTATTTTCGCTCTGTATGCCTTCAACTTTTTTTAACTTACGCTCCGCCTCCCAAAGACTTCTCATAAGAGTATTTATGAGGGGTTGTGTGATGCACTCTGCTCCCTCCTCTTCTAAAAATCTATGTAGATTATAGTTGCCATCACTCTCAGTTATCGCAGCCCAAAACTCTCCCATAACCAAAACTTTTGCTTTAGGCTCTAGGCGATTTAGCTCTATTTTTTTCAAAAGAGAACGACACTTTAAAAGTGCCACAATAAGATTTGTATGATTTAAGAAAGCCTTTGATACCAAGCTCCTGCACTCTATCATAGCTCTATCAATACTCCCTTTTTCTACTTCATAGGGACGCATTTTATATCCTAAAATATTGATTATATCTCCTATAATCAAAGCTTTTATAAGCACAATAAAAAACTTGGGAGACAACTCCAGTATATCCTCTTCGCTTTTGTTTTTTTGAAATAGCCCTTTATTGTGTTCAAAACTAATAATACGAAAACCCTCAAAGCCTGCATCTCTTAAAGCTTTTTTGTACTCAGTGATGTACATTCCAAAACGACAAGGACCGCATCCACCAGCAGTCACATAAGCGTATCTATAGACTATGTCCTCTTTGCTTAAATTTTTCTCTTCGCAAAGCTTGTGTAGGTATTTTATAAGATTTCCTACTGTAAAGTATGTTGGATTGCACTGCCCCCTATTGCCATACATCTTCCCTTTTTGAAAAGATTCAAAATCAGGATTTGGCAAAGAGATATAATTCTCTCCTATAGATTTTAATGCAACTTCGATTAGTTGGTCTTGAAGAAGAGTAAGTCCTCCTGAGAGTAGAGTTGTCTCCTTTTTTGAACCATATTTTTTAACTATTGTTTTGTCAGTTGTGTTCATAATAATTCCTTTATTGACTCTACATATCGCTAGTTTTACTTGATATAGCGCATAAGGTCAGATATTTAATCTATACTGCTCCAAAGAGTAAGCGAAAGTTTTAACTCTTATCTTTATGGAGCCACTTGGTTTGTTAGCATCAATGTCGTGTAGTGTCAAATGAGGCGTTCGACTTCTACTTAGTATATTGTCTATAATATCATAAGTAGGAGCATCTTGTCCACACTTAAAGCTACTTAAATCAACAACGGCAACATTTGGATGAGCTGATGCAAACTTAGCTGCCCAAACTTTTTGTGATGAGTTAGTCGAGTAGTTTTCAAGCCAAACATCTCGTATATCAAAACAGGACTCAATCTTTTTTGCCTCTATGTCTGCTCCAAAAAAAGCCTTAAGATACTCTTCGTCTTTTGGGATTGCACCCATGCTAAGTATCTTGTACCCCAAAGATTGAAACTCATCAAGCACATCATGATTTAATCCAGGATCGCTATGATAAGGACGACCTAACAACAAGATAACAACCTCTTTATCTCTAATTGCACTATCAAGAACTTTACGGCCTTGATTCATCATATCAACCTCATTTGCCTCAAGAGCTTTTTTAGCCTCTTTAGCAGCCCAGTTACTTTCATCTTCTGTAATTTTGAGCCTATCTCCCCAGGTAGAAAAAAGTTGTTTTTTGAGCAAGTTATTGTTGTTAAAGTTTAAAGAGTTATAGACAAAGAGTATGTTTTTCTCCTTGAAAAGGTCCCTCTCTTTTGTAAATGAAGAGTAGACTACTTGCGGAGTTCCTGAAACAATCGGACATGAGGTCTGTCCCACAGTATGCTCAACATATCCCAACAGCTCTGTTATGGCTGGAAACCAGATAAAATCTAACTCTTTTTTTACAAATTTTCCAGAGTTCATCAAAGCATATATATGTGATTGAGCTACTTTAGCTGGATAGCAAGAGTCAACTGAGCCATATTTTGCACCCTCAAGATACATATCTTCATTGGAGAAGTCAGAAAAGTAGATATTTTTAGAAGAGATGCCAATAGCCTCAAGATATGTTCTTAAAAAAGGAGCTAGTGAGTAGATGTTTAATACTTTAGGTATCGCTATTTTGATATCTTTTCTATACTCTACACTCTCTTTAGTGCTAGCTTTAAAGTTTCTCTTAATCTCTCTTGCAAAAGTAGGTCCCCACCCACCAAAAGTCACTGTTGTTTTTAGCTCTTTTATCCTACATGATGGTGTATATCTATCTTGAAGTTTATAGGCATAGTTAAAGAGTGATATAGACTCTTGCTTTACAAGGTTTGGAGTTTTTCGTTGTAACTCTTTTTTATTTTTGCTAAGTATTTTTAGTGCCTCTTTTGATTCAACAGTCCCTTTATCGCAAGCAAATCCCGCAATGTATCGCACTATATCACTTGATGGTGTTTTTGTATCTATAAAAGTACGAGAGCAGGCAATGGAGCAAAAATCGCAACGAGTAGTCTCGTCAGTTTTGGTAGTATATGTCATCTTTAAAGACTCTGCTAATCCAACAAAAGTTGAATACCCCCGCTGCCTCACAACATCTCTAGCCTCAATAGCAGCCCCAAAAGCTCCAGCCTCACCAGGATAAGGGTGTGCTTTTACGGTTGCTGATGGAGCTTGAGCTTTTATGTAGTCAATTTGCGCCTTTAGGGCTGCTTGATTGTACTGAGTTCCGCCTTGAAGCACAAAGTTCTTTCCTAGTGATTCAAGATTTGGAGTTTGGACTATATATTGCCATATATTTTTAGGCAATACTTTTGCTATGCCCGCAAAAAGCTCCTCTCTAGTATACCCTTCTTTTTGAAAATTGACCCTATCAGTATCTAAAAAAACAGCACAACCATAGTTGAACATAGGAGCTTGTTTAGCAGTAAAAGCTACTTTGGCAAAATCCTCCATCTCCACCCCAAACTGCTTTGCCATGCCTTGAAGAAGAGCTCCATTTCCAGCAGAGCATTGGTTTGATAAGCGAAAGTTCTTCATCATGCCATTTTGAATAAAAAGAACCTTGATATCCTGCCCACCTACATCACAAATCACATCAATACTCTCTCCAAATACTGATTGAGCACTTTTTAGATGAGCGATAGTTTCTACTATATTGATATCAGCTTTAAGTGCACCCTCTAACACATCGGCAGCATAGCCAGTTACACCTAATCCACAGATGTCATAAAACCCATCTAAATCTTCAGCTTTTATCTTCTCTAATAGCTCTACTGTATCATCAATAGGATTGCCTTTTGAGAGTTGGTAGACTTTTAGAAGTAGGTTTGAATCTTCATCACAAAGAACTGCTTTTGAAGAGGTTGAGCCCCCATCAATCCCTAAAAAACAACGAGTTTTTTTACTAAGCTTTGGTGCGATAAATGACTTTATTGCATACTCTTTTTGAAAAGAGTTTAGCTCCTCTTGAGAAGAGACTAAAGGGGTATCGCTATTTTCTCTCTTTTGAACTATATTTTGATTGATAAATTTTTTAAGCTCACAAACTCCTCTAAAACGCATACTTTTATCTTTGTTTTCACCCTCACCAAATATAATTGCCCCCAAAGCAGCATAGTATTGAGCATTTGAAGGTGTAAATACTAGCTCTTTAGTCGCATTTTTATCATACTGCACACCTCTCTCGTCCCACAATTCACAAATGCGAACACGCCAGCACTCTTGTAAAAAACCAAGATATGCATTTGGTCCTCCAAGTAGTAAAACTTTGGGCATAAGAGTATTTCCACGAGTAAGAACAGTGAGGTTTTGCATCACAATCGCATCTGCTAAAGAGTTCATTATCTCGATATAAGGGATAGATGTTTTAACCAAGTTAACTATATCAGTCTCTGCAAATACTCCACACTTTGCAGCAACATGGTGAAGTTTATTTTTGTCAAAAACTATCCCTCTAAGCACTTCAGCACTAATACCAACCTTCATCATACACTTTTCTATAGTTGCTCCAGTACCCGAAGCACACTTGTCATTCATAGAGGTAATTACAGATTTTTTGCCATCTTGTGCCTCTTTAAAGTGAATGATTTTTGCATCTTGTCCGCCTAGTTCTATAACAGACCTTGCATCAGGATGAAGATGTTGGGTTGCAAGAACAACAGCATTTACCTCTTGAACGAAACGAGCATTTATTACAGGTGCGATTCTAGTAGCTCCAGAGCCTGTTATGTATGCTCGCTCAATAGAATCAAAAAACTCTTTAGATGAGAGCTCTTCAAGAAGCATCAAAAGCGTATGTGCTTGTTTTGTATTGTGTGCTACATAGTCTTGAGCTACGATTGAGAAGTTGCTATCACATACTACATACTTAACAGTCGTTGAGCCGATATCTATGCCTAAATTATATTTTTTTATCATTATCTCTTTTTATTTTTGTATTATTTTTTAATGCTACGATTATCCACACTATACCAATCAATACTAAAGGTATGCTTAACATTTGACCCGTAGTAAAATAGCTACACAAGGTATAAGCTTCTTGTTTTGTTTTAGTGTATTCTAGTAAGAAGCGAGCACTAAACATGTAGATTAAAAAGATACCTGGAAGAATTTTTGTAGCAACGAGTGGCGATACTTTGCGGTAGATAAAAATCAAGATTATCAAAAGAGACAAGTAAGAGAGAGCTTCATAAAGCTGTACAGGATGGCGAGGTATCATATCTACTCGCTCAAAGATAACTGCCCAAGGTTGTGTTGAAGGAAGACCAAGAATTTCAGAATTGAAAAAGTTACCAATTCTAACAAAAACAGCCGCTAAAGCACCTGGAATCGTCATACGAGAAAGAAGCCACAAAAAAGACTCATTGTGTCTTTTTGAAAATATAAAAAGTGCAATCAAAATACCAACCATTCCACCATGACTTGCTAAGCCTCCTTTATGCACCATCAAAATTTCAATTGGGTTTGCAAGATAGAACTGAGGCTCATATGCCAAACAGTGAACTAAGCGAGCCCCCACAACTGTACCAACCACCACATAGATAAGTAGCGTATCAAGCAGTGCAGGATCCTTGCCCTCTCTTTTGTAAATCCACTTAAATAGATAGAGTCCTAAGAAAAATGCTGCAACAAATAGAACCCCATACCAACGAAGAGCAAATGAGCCTATTTCAAATATGTTGGGACTAACATCCCATATAAAGTAATCCATTTAAAGTATCCTAATTTTAAATTTGAATTATACCAATAATATATTAACAATATGTCAGTTTGCTTTTGTTTTGTATTTTTGTTAGAATAAAAAGTGTATAAAGCTAGTTAAGGATTAAGGGTGCTACATGCATAATAAACTAACACAAAAAGAGAAACATATCATACAAGACAAAGGTACAGAAGCACCATATAGTGGTAAATATAATGATTTTTATAAAGATGGAGTCTTTACATGTAGACGCTGCGATACTCCTTTGTATGATTCAAAAAGCAAATTTAATTCAGGTTGTGGTTGGCCCAGTTTTGATGGTGAGATAGCAGGGGCAGTAGAGCGAATTACTGATGTAGATAAAGAGAGAGTGGAGATTACATGTAGAGGTTGTAGTGGACATTTGGGGCATGTTTTTGAGGGCGAGGGGTTTACGGATAAAAACACAAGGCACTGTGTTAACTCTATCAGCTTGGATTTTAATCCTACTGCTACAAAAAAAGCTTACTATGCTGGAGGATGTTTTTGGGGAGTGGAGTACTACTTCAACAAAGAAGAGGGTGTTGTAGATGCACTATCGGGTTTTATGGGAGGTCATGTAGAAAACCCGATTTATCAAGATGTCTGTTGTGGCAATACAGGGCATATTGAAGTTGTAGAAGTTACCTACAACTCACGAAAGATAAGTTATGAGAATCTTACAAAGCTATTTTTTGAGATACACGATCCAACACAAGAGGATGGACAAGGCCCAGACATAGGCAGTCAATATCTTAGTGCGATCTTTACTTCAGATGAAAAAGAGAGAAAAATGATAAAAAAGCTAATAGGGAAGCTAGAGAAAAGTGGCTTACATATAGCTACTAAAATCTTAGAAAAACAGAAGTTCTATAAAGCGGAAGAGTATCATCAATACTACTATCAGAAAAATGGTAAAACCCCATACTGCCACACTAGGCACTCTAGATTTTAGAACTTACTTTATTGGATAATTTTAGCTTTTTTAACTTCATCTGTACTATGTAATTCAAAGATATCATCTACATGTAGAGCCTTTAGAGAGCTTTTTTTGCCATTTTTGATTATCTGAACAAAGCTCTTTTTAACTCCCTTACTTGGGTTGTTCCCTTCAAGTAGAACTAAGAGTGAATTTAGCAAACTCTTTTTCGTATGTAGAAGTTTTTTTACCATAAAATCCAAATCTTGATTTATACCACTTTTTTGATGAGATTTTATTTGCAAAAGATTTAAAAAAAGTTGCCCATATCTTTTTTGCATCAGCTCTACCTCTTTTTCATAAGTTGATATTTTTGATTCAAATGAGTAGGATATAAATATCTTTTTTAGCACCTCAGTCTTCTCTTTTTTGATATCGATAATTCGCTTTATGTACGAACTCGCAACTTCACTCATCTCATCAAGCCTAAGAAGTATCTCAGTCTTATCAAGCAGTATCATCTCCATAGCAGCCGAAGGTGTCGGAGCTCTTAAGTCTGCTACAAAATCACTAATAACATAGTCAATCTCATGTCCTACTGCACTCACTATGGGAGTTTTTGCAAGATAGATTGCATCTGCTACAACCTCTTCATTGAAGCCCCACAAATCCTCAATGCTTCCTCCACCTCTTGCGATAACTAGAGTGTCTGCATTCAAGGTGTCTGCTTTTTCTATATTTGAAGCGATTATCTCACCACAACCCTCGCCTTGTACAACGCTATCAACAAGTGTGATTTTAACTAACGGCCACCGTTTTTGTGCCACTCTAAGCATGTCTTGCAAGACCGCTCCTGTGCCACTTGTAACTATAGCTATGTGAGACATATACTTTGGAATTGGCTTTTTATTTTCAAAATAACCCTTTTTATGCAAAGACCTCTTTAGTTGCTCATATGCCAAAGCCAAAGCACCCTCTCCTGCTGGCTCAATTTTAGTGCAGTTTATCTGATAGTTTCCTCTTGGAGTATAAACACTAACTGAGCCATGAATCACAACTGCCATGCCCTCTTCAAGGCGAAACTTCATCTTCATGTTGTTGCCACGAAACATCACACAAGATATAGACGAATTTTCATCTTTTAGAGTAAAGTAGAGATGACCTGAGCCGTGATAAGTGATGCGAGACACCTCTGCTTCAACACTTACATGTAGAAAAGTTGTCTCTAGTAGAGATTTTATCTGATTATTGAGAGTGCTTACGCTTAGAATCATCTTTTTTTAGCAATCACAAGTGTTGATATATCCATAGAGAAGCTTTTTACAAACTCTGTTGTAAATCCTGCATCATTAAGCTCTCTTTTGAGCATATCAGCAGTCAAAAAACCATCTATTGAGTTTGGAAGATACTCGTAAGCTTCTCTGTTTTTAGAGATAAATCCACCCAATTTTGGTAATACTCTATTCATATAGAACTCTTTTATAGTAAAAAATAGACCTTTTTTGTCATCTTTGGTAAACTCCAAAATAACAACATAGCCATCTTGTTTTACAACCCTAGCAAACTCTTTAAAAGCCTTTTCTCGCTCCACTACATTGCGAATTCCATAAGAGATACTAAGTATATCAGCACTCTCATCTTTCATAGGCAGAGTGGTTGCGTCGCTGATAGTAAAATCAAAATCACAAAACTTCTCTTTTGCAATTTTAACCATGCCTTTTGATGGGTCAACCCCTAAAAGCTTACCGATTTTAATACCTCTCTTGTCTGCTTGCTTTTTCCAATACCTCATCATATCGCCCGTTCCGCAAGCAACATCCACAATCAAGTCTATATCTTTTTTGTACCTACTATAAGTCTCATCACAAGCTTTTTTTCTCCACTGTATATCTATGCCCATACTTAAAATCCTATTGGCTTTGTCGTAGGTTGGGGCAATGCTGTTAAACATGTCTACTATTTTTTTCTGCTTGTTTTGAGTCTCCAAGATAGCTCCTTTTTAAATACTGACCTTACGCACTATATCAAGCAAAGCTCGCTATAGTGGCAGGGGATAAATCCCCTACAACCCCCTAAAGCTACGAAAAGTAGGACTTTTCAAGAAATAAGTGCGTAAGGTCAGTTAAATATATAATTCGGGATAATTCAAGACTATAGGGTGTCTCTAAAAACCGCTGCTACAAACATAAGAGCTGCTACTATCTTTTTCATTCTCTCTCCCTAGTAAGTTTAAATAATCTCTTTTTTTTATCAAAAAAATGTATAGGCTCATCCCCTTTGCTAGAGTTATAAAAACTCTCTTCATAGAGAAATACTTGAAGATTCAAAATAGATCTATCAAAAGCATCTTGATGGTTTAAAAGTATATACAGATTTTCAAAATCGTCTATTATTCGCTTGAGTGTCTTTTTGTTAAAAACTTTTTTTGATAAATTTAGTGCTTCATGTAGTTTTTTATGGCTCTTCTCTAAAGCTTCATACTCTATCTCTTTTTTGAGATATAGAGCATAGTTTAGTGTAAAAAGCTGACTAAGTCTATAGAGTATCACTCTAAAAACCTTAGAGCTACTCATGCCCATCTTGAAATGCAAATCAACTCTTGAAACACCGGCTTTATCGCACTTGTCAAAAATTTTTTTTTCATCAAATTCATAGCTTTTAGGGTCACCAAACAACTCTAAATACTCTCGTTCGCACATCTCTTATCCTAAACTAAGCACTTTTTCCAAAAATGGAACTATTTGCTTTTTTCTACTCAATACTTTTGGTAACCAAGCTTGCGAATTTTCTAGTTTTATATCAAATGCACTCTCAACTAAACTCTCACTATCACTCACTACAAGCAGCTGCGAGCCCTCTTTTATTATATCAGTTAAAAGCAACAAAACAGTATGTCTTCTGCCTTCAACTTTTAAAGCTCTCATGCTCTCAAAAAGTATCTCTTTTTTATCATCAAAAATACTTAAATCAACAACTTCAAGCTGACCAATTCCCACTTTTTTACCACTCATCTCAAAGTCTTTATAGTCCCGAGTCAAAAGCTTTTTGGCACTCACTCCATCAACCGCAGATTTAACTCTAAACATCTCCATACCAAGTGCTTTAAAGTCTTCTATATCTGCAATACTAGCTAGCTTTTTACATGCTTTTACATCTTGCTTAGTACAGGTAGGAGATTTGAAGATAACCGTATCACTTAGAATTGCACAAAGCATCATGCCAGCTAAGTTTTTTGGAATGTCAACTTCGTGATAATCAAACATCTCTTTTATAATGGTATTAGAGCAACCTACAGGTCTTATCCAGCACTCTAGCGGGGCTGAAGTTGTGATGTCTCCTAGCTTGTGGTGATCAACTATACCTTTGATGATAGCCTCTTTTATATCTTTTGGAGCTTGAGCAAGGTCAGAAAAATCAACGATATAGACACTCTGTCCAGCTACCTCCTCTTTTAATTCTGGAGTTTCATAGTCAAACTTATCTAATATAAACTTAGTCTCAGGAGTTACCTCTCCTTGTCTCGTTGGCTTACACTTTTCGCCTATTTGGTTTTTTAGGTATGATAGAGAGATCGCACCTACTATCGAATCGCTATCTGGATTTGTATGTCCAAAAACATATGTCATATAATTAGCCTTTAGTTTTTTTGCTATTATAGCATAAACACTATAGCTGACAAGTGCATAATTTGGAATATAATCTGCTATAATCTATAAAAAAGGATGATGAGTGTTAAAAATCGGAGACAAGGCACCAGAGGTAACTTTACCAAACCAAGATGGAATAGAGATAAGCTTAAGAGACTTTGAAGGAAAGTGGGTAGTTTTATACTTCTATCCAAGAGATAACACACCGGGATGCACTACAGAGGCTCGTGAGTTTACGCAGTATTTGCCCGATTTTGATGGGTTAAATGCAGTCATACTTGGAGTAAGTCCAGATAGCCCTAAAAAACATGCAAATTTTATAGCTAAAAAAGGGCTTCTTATAACTCTTTTAGCTGATGAAAACAAAGAGATATGCAAAAAATATGGTGTATGGCAACTCAAAAAAATGTGCGGGAAAGAGTATATGGGAATAGTTCGTTCAACTTTTCTTATTTCTCCAGAGGGCAAAATCGAAGCAGTATGGCAAAAAGTAAGAGTTAAGGGTCATGTTGTAGCAGTTAAGCAGAAGCTTGAAGAAATTGCATAAAGAGCAAAGTACATTGTAGCGGTAGGGTATAAACCCCCTAAAGCTACAAAAACTAGCGAATAGCGGTTTCACCTAGTGAAAAGTTTCTGTGAAAACTAGGATTTTTCGAGAAAAAAGTGTGTAAGGCTAGTTAATTATTCTTTATACTATTTTTTTGTATAATAAACTCTGCTCATTATGTGCATAAAATCAAAACAAAGGCGACAAATGAAGATAGTAGTAATCCAAGGACCAAACTTGAACCTTCTAGGTCATCGTGAGAAAAATATATATGGACCGATAAAGCTTGAAGAGATTCATGCTCAAATGGAGAGTATAGCAAAGCAAAACAACATGGAAATAGAGTTTTTTCAATCAAACTTAGAGGGCGAAATAGTTGATAGAGTACAAGAGTGTATCGGCGACGCAGATGGCATTATCATCAATCCTGCTGCTTATACTCACACTTCCATAGCCATTCGTGATGCTATTGTGGCAGCTGCTATGCCTACTGTTGAGGTTCATATAAGCAATCTTCACAGAAGAGAAGAGTTTAGGACTAAAAGCTTAACAACTGGGGTTTGTACTGGGCAGATTGCTGGGTTTGGCCCATTTGGCTATCACTTGGCTATGGTCTCTATAGCTCAGATATTGGGCGAACTAGAAGCACAAAAGAGAGCTCAAGCGGCGGCTGAGGCATAAGAGGTATGAATTATATCTTAAGAGATGAAAATGCTCTATTTTATGAGTGCGGCTTCTCTTGTGATAATGCTGTTTTTTTAAAGCTTGGAAGTGAAGCTTTTTTTATAACCGATGCAAGATATGACACTGAGGCTCGTGAGTTTATCAAAAAAGCAGAGGTTATCATAGCACAGCATCAAGATATGTTTCCAAAAGTAAGAGAGCTTATACTAAGTGCAGATATAAAAGAGCTACTTTTTGATCCAAGCGAGTGGAGCCTTTATGCTTATGAGGAGTTTACTAAAGACCTAAAGTCGGTTGATTTTAAAAGAGTGGTCAATCTCTCTAAAAAAAAGAGGATTAAAAAGAGTTCACAAGAGTTGCATATGTTAAAAACTGCCTCTCTTGTAGGAGCGGATGCATTTGATAAATTTGCACAATATCTGAATCAATTTGGTCTGCATGTGAGTGAGCAAAAACTTCACTATGAGGCTGAAAATATACTGAAAAACTATGGCAAATATGCTCTTAGCTTTTCTCCTATTTTGGCTATCAATAAAAATGCCGCTAAGTGTCATGCTCTTCCTCTTTTAGAGACTCTTAAGATAGGCGACTTGATACTTTTTGATGCGGGTGTGGTTTATGAGAGATACTGCTCTGATAGAACAAGAGTAGTGGAGTTTGATAAAAATTTAGATTTTGGAAAAACTCAAAGCTTTAGTGATACAAAGCGACAAAAAATTTATGATATAGTTTTAAAATCTCAAGAGGCAGGTATCAAAAAAGCAAGAGCAGGTATAAAGGCTTGTGAGGTTGATAAGGCTTGTAGGGATGTTATAGATAAATCAGGATATGGCAAGTATTTCATACACTCAACAGGTCATGGGGTTGGTTTGGATATTCATGAGCTTCCAGTTATCTCCAAAATTAGTGAAACTGTACTTGAAGAGGGTATGGTTTTTACGGTTGAACCGGGGATATATCTTCCACAAGAGTTCGGAATTCGCATTGAAGATACTGTTGTTATCACTGGCGATAGAGCTGAGATTTTAGGTCAATCATGAAATTTTTTTATGATAGATTTTTTCCAATTATAAAAAAAGAGAATAAAAACTATAAATACAAAACTGTAGTAGGTGTCGGCGGAAACAAGGGAGATATGAGAAAAAGGTTTAGAAATCTCTACATGTACCTTTTGAGAAGCTCGCTTGTTAGTATAAGTGAAACTTCAGCAATTTTAAAAAATCCTCCTTTTGGATATCTGTATCAAAATGATTTTTACAATGCTGTTGTGGTTTTAAGAACATCCCTTAGTCCAAAGGCATTTTTAAAATTTCTTCTACATGTAGAGAGGATATTTGGAAGAAAAAGAGAGTTTAAAAATGCCCCAAGAACACTTGATTTGGATATAATATTTTTTAGTAGTGTTAAAATGAAAACTAAAAACCTAACTATACCTCATAGCTATTGGCAAAAAAGAGAGTCTGTGGTTTTACCACTCTTGAGCTTAAAAAGGAAAATATGGTGAAATTTCTTACATTTAGTGCTGAATCACCTGCTGCTGCTTTAAAACAGGCTCAAATAGAGTGCGGTGAAGAGGCTTTGGTTGTCAGTACAAAGCAGATAAAGAAAAAGAGTTTAAATAGTCCTTCTTTATATGAGGTAGTAGTTGCGGTTGAAGATACAAAAGTAAAGCCTCCTGCTCCTAAAAAAAATAGCTATCAAAGTAGCGAAGATGTTCTTGTCAATATCTCAGAGGCGGCAAAGCAAATTTCTCAAATAGCAAAGGTGGCAGACAGTAGGATTCCAGTAAAAACCAGTGCAAAAATATCGATCAAAGAGAGAGATAACTCAGGCGAAGATGTTGTGCAGATAAAGCAAGAGATTATAAAGCTAGCTGATAAAATAAAGCTAATCCAAGAGATGTTTTGGGAGGAAAAATTACCACAAAGAGACAATCTAGCCATCCCTCCGGAGTTTGCGCAGATATACAAACTAGCAAAAACAAGCGGCATAGGAAGCAATCATCTTGATAATATCATGAAGCTAACACTTGAGCACATGCCTATTAAGATGAGACACTCTAGTGAGTCGGTAAAGAGGTATTTTCAAGTTCTTTTAAGAAAAATGATTCCCGTAAGACACGAAAGAGAGGTTTCGCGAGGGGCAAAAAAACTCATCATGTTTGTGGGCTCTACGGGGGTCGGAAAAACTACAACTATAGCAAAGCTTGCGGCTCGCTTCTCTTACATAAAAGATAAAAGAGACAAGGTAGGCATCATTACACTAGATACTTATAGAATTGGAGCGGTTGAGCAGCTTTTTCAGTATGCAAAGATGATGAGACTTCCTATAGAGGATGTGGTGGATCCCAACGACTTTAACAATGCACTTCGTTCACTATCGCACTGCAATGTTATCTTGATCGATACTGTAGGAAGCTCGCAGTATGATAAAGAAAAATTGGCAAAACTGCACCAGTTTATAAAAAATAGCGAGTATGAGATAGATGTAAATTTAGTGCTTTCAGCAGGAAGTAAACTTGAAGATCTTAAAGAGACATATAAAAACTTTTCATTTTTAAATATAGACACGCTAGTTTTTACAAAGTTTGACGAGACTAAAGCTTTTGGAACAGTTTTTTCTTTGATATATGATATAGATAGACCAGTAAGCTACTTCTCTGTTGGTCAAGAGGTTCCAGATGATATAGTTGTTGCAAGTAGTGATTTTTTAGTGGAGTGTATGTTAAATGGTTTTAAAAGGAAGCAAGATGCAAACACAGGCAAATAGACTCCAAAAGCTAGTAAGAGATGGGACTTCATCTACAAAAAAAAATAAAAAAACAAAATATATAACAATCACAAGTGGAAAAGGCGGAGTTGGAAAAAGTACACTTAGTGCCAATTTGGCAAATGTACTATCAAAAAATGGCTACAAAGTGGGGCTTTTTGATGCTGATTTAGGCTTAGCAAACCTTGATGTAATCCTCAATGTTCGTATCAGTAAAAATATTCTACATGTACTAAAAGGGGAGGCGACACTTGAGGAGATAATCGTCCATGTAAAGAAAAATCTCATTCTTATCCCTGGCGAGAGTGGTGATGAGATACTAAAATATAATGATCAGTTTCTATATGAGCGATTTTTTGAAGAGACGCAAATCTTAGATGATTTAGATTTTATGATTATCGATACAGGGGCTGGTATAGGCGGGCATACACAGCTATTTTTAGAAGCTAGTGATGAAGTTATAGTTGTTACAGTTCCAGATCCAGCTGCCATTACCGATGCATACGCTACTATAAAAGTGACTAGTAAAGTGCAACCTATGATACATTTGGTACTCAATATGACAAAAAATGCTAAAGAGGCAGAGTTGATTTTTGAAAAGATTAGCAAGGTTGCTACTGCAAATATAGATAGCATTAATCTAAATCTACTAGGCCGTCTTCCAGAAGACAAGATAATAGCAAAAAGCATAAAACAAAGAACTCTCTTTAGTGATGATGCTCCAAACAGCATAGCCTCACATGAGCTTAAGAGGATAGTCAATAACCTTGCCTATAGACTGGAACGAAAAGTGCTTAAAAACGAAGAAGATAGAGGCTTTGGAAACTTTTTGAAGAGCTTAATAGACAAATTTTAAAGGATTTAAGTGATTCGTCCAGAAAATTTTATATATTTTTTTACAGTATGCGGGTTTTTTATAGGTTTGATATTTACTATTTTAAATTTTTCGCTACCTGAAGATATTGTGCTATATACTGCAAAGATAACTCTTTTTTTCTATCTTCTTATACATGTGATCATCATGAATTTTATTGATACTGAGCGTTTTGGCATAACCCTCTTTAATAAAAAAGAGTATGAAGAGGTGAGTGAATACTTTATATCAGAGCTTGATGGCAGAGAGAAGAGGATAGATGCCCTCTTGCTGGAGGTAGAGAAAATGAATATCAAGCATGAACAAAAGCAAAAAAGTGAAAAAGAGCCCAAAGTAGATGCAGATAAAAAAGCAGCCTAATCCATATAGCGACCATATAAAAAAAAATCAAGATGCCTTGGTACTACAATACTTGCCAGCAGTTCGAGCTTTGGCATACAGACTAAAAGAGCGACTACCAACTTCCATAGATGTCAATGACTTGATCTCTATTGGTACAGAAGAGATGATAAAACTCTCTCGTCGTTATGACAAAGAGAGAAATGATTCTTTTTGGGGATATGGACGACAAAGAGTACATGGTTCTATGCTTGATTATCTTAGAAGCTTAGATCTTATGAGTAGAGCAGATAGAAGATTGATAAAAATGGTAGATAAAGAGATAGAGAAGTACCTCTCATTTTATGAAGAGGAGCCAACTAATACATACCTCTCGGAGCTTTTAGGGGAGAGTGAAAAAAAGATAGATGAAGCAAGAAGCGGTGCTAGAGTGATAGCTTTGATGCCCATAAATGAGCAGATAACTCTACTTTGCGAAGAGGATATCTATCTAAAGATAGAAAAAGATGAGCTTGTAGAGATAATAAGAGGTATTCTTGATAAATTCAAAGAGAGAGAGCAGCTCATAATTCAGCTTTATTACTTTGAGGAGCTTAATCTAAAAGAGATTAGTGGTATACTTAGTATTAGTGAATCAAGAATTTCTCAGATTCATAAAAAACTACTAAGGCAGATACGAGAGGAGCTAGGAGTCGATGGCTGATATACTAAGTCAAGAGGAGATTGATGCCCTTTTAGAAGTTGTTGAAGAGGATGGAGATACTGGAGCTATTGAAAGCACAGATGAGTCTGAAGAGCGTGAAATAATCCTATATGACTTTAAGCGACCAAATAGAGTATCAAAAGAGCAACTTCGTGCCGTAAAAGGCATACATGATAAGATGGCAAGAAATCTTGCGGCTCAAGTTTCTGCGATTATGAGAAGCATTGTGGAGATTCAGCTTCACTCTGTTGATCAAATGACTTATGGTGAGTTTTTGATGTCCCTGCCAAGCCCAACAAGCTTTAATGTTTTCTCTATAAAACCACTTGATGGGAGTTGTGTTATAGAGATAAACCCATCTATCGCTTTTCCTATAATAGATAGACTTCTTGGCGGTCTTGGTGAGTCTTATGAGTCAACAAGGGAGCTTACGGATATTGAGCTAAATCTTCTTGATGCGATTTTACGAGTCATTATGCAGCGACTCAAAGAGGCTTGGACTCCCATTACTGAAATGTTTCCTAATGTAGACACCAAAGAGTCAAGTCCAAATGTTGTTCAAGTTGTATCTCAAAACGAGATTGTTATCATGGTTGTTATGGAGATCGCCATAGGAGGCTCAAGTGGCATGATAAATCTATGTTACCCCGTAATCCATCTTGAACCTATTCTTTCAAGATTAGCAAATAGAGATATCATGCTCGGAGATACTAGTGCAAAAAAAAGCAGAAACAAAGAGCTAAATGCACTTGTAGGGCGTGCTGAGGTTTTCAATGAAGCTATTTTAGGAGAGATGGATTTGAGTGTAGGAGAACTGCTTGAGTTAGAAAAAGGTGATATAATTAGACTTGATCGCATAGCTGATAATCATGCTATCGTCTCAATAGATAAAAAAGATCTATTTTTAGCTGAAATTGGGCTTCATAGATTTAGAAAATCTGTAAAGCTAAAAGAGCTAATAAGGACAGACAAAGATGAAGTTAAATCTACACTAGAGCAGCTAGAGATGAAGAGAATGGAAAAAATATACTCCGCACCAGATACAGACACAAGGAGGGCGATATGATATCAGAATTTATAAAGATACTTGAAGGCGAAATAGCCTCTACTATAGAGGGGTTGACAGGAATTGCTCCTAGTGTTGAGTTGCATAGTGAGCCTACCTCTAGTGCAAAAACTACTCTATCTCCGCCACTTGCTGTGCTAGATGTTGGCACGAGTGGAAGTGTTGATGCAAATATGAGAGTTGCAATCTCAGCTGTACTCGCAACAGCACTTGGCGATATGATGCTTGGTGGTGAAGGTATAGAGAAAGAGGAGATGGACAATGATGACTTAGATGCCACAAAAGAGATTTTATCAAATATCTTAGGCTCATTTTCAACTGCTCTAAGTGGTCAAAAATCTATGCCAAACTTAAGTTTTAACATAAATGACATAAGGTATATCGAAGCTACGGGAAATGTGAGTTTTGAGGGATTTACTAAAATTTTTGTATATAATGTGGGAGTGCAAAGCACTATCGAGAGTGTAGTATTTGGAATTGACTCCTCTTTGGAGAGTGTACTAGGTGTTAAAAAGCAAACAGAAGATGAAGTTGCTAAAGATAATAAGCCTGAAGAAGATAACTCAATAAAACCTCATGTTAGCTTGACTAAAGAAGAGGTAAAAAATATCGAACTCATAAAAGATGTAAGACTTCCTATAAGAGTGAGAATAGGGTCAAAAAAAATGCTCTTAAAAGATGTGCTTAGCATGGATATAGGCTCTGTTATAGAGCTAGACCAACTTGCCAACGATTCACTAGAGGTGCTTGTAGGCGATAAAATCATAGCTCAAGGAGAGGTTGTCATCATAGATGGTAATTTTGGCATCCAAATAAGTAAAATAGGGTCAAAAAAAGAACGACTAGAAAAATTAAGATAGTGAAAATACTTGTAGCGATGAGTGGTGGAGTTGACTCTACAGTTGTAGCATATAAGCTAAAACAAGAGGGCTACTACATAGAGGGTGTCTATATGAGGCTACATGATGATGAAGTTGCTCATAAGCAGAGTATAGAAAAAATCAAAAAAGTAGCTGATTTTTTAAAAATCAGATGGCATATACTTGATCTTTGTGAGAAATTCAATAGTTTTGTTTATAACCCTTTTGTAGATAGATACAAAGAGGGCTTAACACCAAATCCTTGTGTACTTTGCAATAGATATATAAAACTAGGAGCACTATTAGACTTTGCTAAAAAACTCAATATGGACAGACTAGCTACGGGTCATTATGTTCGCATAGAGGATGGTTTTTTAGCTCAAGCAGTGGATGAAACTAAAGACCAAAGTTACTTCTTGGCAAATGCGAAAAAAGAGAGTTTAGATTTTATGCTTTTTCCTCTTGGAAATATGCTAAAAGAGGATGTAAAAAAATACGCCTCTACAATAGAGATTTTAAAAGAGTTTTCTACACAAAAAGAGAGTAGTGAGATTTGCTTTGTGCCCAATACATATACCGATATATTAAAAAAACATATGCAGATAGATAAACCAGGTAGTGTACTCAATAAAAAAGGTGAAGTGGTGGGAGAACATAAGGGCTACATGCACTACACCATAGGCAAGAGAAAGGGTTTTAGCGTAAGAGGTGCACTTAAGCCTCACTATGTAACAGCGATTAATTCAAAAACAAACGAGATAACAGTGGGCTTAAAAGAAGATTTAACCACAAGTGAGTTTAAAATCAAAGAGATCAATATGTTTATTGAGGAGTTGGATTTTGAGTGTAGCGTAAAAGTAAGATATAGAGGTTTCAAAAGAGAGTGTAGGGTGCATATAGATGGCGATAGAGCTACTGTAAAACTTTATAAAGATGAGCAAGGAGTAGCAGCTGGACAAATGGCAGTTTTTTATAGAGACAACTTAGTTGTAGGTGGTGGATGGATAGAGTAATTTAAACATAATTTGGATACTATTATCTCTATTTATTAAACAGGACTACATAATGCAAAAAGCTAAGTATATTTGGATGGATGGAAAACTAACGGCTTGGGGTGAGGCTAATGTACATATCTTAACTCACACACTTCACTATGGCAATGGTGTTTTTGAGGGGACAAGAGCATATATGACAGATGATGGGTTGGCGATTTTTAAGTTAAAGGAGCACACAAAAAGACTTTTAAACTCAGCAAAGATTACAAGAATAACTCCAAAATACTCTATTGAAGAGTTAGAAAAGGCTCAACTAGAGCTACTTCGATCAAATAACTTCAAGGCAAATGTGTACATTAGACCCTTAATCTATCTTGGCTATGGAGCTATGGGGCTTAGTCATGTGAAAGCTCCCATAAAAACCTCCATAGCTGCTTGGGAGTGGGGGAGCTATCTTGGCAAAGAGGGACTTGAGAAGGGCATAAGAGTCAAGATATCCTCGTTTACTAGAAATCCTGTAAGCTCAACTATGGGAAAGGCAAAAGCGGTTGCAAATTATCTTAACTCACAAATGGCAAACTATGAGGCAGTCGAGGCTGGGTATGAAGAGGCTCTCTTGCTTGATAGTGAGGGGTTTATCGCCGAGGGAAGCGGAGAGTGCTTTTTTATAGTAAGAGATGGTGTTCTTATATCCCCTCCAAATGATACATCTTTAGAGAGTATCACTCAAGCTATGGTATTAGAGCTTGCAAAAAAAGCTAGGATTCCTATAGAGAGAAGAAAGATAACTAGAGATGAGGTCTATATAGCTGATGAGGCATTTTTCACAGGGACTGCTGCTGAGGTAACTCCTATAAGAGATGTTGATAATTATGTGATAGGAGATGGTAAGAGAGGAGAGATAACAGCTAAACTTCAAGCTGCTTATTTTGATGTTGTTTATGGAAGAAATTTGAAATATAAACACTTGTTAACTTATATTTAGATACAATAACAAAAAATTTAACTTAAAAGGGTAGAGAGTATGCCAGCAGACTTGAATGATTATTTCAAAAAAAAAGGTGCCAGTAGTGGCGGTGGAAATAGTGGTGGAGGTGGAGGCAATAGACGCCCTCCAAATATAAACTTAGAGCCTCCAGAGTTTTTTAAAAAATTAGGCAAAAAAGCTTGGATGTTGTATGCGGTCATCGGTTTAGTTGTGTTTTTTATAGTTGCTAAGCCTTTTGTTGTAATTAACTCTGGTGAAGTTGGGATTAAAGCGACTACTGGTAAGTTTGAGCCGATTGCAATGCAACCTGGTTTTCATATGTTTATACCATTTATCCAGAAGGTTTTTGTGGTTGATACAAAAGTAAGGATTATGAACTTTACATCAGTTGAAGATATTACAGCTTTTAATCAAAGGGGCTCAGGCATCATATCTAACGATGCAATTACGGTTCTTGATAACCGTGGTCTTCCTGTATCCATTGACTTAACAGTTCAGTACAAACTTGATGCTGCTTCAGCTCCTCAAACGATGGCTACATGGGGCTTAACTTGGGAAGATAAAATCATAAGCCCTGTTGTAAGAGATGTTGTAAGAAGTGTTATAGGTCAATTTACAGCAGAAAACTTACCTCAAAAGAGAAATGAGATAGCTATAGGCATAGAGAGAGACATAAGAAAAAAGATTGAAGCTCAGCCAGGTCAGCCGGTACAGCTTTTGACAGTTCAGATGAGAGAGATTATACTTCCTCTAAGAATTCAAGAGCAGATAGAGAAAGTTCAAGTAGCCAAACAAGAGGTAGAGAGAGCTAGACATGAAGTTGAGAGAGCTAAACAAGAGGCACTTAAAGTTGCGGCTATCGCTGAGGGTGCTGCCCAAGCTAGAGAGATTCAAGCACAAGGTCAAGCAAATGCTATAAAGATAGAGGCTGATGCAAATGCCTATGCAAATATCGAAGTAGCAAAAAGCTTAACTGGTGAGCTCCTCAAACTAAGACAGATAGAGGTTCAAGGCAAGTTTAACGAAGCACTTCAAGTAAATACAGATGCTAAGATATTCCTAACGCCTGGTGGAGCAGTTCCAAACATCTGGGTAGATACTAAAAATACACAGCAAACCGCAGCCATAACTAACTAATGCTAAAGAGCATAGACTGGTCAAAAAATAGTCTAATTCCTGTAGTTACACAGGAGTTAGACTCTGGCAAAGTTCTAATGCTAGCATATATAAACAAAGAGGCTTTAGAGCTTACATGCGATACAAATTTAGCTCACTACTACTCAAGAAGTAGAAAAAAAATCTGGAAAAAAGGCGAAAGTAGTGGGAATATTCAACATGTAAAAGAGATCTATCTTGATTGTGATTTAGATACAATTTTACTCAAAGTCATTCAAGATGGTGAAGCTGCTTGCCACACAGGACGAAAATCATGTTTTTTCAATAGAGTTGATATTGATGAGACTCCTAGTGCTATTTTGCAAAATATGGACTCATATAGTATAAGCGATAGATTATACCACACAATTCAAGAGAGAAAATTAGCTGACCCAAAAAAGTCCTATGTAGCTTCACTTCTAGAAAAAGGGGATAATTCCATACTTAAAAAAGTAGCTGAAGAGGCTAGTGAGTTTAGTTTTGCAGTAAAAGATGGTGATGAAAAAGAGATTATATATGAAGCGGCAGATTTAGTTTTTCATACTTTAGTCGCACTTGCTCATAAAAATATAAACCCTGATTTGGTAAAACAAGAGCTAAAAAGAAGATTTGGACTTAGTGGCATAGAAGAGAAAAACTCAAGGTAGTATCATGTCAAACCTAGATAGGCTTAAGGCTTCGATTTTAGTTTATATTGATCATTTTACTACTTATGACTATATTGCATATGCATGGTTAGCTCTTCTGTTTTTTATTACGATTTTACTATCTATTTTGATGGCAAAAAAAAGTCCCATTTTTTCAATTTTAATTTTTATGATTTCTTTGATGCTCCTGCTTATTGGACCATTTGTACTTAAGCACTATCTCAACGAACATTTACGACCTTCATTTAGCACCTTAATAGAGACAAAAAAACTAAACTTTTCAGACACACTTATAGTCACAGGAAGTGTTAAGAATATATCAAAAAATAGCTTCTCAATATGTAAAATTGATGTAGCTGTACTAAAAAGTAGTGACAATAGCATAGAGAATCTCTTGAGTCGACTAAAGCCATTAAGAAAAAAGACGATAGTTATAGATGAGGTCATAGAGACAAACAGAACAAAAGAGTTTAAGGCTATTTTTGATGGGTATAGATTCTTAGAAGATATAAATATCTCATTAAAATCAGAATGTTACTAAAAAAAGGAGGGAATTAGATGGCATATTTTACTATTCTACATTGGTTTGCTCTTCTCATTCTTTTAGTTGTATTTACTCTATTTTGTGTGATTGCACTAAGGCAGACAGATAGAAAGATTATAATACCGATGCTATTTTCAAATTTTCTTGTTATTGTCTTGATGGCTGTATCTTCTATGTTTATACTAGACAAATACACAAAAGTAGCAGAGCTTGAAAATGTGATTCAAGAGCGTGTTCTTATAACAGAGTCATTTACGCTAAGAGGGCAGATAAGAAATACAGGAAATTTCAATATAGGAAGATGCAAACTAAAGGTAAAACTTGTCAATAATGCTATGACTGGGGGTGGCATAACAGGTGCACAAGTATTTTCTCCATCTGGATTTAGCCTTTTTTCTATGAAAAGAGATGAGAGACCCTCTACTATAGTCAATGAATTTATAATCGCAAGAGACTTTCATAAAGGAGAGCTTAGAAACTTTTCAGTTTCAATGCCATTTCCTCCATACTTCAGAAATCCTTTTATGAACTATAAGCTCTACTGCCGCTAACAAATCTCTTGCAGTGGTCTCCTAGTAGTTGTAGCCCTCTTTTTGAAGTGCCTTTTTTATACTAAACATCTGTTTGTGTTTATCATAGCACCAGCTAGGAGAGAGCAGACTATCATCACTCACACCGGCACTTACTCTTTGTATCATCATCTCTTGAGGTACCATTTTGATAGTTTTTACTAGAGTGTCTATATATAGCTCTTCGCTTATGGGAGTAAACTTCCCTTTTTTAAAATCACTTGCAAGTGCTGTTTTTTTTACAACATATAGTGGGTGGATTTTTATAGACTCAACTTCTAAATCAATGGCAGCTTGAACACTATTTAGCATCATCTCTTGAGACTCTTTAGGAAGACCAAATATAAGATGAATGCATGTTTTTAATCCATATCTCCTCGTCTTTCTTATCTGCTCTATAACCTCCTCTATCTTCTCTGCTCTATTGATTCTTTCTAGTGTTTTATTGTCGGTTGACTGGATGCCATACTCTATCCAGACCTCTTTAGTCTTTGACTTTTCACCTAAATACTCTAGCAACCTATCTTCAACACAATCAGCCCTAGTGCCTATACTTATACCAATCGTGTCTTCTAGCTCAAATGCTCTATCGTAAAGAGCTTTTAGTGTATCAAATGGGGCATAAGTATTTGTAAATGATTGAAAATAGACTAAAAACTTTTTGGCACTAAATTTTTTTGATAATTTTATCTTGCTTTGATTGAATTGAGATTCAAGTTGTGCTATTTGTGAGATTAAAAAAGGATTACTCAAGGAGTTTATGTTTAAAGAGGTGCCTTTTAGTTTTTGCACTCCAAGATTTGGACTAAAAGACTCATTTTCACAAAATATACAACCACCACGAGCCTTAGTTCCATCTATGTTTGGACAAGTAAACCCATGTAGTGATATAGGAGTCTTGTATACATTGACACCATATTTTTTACGGAAGTATTTTCCCGCAGTCAGCACCTCTTGCATTATGTGATGAAATAGTTTCCATCAAAACTGACTAAAGAGTAGTTTCTCTCATCACCAAGACTTTTTTTTAGTGCATCAATACTTAAAAAGTCCAGGGAGTCTGCATTGATATAGCTCTTCACCTCCTTTATGTTATAGTTTGCACTTATAAGCTCTTTATAGCTTGGTGTATCTATGCCATATCTACAGGGATGCTCTATGGTTGGTGAAGCTATGCGCATATGAACTTCGCCCACTCCTGCCTCTTTTAAAATTCTAATAATTCTTTTTGCAGTCGTTCCTCTTACAATGCTGTCATCTATAATCACTATTTTTTTACCTTTTAAAAGCGAAACTATAGGAGATAGTTTTAGCTTGACTTTCATGTCGCGTCTCTCTTGAGTTGGCTCTATAAAAGTTCTTCCAACATAGTGGTTTCTCACAATCCCCATCTCAAAAGGGATACCGCTCTCTTGGGCATACCCAAGTGCTGCACTCACTCCACTATCAGGAACTGGTATAACTAAATCAGCATCAACCTTGCACTCTCTTGCTAGTGCTCTTCCCATCTCTTTTCTAATCGCATACACATTTTTACCCTCAATATCACTATCAGGTCTTGCAAAATATATATACTCAAAAGCACATATATGAGGGTCTGGTTCAAAAAGTTGGATTGATTTAAACTCATCACAGCCCTTTTCGAAGATTATCATCTCTCCTGGCTTGATATCTCTGACAAACTTAGCTCCAACTAAATCAAAAGCACAAGTTTCACTAGAGGCTATATATCCACCATCTTTAAGACGACCCAAGCTAAAAGGGCGAATCCCATATCTATCTCTTATGGCAAACATCTTGCTTCTACTTTGAATGCAAAGACAGTATGCTCCTTTTATGACCTCTAAAGCCTCTATAATCCTATCTCTTAGCCTCTCTTTTTGACTCCTTGCTATGAGATGAATTATATTTTCTGTATCCATAGAGGATTGAAAGATGGCTCCTTGCTCTATCAGTGAGCTTCTTACCTCATTTTTATTTATCAAATTGCCATTGTGAGCTATAGATATTTCACCTAGCTGATAGTTTGCAAAAACTGGTTGAGCATCTACAACAGACTCACTTCCTGCTGTTGAGTATCTATTATGACCTATCGCCATGTGGCCTTTGAGTCTATGAAGTGTAGATTCATCAAAAACATCAGTCACTAAACCTCTTCTTTTGATTGTTGTTATGTGTTTACCATCGCTACAGCTTATTCCTGTCGCTTCTTGTCCGCGATGCTGCATAGCAAACAGCGCATAGTAGGCTACTCTTGAGGCTTCAGTGTTGCCAAAAACTCCAACAACTGCACACACTAATTTAGTCCCAAACAGTCACTTATGTGATACAAGCCATTTGACTGATTAACTATCCATTTTGTTGCTTTAATTGCACCTTTTGCAAAAGTATCTCTGCTAGTCGCAGTATGATTTAACTCTATAAATTCACCATCATTATAAAAACCTACAGTATGACGACCCACTATATCACCACCCCTTAGAGCCATAACAGCAATCTCATCTTTACTTCTTTCGCCAACAAGTCCATCTCTTCCACTAACTCTTACAGCATCAAGTTCAAGTCCTCGACCTCTTGCGGCATGCTCTCCAAGAGTGATAGCAGTTCCACTTGGCGCATCTTTTTTATATCTATGATGCTGCTCAACTATCTCTATATCAAAATCACTAAGACTTTTTGAAGCTAACTCTACAAGCTTGTTCATTACAGCAATTCCTAGTGACATATTGGTAGAGTAGAGAATCGGCATTTTTGTACTAGCCTCCCTTAAAAGATTCAGCTGATGAGAGCTTAGACCAGTCGTTCCTATAACTAGAGGGGTTGGGTTTGTTAAGGCAGCTTCTAAAAGAGTCTCGACTCCAGCAGCAATAGTAAAATCTATAACAACATCACTCTTCTCTAAAAGAGTGGCTGTTTTGTCTGTAATCTTTACATCATCAGGAAGCGCAAAGCTAAACTTTTCAATAGCATGGAGCATGTAGGGTCGTGCTTTTTCATCTTTTTTCAGATTCTCTATCAAAAGCTCTCCAACCCTGCCTGTTGAGCCGTGAATTCCTACATTTATCACAAAAACTCCTTAATTATTGATGTACTCTATCGCCTGTATACCTGCTATCGCACCATCTCCAGCCGCACTTACCACCTGTTTTGGAGCATCTATTCTTATATCTCCAGCTGCAAACAGTCCCTTAACGGAGGTTTTCATCTTCAAGTCAACTATTACATTTCCACTTTTATCTAAATCGCATAAGTAATTTCCGTCAGCTTGTTTTAAGATAGAGTTGTTTACATTCATACCAACAAAAACAAAAATTCCAGGCACATCTAAAGCTCTCTTATTGTCTTGCTTATCGGTAACAACAACACCTGTAACACCCATCTTATCACCGACTATCTCTTTAACATTTGAGTTTAAAATCAGCTCAATTTTTTCACAGCTCTTCACCTTTTCTATTGTTATTGGTGAAGCCCTAAATGTGTCTCTTCTATGAATTAGATATACTTTTGAGCATATGTTTGCAAGATATAGTGCCTCTTCAAGAGCTGTATCACCACCCCCTAAAACTGCAACCTCTTTGCCTTTGTAGAAAAATCCATCACATGTAGCACAAGTGCTAACTCCTTTTCCAAAAAACTCATCTTCGCCTTTAATTCCTGCTCGCCTTGGTGTGCTTCCTGTTGAGATTAAAACACTCTTAGCCTCTACAACCTCTCCGCTAAGAAGCTCAATTTTGAAAGTGTCCACCTCTTTACTAATTCTGCCAACCTCTTCCATGCGGTGCTTCATGCCAAATCTCATGCACTGCTCTGGCCACGGCTCCATAAGCTCCATACCAGTTACTTCATGAGCAATTCCGGGATAATTCTCTATCTCACTACTTCCTGTTATCTGCCCACCTGGCATACCTTTTTCAAACATCACTACGGCTTTAAGTCCACCACGAGTTGCATACATGCCCGCTGTTAAACCAGCAGGACCTCCACCTATTATCGCTAAATCAAGCATCATTGTTTTCCCTTATTCTATTACTTTTACTAAACTATCTTGCTTAAAGTTTGAGCCTCTGTATCTTTTGAGCTTAAAATTACTTGGAATCTCAACTACATTGAAGCGTTGAACTACTTGAAGAAGTGTGTTCATACCAGCCCATATATATAAAACCCCATCTATCTCTCCTCTTTTTTGCTGAAACATGTCTATTGCTACAATAGGATACTCTTTGGATATTTTACTTTTAATTGTATCAAAATTTTGCATATTGGAGCTATAAATCACCACTATAAACTCATCATATTTTGGAGTGAAAATATCATCTTTTGTATAAAAAATAGATTGTGAAAAATCTATAAACTTATACTGAGAAAACCTATAATTAGAGTATGCAAAAGCAGCCGCTACCATAGCAGCTCCAAAAAAGGAAGCAAAGACAAGGGAGAACTGCCCTTGTCCTGAATTTAACCTCATGCTTTATAGTGAGTTAATCTTATCGGCTAAAACTTGCTTTGAAGAAGCACCAACCATCTGGTCTATTAGTTCACCGTCTTTGAAAAATAGGATTGTAGGAATAGAGCGGATACCATACTTAACCGCGATATCTTGCTCTTCGTCTGTATTTACTTTGCAGATTTTTGCCTTACCATCAAACTCTTCAGCTAACTCCTCTATCACAGGTGCAAGCATACGACAAGGTCCACACCATGGAGCCCAAAAATCTACTAATGCTACTCCCTCTTTGATCGATTCATCAAAGTTTGCTACTGTTAAGTCTAAATATTTTCCCATCACTCTCTCCTAATTATATTTTATAATTATGATTATACACCTTATAGCTTAAACTTTAGTCAGTTTTTAATAGTAATTTTTAGTAACTAATATTTTTTATAATTTCTATTGAGCTATCATTCATTATAAGTGCATCAATTTGATAATCTAAATTGATATTTTTTCGATATATGTAATAGTCTACTGTTTTTATAATTTTTTGTAGTTTTTTAGGTGTTATTCTCTCTAAGGCATCATACTCTTTCGAGTATTTCACTTCAAAAAAGTGCAAAATAGTATCTTTTTTAGCAACTATATCTATTTCGCCAAATCTTGAATGAAAATTTCGCTCAACTATAGAGTAGCCACTATTTTTTAGATACTCTACTGCTCTACTCTCTGCTTGTAAGCCAACAAAAAGGCTAATCTTCAATCCTAATCATAACAGGCTTCTCTTTACATGTAGAGAGTTTTTCAAGCTCTTTTATGGCGTTTTGTATATCTAACTCTTTACATCTATGTGTAGAAAAAAGAAGAGTTGCGGTAGCTATGTCTTGGTCTGGTCTTTGCAAAAAGCTATTTACAGAGATTCCAAAACTTCCCAATATAGCAGTTATCTTAGTTAAAACTCCTATCTCGTCAGAGACCTTGATTCTGATATAGTACTTTGTCTCAATCTCATCTGAGCTCAAAAGTGTAAACTCCCCACCCTCTAAGCCTCTTTTAAATCCAAGCATAGGAGAGCTTTGTCCTGCTCTAGCGATGTCAATCAAATCTGCAACTACAGCACTAGCAGTAGCATCTCCACCAGCTCCAGCTCCATAATACATAGTCTCGCCAACTCTATCGCCAATAACACTAATCGCATTCATAACACCATCTACTTTTGATATCATCTGAGAGGTCGACACTAGTGCTAGATGGGCCCTTAGCTCCACTTTTTTGTTATCACATTTTTTTGCGATGGTGAGGTGCTTAATGCTATAACCAAACTCTTTAGCAAAAAATATATCTTCGCTACTTATCTGCTCAATCCCCTCTATAAGTATGTCTTCAGGATTGGCATGAACTCCATAAGCTATGCTAGCTAGTATGAGAAGTTTATGAGCCGCATCAAATCCGCCTACATCAAAAGCGGGGTCAGCCTCTGCATATCCAAGCTCTTGTGCCTCTTTTAAGACCTCTTTAAACTCTATGCTTTCACTCATCATCTTTGTTAGTATAAAATTGCAAGTCCCATTCATGATGCCTTTTATAGACTCTATATGATTTGCGCTCAAACCCTCTCTAAGAGCCTTGATGATAGGAATTCCCCCAGCAACACTAGCCTCAAATCCTAAAGGAGTTAAGCCTGCAATATCTTGTAAAGCATAGCGATGATAAGCTAAAAGTGCTTTATTTGCAGTTACTACTGATTTTCCACTCTCTAAAGCTCTTTTAACCACCTTAAACGGCTCATCAACACCGCCCATAAGTTCAATAACAACATCTATCTTATCACTTTTTAGAACATCATCTATATCTGTACTAAGCGGGATATTAACTCCCCTATCACGACTCAAATCTCTTACTATTCCCATAACAGGAACTATTTTTGTGCCACTTCTTGCTTCTATGATGTCACTATTTTCTTCTAAGATTTTAACAACACTTGCACCAACTGTTCCGACTCCTATAATTCCGACCTTAATCATTTTATTTACTCTTTTCTAAATTTTTTAAATATTTCTTTAAGTTTTTTGCTGCTTGACGAATTCTGTTTTCATTCTCTATAAGAGCGATTCTTACATAGTTGTCGCCACCCTCACCAAAGCCGATTCCAGGACTTACTGCTATTTTTGCCTCTGTTAAAAGCTGTTTTGAGAAGCTCATGCTCCCTAGGTGTTGAGCAACTTGGGGTATCTTTGCCCAGATAAACATAGTTGCATTTGGCTTGTCTATCTTCCAGCCAGCATTTGCAAAGCTCTCTAGTAAAACATCTCTTCTTTTTTGATAAGTAGTGATTATACTATCAACACACTCTTGTGGACCATCAAGAGCTACAGTAGATGCTACTTGGATTGGTGTAAACATGCCATAATCAAACCAAGATTTTATCTTTTGAAGTGCATTTATCATCTTTGGATTTCCTACTATGAAGCCTACTCTCCAGCCAGCCATAGAGTAACTTTTTGAAAGTGTAAAGCTCTCTACTGCCACATCTTTTGCACCCTCAACTTCAAATATAGAGGGTGTTTTGTAGCCTTCAAATGTCAAATCAGCATAAGCGATATCACTTATGATATAAAATCTCTCTTTTT
>CAZLXQ010000002.1:0-2042 GCA_964563675.1 uncultured Sulfurospirillum sp.
GAGCCTTAGAACTAGATGAGGCATATCTTGAAACTATGAAAGATATAAAAGAGGGAAGATATAAAACTTTAACAACTGATGAGCATATCAAAGAGCATTTAGAAAGCTTGTAGTGTATAAAATCTTATTGAGTGATAAGTACATAAAGAAAGAAAAAAGCTTTATAAAAAAGCACCCAGACCTAAAAGAGAGGTACGGTAAAACCCTTTTAACACTAAAAGCAAACCCCCATCACCCCTCGCTTAGGCTACACAAACTAAAAGGCTCACTCAAAGAGTATCACTCTATCTCAATATCTATGAATTATAGAGTAGTGCTAGAGCTAATCATAACAGATGAGGAGATAATCTTGGTAGACATAGGAACGCATAGTGAGGTTTATAAATAAGGAGATGAAAAGTGGAGCATCACAAAACAAGATACCAAAAAGAACAGACGAGATTTACAAAGAGATTGGTGGAGGACAACTCCACCAATCTTACAATTTATACTACAAAGACTCTTTAATTTCGATACTTATTATGGTGTCATTTTGCTCTATTGAGTCTAGCACTTTCATACTCTTCTCATCGCTTGGCTCAATAGCACCAAAAACAGTATGAAGACCATCAAGATGAGGAAGAGCTCCGTAACATACAAAAAATTGACTACCGCCAGTATCGGGACCCGCATGAGCCATAGAGAGTGCACCTTTTGCATGAAGGCTTGTGTTTGATGAAGTTTCACATTCGATAGCCCAGCCAGGCCCACCTGTTCCAGTGCCTTGTGGACAACCGCCTTGAGCAACAAAACCAGGGATTACACGGTGAAAACTAAGGCCATTATAAAAACCATCATTTGCAAGATGTGCAAAGTTTGCAACTGTATTTGGGGTCTCTTCTGCAAATAGTTTTGTGCTCATAGAACCATTGTTTGTAGTTATAACGGCATACTGAAACTTTGCTAACTCCTCTTTTGAGTAGCTATATACTTTTAACTCTTCCATATTTTTCCTATATATTAAATTGAACTCGAATTATAGCATTAGACTTCTTTTAAGTCTTTTAAAAATTGCACCCAGTATGATATTTTTTTATCTTCATTGATAATATGATCAACAAGAGAGACCTCTATAAAGCATGTTATACTATCTTCTATATCTTCAATACTCATATCTAAAGAGTCTTTTATGAGTCTGCTTAGAGACTCTACAATCTCCACATGCATGGCTTTGTGCTCCTCAAGTTTATCGTACTTGAGGCTCTTCATGTACTCCTCTTCGTTCTTAAAATGCTCTTGAAAGTATCTAAACAGTTTACACAGAGTCTTTTTAAGATGATTTTTTTTCTCACCTGAGGGCACTTTTCTAAACGCTTCACTTGCAATTTTAAATAGCTCTTGATGCTCTGCATCTATCTTTATATCCCCTATGCTATAGGAGTTTTTCCAGCTCAGTTCAAAATCAGGAATTTCATTTTTATCTATCCATTGTGTGATTTTTTTATCTTCATATACTATGTGCGATATGAACCAAATTTTTATAAAATGCGCTAATTCTTTCTCTAGCTCAGATGCCTTCATGTTAGGAATATTTTTTATAAATTTATTCATAGAGCTTATGATGTTTCCGTGTAACTTTTTGTGCGATTCTAGATTTGGGTATTTTATGGAGAGCATAAAGCTCTCTTCGTGTTGAAAGTGCTTTTGTGTGTATGTTAGAAGTTTTTCAAGAACAGTTTTTATTTTTTTTATTTTTTTGTTCGGCTCAACAACACTAAATGCTTCTGCTGCAACCTTAAAAAGATTTTTATGCTCCTTGTCTATTCTGTCATTGCCCACACTGTATAAATCATCCCAAGTCAAGTCCATATTGATTACTCTTTTACTTTAATTGTAGCTAATTTTTAATAAAATAGGGCAAAAACAGGAGAGAGTAGTGTCAAAAGTAGTTTTAGTAACAGGAGCAACATCGGGGTTTGGTAGAGAATCAGTCAAAATGTTTGCAAAAGATGGGTGCAGAGTTATAGCAATAGGAAGACGAAAAGAGAGGCTAAAGGAGTTAA
>CAZLXQ010000002.1:2142-38368 GCA_964563675.1 uncultured Sulfurospirillum sp.
ATATATACGCTTTCGCTTGACATAAGAGATAAAAAAGATATTTTTTCAGCTATTGAGAATCTTCCGACAGAGTATAAAGATATAGATATACTCATAAATAGTGCTGGTCTTGCTTTAGGTCTAGAGAAGGCATCAGATGCACTTTTGGATGATTGGGAGGTTATGATAGACACAAATATAAAAGGACTTCTTTATGCCACAAAGGCGGTCTTACCTGTTATGATGAAAAGAAAAAGTGGGTATATATTTAATCTCGGCTCAATCGCAGGAAGTTGGCCTTATGAGGGGGCGAATGTTTATGGAAGCACAAAGGCATTTGTTCAGCAGTTTTCACTAAATCTACGAAATGATCTTAAAGGAACAAATATAAGAGTTACTAACATAGAGCCAGGATTCTCTAAAACTGAATTTTCAAATGTGAGATTTAAAGGCGACGATAAAAAAGCAGATGCAATATATGACGGACTTAAGCCCTTAAGTGGCGAAGATATAGCAAATCTTATATTTACTCTATCAAAACTACCTTTACATGTAAATGTAAACAGACTTGAGGTGATGCCAACAGCACAAACTTGGGCAGGATTTGCATTAGAAAGAGATTATTAATAATGCATTAATAAAATATAAATATAATTTGAAAAATATAAGGGTAGAAATATGATGAAAGAAAACAAACTAAGTCGAGGTTGGCTTGTTCTTTTTTTAGCTTGGATAGTGGCTACTGTTGCGACTCTAGGGAGTCTGTTTTTTAGTGATATAATGATGTTTCCGCCATGTAATACATGTTGGTATCAGAGAATTGTTATGTATCCTTTGGTTATTATATTTTTAGTAGGCATGATGCCGTTTGATAGAAGTGTTTTGAGGTATAGTGCCCCGTTTGTTGTTATCGGATGGGTGCTTGCACTGTATCATAACTTGATCCAGTATGGTGTAATTCCGCAGAGTGCAACTCCTTGTGTGAGTGGAATTCCCTGTTCGGTTAAGTATATCGAGATATTTGGTTTCGTGACAATTCCAATGCTCTCCTTGGTGGCATTTACTTTGATAGCAATTTTGCTTTATATGGGTATATACAAAAACCCTGATACCAAATATGATAAAAAAGAGAGGTTAGTGTGAATCAACAGAAGATTGTTATAGCTACAGCAGTTGTGATAGTTGTGCTTTTTGCAATAGGGGGGTTTTTTTATAATGCTCAACAAGCAAAAGAGCTTCAGAAGATAGCAAAAGAGAGAGCAGAGCTTTTTGAGAGACCGCATTCGTGGAGTAAGGGCGATAAAGATGCAAAAGTTCATATAGTCAAGTTTTTTGACCCATCTTGTGTTACATGTGCACAGTTCCATCCGCTTGTAAAGGGGATAATGAAGAAAAATGAGGGCAAGATAAGATTGACTCTTCGTTATGTTCCGCACTCTCCAAGCTCAGAGCATGTTGTAAGAATGATAGAGGCCGCAAGAGAGCAAGGAAAACTTACAGAGACTTTAGAGTTGGCATTTGTAAAGCAACAGTACTGGTCAAATCCTCAAAACCCAAATCCTCAATATCTTTGGAAGTTTCTACCAGAGTTAGGTTTAGATATCGATAAGTTGATTGAAAGCATGAGAAGTCCAGCTATGGATAGTCTTGTAGAGCAAGATTTAGCTGATGCTAAAGTTTTAGGCATAACTAAAGTACCAACCTACTTTGTCAACACAAAACCACTTCCAAAGTTTGGATATGAGCAGTTAAAAGAGTTGATTGATTCAGAACTTCAAAAGTGATTCTCTTTACATGTAGAGGTGTATCTGCCTCTACATGCCTTTGCAAAAATAGTTATATCGGTTCTATGTTTTTTTGCAATTGATCTGATTTTTGCCAATTTTTTTGGGCAAAAAGAGAAGAGCATCTCATACTCCTCTCCACTACAAAGCTTTTGCTTAGAGAATTTTTTTAGAAATCTTACCCCTGTGTTGGCACTACTCTTGCAAAGTCTTGATAGATCTTTTGAGAGTCCATCAGATATATCTAGTCCGCTATTTATATGTTTTGAAGCTTCATAAAAAAAATCTGCTTTTAAAGCTGGAAGTATAAATCTACTTTTTGAGCCGATTTTACCACCCCTCAAAAGAGCTGTCAAGCCTTTTTTAGAGTCCCCGATAGAGCCTGTGTATGCTATAAGATCGCCTTTTTTCATGCCACTTCTTAGGATTGGGTTTTTTGTGCAAGAGATGATTGTGATAGAGATCATAAGCTTTTTACCACATGCTGTATCTCCGCCTATGATCTCAAATTTGTATTTAGTTGCGATATCTTTAAAACCACTTAGAAGCTCATCTATCTGTAAAAGAGAGAAAGATGAAGGAACAACAAGCCCTATAAGAGCCTGTTTTGGTTTTGCATTCATAGCAATTGCATCAGATATGTTGATTAGCATACTTTTAATTGCGATTTGTCTTAAGCTCATCCATGACAGTTTGAAGTGTATATCTTCACAAAATAGATCTTTCGAGTAGACTCTAGCGTCAACTATAGCTCCATCATCTCCTATTTTGTTACTTTTAAAACTTGAAATCAGATACTCTTCTTTATTCATACTGTAAATCTTTTTTTCTATTATATCTTAAGTAATTAAATAGTAAACTTCATAATAAAAAATAGGAGAGTTTACAATGGTGCATAAACTAGTTATCGAAGTGTTTAGATTTGACTCTAAAGTTGACTATCTTCCATACTATAAAAAAGTAACTATAGAGATAGATGCAAAGAAGAGTGTTGCAGATTTGCTAGCTCTGATAAAAGATGATGAGAGCTCATTTGGGTATCCAACAGGAGAAAATGCAGCGATAAGAATAGACTCTAAAGCAATATTTACAAACGAAAAGATAGAAGATATAAGAGAGTTTTTTGGGGAGCAGTGGCAGTTAGACCCACTTAGCTCAAAGCACTCAACAAAAGATTTGATTATAAATACAGAGGATTTTGAAGCAAAACTTGAACTGTTTGATGCTTTTGTAGACTCAGACGATAAAGAGGTTTATAGATCCTACATAAGAGAGCACTACACATCTCCTATAGTTAACCTAGAGGAGGATTTTATAGGAGACGGGTTATTTGCTTTTGCTTATGACATGGTGCAAAAATATCCAGATAGAAGAGTGGAGATACTAGAATCAATAGCACAAAAAGAGAGCGGAGTTTGGCTACATGTAAACATCTCAAACAAGCTTTATCCTGTCAATAGCGAGCTAGAAAGAAAAGTAGTGTATCTCAAAAATGCAATTATAAATGAGCCCAGCATTGTAAACAGTTTTGTAAATGCACAAAGAGCTATAAGTGGAGGATTCTAATGTACAGACTATTTGATAACATCATAGAGAGAGATGTAGCAAACTCTTTTGTAGTAGCAGCACAAGAGTTGCTTGGTAGACTCAAGGTAGAAGCCCCTGTTTTAAAAAACTCAAAACCTGACATAGCAACTGAAGGAGAGGCACTAAATGAGGAAGCATTTTTATACAATTGTGCATATAACTTAGCACTTGCAAAAGGCGAAGAGGCTGATATCCTCTGTATTGAAGATAGCTCATATACATCTTTAAATGTAGCAAAAATTATGCTTTTGCAGAGCTGTGATTTAAGAGATGCTGTGATGCAGAGACTTGATAAAGATGGATTTAAGTTGTGCTTAGATACAAAAGTCCTGCATGTAAACGAGGTTTTAAGAGATGTGGTTGGTTTTGACAAACTTCAAAAGATGATTAAGCTCCCTTTTGATAAGTTCAATATAGCTATCTTTAGTGGAAACAGAGCACAAAATCTGGATTTAAATGAGACTATATTGGCTTTACTGGGTACTAATATAGTAAAATTCGAAAGGCAAAATGATAGTGATGGGTATGAGATACTAAGAGCCTCAAAGAGATTTGCTTACACTCTTGCTGGGACAGTTATGTTAGATGCTTTTGATAATGCCGCTGATTTTGTAGTGGCTAATGATGCTAGAAGTTTTGTGATGTTTGAATCCCATCAAAAGAGCCTTGAGAGCTGTGTTGGAAGAGACATAGGACTAAGTGTTTTCTCAACAGCACAAGTTGTTCTTATGGCTTTAGGTTGCAAGGATGGCTCAAAACTAGGATTAGATTTCCATAAGGTAGCAACCACGCTTATCTAAGTTTTTTAAATAAGACTATTTTAATCCTATTTAAGTATAATTCGGAATTATTTTAAAGGAGCAAACATGCCAAAGATTAATCGTTATGTTGACATTGATACTGTCCAAAGAGAAGCAAAGAGGGATTATGTAGACAGACACTCACCATTTGTTCGCTGTAGTAGCACCACTAAGAGTGGTGAGCCATTTGGTGTAACTGTAAAAGTAGGCGATGAGTATAGCCATCCAGATGATTTTGACCACTTTATTGCAAATGTAGCACTCTACAATGGAGAAACACTTTTAGGTCGTGCTGATTTTGTGCCAGGAACTCTTGGGGGTCAAGGCGAAAAAGGGCATGCTGAAGTAACATTTAACATAGTTCCAACAACTAAAAAGCTTAAGCTGATAGCACATGCTTACTGCACCAAGCATGGTGTTTGGGAAAGCAACCCAGTTGAAGTTGCTGTAGAGCAAGTCTAGCTACAACATCATCTGTCTTTAAAGCCCCATTTAACGGGGCTTTACTTTTTTTAACTCCTTTTTAGATACTATATCCCTTTTGAGATGGTAAATCCCGATGTTATAGTTGCTCTTGGCTCTGAGAGCTTTCGCCATTTGAGTGAAGATTATGGTACACTTACATCAAACACAAGAGGCGAAGTTTTGAGTTTAGGGAGTGCAAAATTGGTTTCTACTTTTTGTCCCTATTTTTTGCTTAGAAATCCATCATTTAAAAAAGAGGTTTTTCAGGACATGTTAAAAGTTAAGAGTCTATTATGAGGACTATTTTAGTTCTATTGGTTATGGTTTCAGTACTGTTTGCAAAGAGTGATAAGCTCTCAAACATTCCACTAACAAAAAGTATATTTTTAAATTTAGATACTCAAGTATGTGATGTGCGGTGCATGGAGCAACTCTTGAGAGATGGGCAGATATTTTCCTTTATAAGTCGTTATAATAGCTCTGCTCAAGAGCTCTATTTTATGAGAAGCGAGTTTGCCTACTATCAAAGAATCTTTAGGATTTTTGAAGATGAGAAAATCTCCATAAGAGTAGCTATGCTAGTTCCTCAAAAAAGTATAAGAAGATATGCATCAACAACCGTAAACTCTGTTTTAGCATATCTAGTATCTAAACAAAATAGTTTTGAAGTAAAAGTATTTAACTCAAAAGATGAAGATATGGAGTCGATATTAAAAGAGCTAGAGAAGATAAAGGAGCAGGGATTTAAGTATGTTATAGCTCCAGTTACTAGTATCGGTGCAAAAACAATCATAGAGAATAGTTACGGCTTAGTTGTCTATATACCGACGGTTCATAGTGAGGTTTTTAAAGAGAGCGGTTCTGATATAATTTTTGGAGGAATTGACTACAACAAGCAGATAGATAGACTTTTGATGCACGCAAATAGCAGAATTGCTCATTTTTCAGACAGGAGTGCATTGAGTAGTTCGCTAAGCAATTCACTCATACAAAGAAGTCCTCAGATAGTCTATAGCAGGGTTATGGATAGCTCAAGGGTAGACTTTAAAAGGATATTTAAAGACAATACTGTATTGAATAACAGCTCAATTTTCATGAACACTTCATTGGTAAAAACAAGTCTTATAGCTTCACAACTTAGAGCTTATGAGATTGAGCCATACATAATACTCTCTACTCAGATAAACTACAATCCAATGCTTTTAACTCTAACTCAATTTGAAGATAGAAGAGAGTTTTTTATAGCAAACTCTATAGGAGAGTCTACCGTGCAGATGCAGGAGCTAAACTCGCTATTTGGACATAATATAGTTTATGATTGGGTAAACTACTCAACCTCTATCGGAATTGATCACTTCTATACCCAGTATTTTGTGCCACTAGCTAGTCGAAGTTTTAGTGAAGAGATAATTGAAAATCAAGTAGAGTATGATATATCTATAGTAAGACCAAAACGAAATAGATTTGAAAAAGAGCTTTTTTAGAAGGTATTTTTCAAAAACTCTTTTACTTCATCGCTGATTTTTGTGGGTTTACTATCTACGACAAAGACTAAAACTGATACCATTTCAAACAGAACAGTACTCTCTAGCCAAATGGTTTGTTTAAGAGTTAAAGATGTATTTTTCATATCTATTATTTTATGCTTAACCTCTATCATATCGCCAAGTTTTGCAGGTTTTTTATACTCCGCCTCAATCCTTTTTACAACGAAGTGTCCACCATTCATAGCAGGCGACCAATCTTTCTCAAAAAAAAGCTCACTTCTAGCTCTTTCGCAAAAAATAAGATAGTTTGCATGATAAACTATACCAGCCGCATCAGTATCGTCATAATATACTCTAATAAGCACTATAAGCCTCCCTTTTTTTAGACATAAAAAGTGATTATATTGAAAATTGCATATAATTTAGATAAAAAACTCTCCTATATCTACATCTAGTATAGTGGAAATTTTAACAATTTGCTCTATATTGAAATGGGCATTACCAGTTCTTTTTTCAGCTCTTGCTATAAAAGCATTGCCAGTTAATCCGATGTCTAAAGCTAGTTTTAGTTGAGAGTAGCCTCTTTGTTTTCTAAATTTTAAAACATTGGCAGAAACAGTGTTGTGCATCTTTATGGTCTTTTTGTTTAATTCATCTATAATCATAAGTCAATGATATATCTATCATCAAATATTTACAATGACTTATTAATCATTTTTTAATCTCAAGTTGGTTAGAATTAACTACAAGAATAAAAAATAAAGTTTAATAGCATGAAGAAATTTGTATTTGAGATAAAATCTTTTTGTCTTCTGTATCGCAAAGTATATGTAGATTTTATTGCTCTTTTAAGCACTATATTTATCACTCTTGTTTTGATATTAAGTTTTGGTTTATGCGATAAGTTTTTTAGAGTATCTCAACAACATGAGTATTTGAAGCTTGATAGTATAGCCTTTTTTTTAGCATCTATCTCTTTATTTTTGCTTATATTCGTGCTTAGAAGATTAGTGGAGTTTAAATCTTTACTCTCAAGAGCCTATACAGATCCTCTTATTGGTATTTTTAACAGAAGAAGAGGGAGTGAGTTGATATATAATCAACTAAATCAAAGAAAAAACTCTAAAAAATCCTCTATAATTATGTTCGATATTGATAATTTTAAAAGTATTAATGACATTTACGGACATAACTCAGGGGACTATGTTCTTAAAAAAATAGTATCAATCCTGCAAGACCAGTCTCGTTTTTCTGATATTTTTATTAGATGGGGAGGGGAAGAGTTTATAATTTTATGTTTAGATACTAGCTTGAATGAGGCAAAAGAGTTAGCAGAAAGATTTAGAATTACGATAGAAAAACATAGATTTTTGAAGCTGCCAGTAGTCACGGCAAGCTTTGGAGTAACCTCTTTGAATGAGTATGAAGATCTAACAGTCCTACTAGCAAGAGTAGATGAAAATATGTATATCAGTAAGCAACAAGGCAAGAACTTAGTAACAACGAAGTAGTTGCTCAGCAAAATTGCTAGGTTTATATGGTATAATAGTTCATAAAAATAGTGTACTATTATAATTCGCCTATTGGAACTATAAAGCTATTTTGTACTCAAGAGTTTTTGCTGGAGATACAGTTTGTAGAGCAACTGGAGGAGCAAGCAATAAAAACTATAGGAGAAAGAGTGGTAGAGTCAAGTTATATGGAAAAAGAGAAGATATACAAAACAAAAGATATAATTCCAGCACTAAAATACTATGGAAGTAGCTTTGATAAGATAAAAACAAAGTATCCAGAGCGTGCAAAAGCACTTATGCTTGGATATAGAGCTTATAAATCAGGTATAAGTGAAGAGCAGATTCGCCCACATGTGCAAAAGAGAGTAACAGATAAGGATATGATAAATCTATTAAATTATAAAGAGATCAAAAGCATTCGTTCTTGGAGTGTATCATCACAACTAAAAAAAGAGGATAAAAAACTAGAGTATCTTAGGATATGGTGCATGAGATTAGGCTCAATCGCTCTTTTGGGAAAGCTTTCTCAAAAAGATATAATTAAGATTGCTACAGATACAGAAGAGCTAGACTATAGTGTACCAAAAGAGTTTTAGCAATTTTGTTGAGTAGTTTGGTTAAAGCTCTTCAGTTATATTGAGTCCAAAACCACTAAGCCCAACAAACTCTTTGCCTTTTGAAGATGTTAGAAGATGAATCTTTTCAATGCCAAGTTTTTTTAGTATTTGAGCACCTATACCATACTCTTTCATCTCTTTTTTAGAAGAGCCTTCATCTCCTAAAAATATCAAAACACCGCCACTCTTTTTTAGGTACTCAATTGCACACATTATAGCATCAAATTTTTTACTATTTGCAAATAGCTCGATATCTGGCATAATGTTGTGAAACTTTACAGCAGACTCTTTTTTAACCTCACCAAATAGATACACTATGTGATGGCTTCCCTCATGATCAACCATATCAACACGTCTAGCACTACTCCCTAGAAATTTTGTAGTTGATTGTGCGATCTCTCTTATGAGAGATTCATATCGCATTCTATACTCTACTATATCCGATATATAGACGATATTTAAATCATGCTCTTTACAAAAGATATCCAAATCATCCCGCCTTGCCATCGAGCCATCCTCTTTTATGATTTCACATATAACAGCAGACTCAGCAAGCCCTGCAAGACGACATATATCAACAGAGCCTTCAGTATGACCAGTGCGAACAAGTGAGCCACCCTTTTTTGCAATCAAAGGAAATATATGTCCAGGTCTCACAAGTTCACCAGCATTACTGGTGCAATTAGCTAGTATCTTTATAGTCATATCTCGCTCACTAGCAGAAATTCCGGTAGTGCAATCTCTAGCATCAACAGAGACCGTAAATGCTGTTTCGTGCTGTGAGTCGTTGTCTCTCACCATGGGGGTTAGCCTTAGTCTGTCTGCTATCTTTTTTGAGACAGAAACGCATATAAGACCTTTTGCTTTACAAGCCATAAAATTTACTTTTTGCGGAGTGGAGAATATAGCAGGATACACTAAATCCCCCTCATTTTCCCTATCTTCATCATCGCACATAACAATCATCTTGCCCTGTTTCATATCTTCTATCGCCTGTTTTACTCTCTCTATTGCTGACATATTTTTCCTAATCTCTGTTTTTTCAGTATTCTACAAGAAAACCCTTGACAAACAGATAAAAATCAACTATAATTTCACCTCACTTGCATAAAGCAAGTCTTTAAATGTCGCGGGATAGAGCAGTTTGGTAGCTCGTCGGGCTCATAACCCGAAGGTCGATGGTTCAAATCCATTTCCCGCAACCAATATTTATTCATTAGTGGGGATTCGCCAAGTGGTAAGGCCTCGGCTTTTGGTGCCGATATTCATAGGTTCGAATCCTATATCCCCATCCATTTTTATCTTAGTTGAGCAGTGAAGTAATACACTCCTTGCATCTACCTTTTAATATGATATTTTCAACAATATAGCCACTTAGATTAATTTCCAAAGACTCTTTGATGCACTCAATTTTGTCACATGTTGTGCAGATAAAATGTGGATGTTGCGACCCTGTGATCTCAAAGTATCTTTTTTTGTCGGTTGACTCAAGGCTATTTATAATCATACTCTCTTCAAATTTAACTATATTTCTATAGAAAGTTGCTTTATCCATAGATATACTATTTTTTAGTTCATCATAACTAAGTGGCTTAGTTGCATGAGCCAATTTTTCTAAAATTTCTACTCTTGCATTTGTAAGTTTTAAGTTTTTGTTTTTTATTAAATTTTCTATATTCATACTCTCTCCAGTTGTTAATGCAACTAAGTTGCATTAAAGCATATATATTATATCATTTCATAAATAATATGCGACTTAGTTGCATAAAAAAAGGAAGATTATGAAAAAAGTGATTTTTATCGTGCTATTTGCAGGCTCAATCTTGCATGCAAATATCAATATTGTTGTGAGCATAGTTCCTCAAAAAACATTTGTTGAGGCTATTGGAGGAGAAAAAGTTAATACAACTGTCATGGTAAAACAAGGAAGCTCTCCGCACACTTATGAGCCAAAGCCATCTCAGATGATAGCCATATCGAATGCTGATGTCTACTTTGCTATTGGTGTTGAATTTGAAAAGGCTTGGCTAGATAGATTTCAAAATCAAAATAGGGCTATGAAGATAGTTGATGCTTCTTATGGCATAGATAAGATTGAGATGCAAAAACACTCTTGCTCTTGCCATAAGCACGATAAACATGATAAACATGATAAACACAAAAGAAAAGATCCTCATGTTTGGACAACTCCACAAAATGTAAAAATTATCGCTCAAAATATCTATAATACCCTCAAGAAACTAGATAATGCAAACGAAAGTTACTATAGGGCTAATTTAGATAGATTTTTACAGCATTTAGATGTCGTAGATGCAGAGATAAGAGCCATACTTAGTCAAGGCAATATGAAATTTATGGTTTTTCATCCAGCTTGGGGATATTTTGCGAAAGAGTATAATTTAATTCAGATACCTATAGAGGTTGAAGGCAAGAATCCAAAACCAAGAGAGTTAAAACACCTTATTCAAAAAGCAAAAAAGCAGAGTGTGTCTGTTGTTTTTACATCACCTGAATTCTCTGATAAAATCGCCAAACAGATTGCAAATGAGCTAAGCATTCCTGTTGTAAAAATAAGCCCATTAGATGAGCAGTGGAGCAAAAACCTCATAAATTTTGCACAAGCTATTACAGGCGGTCAGTGAAAACTCTCCACTAAGCTACCTACAAGGATATTCCAGCCATCAGCCATAACAAAAACTAGCAACTTAAATGGCAGGGATATCATAACAGGTGGCAACATCATCATACCCATACTCATAAGAACAGATGCAACAACCATATCTATTATTAAAAATGGAAGATAAAGAAGAAAACCTATCTGAAAAGCGGTCTTTAGCTCACTGATTATAAAAGCAGGAACCGCTATAGTAAGTGGAACATCATCAATAGTTTGTGGATTATCAAGTCCTCTTATTCTAAAAAAGAGAGCTAAATCTTTCTCTCTAGTGTTTCTTACCATGAAAGCCTTAAAGGGCTCAATCCCCTTTTCGAGTGCCTCTTGGAAGCCTATCTCATGAGCAAGATAAGGCTTTACTGCTACTTCATAAGATTGTTTTGCTATTGGCTCCATAATAAAAAAAGTTAAAATCAGTGCAAGTGAAACTAAGACTTGATTTGGAGGTGTCTGCTGAGTTCCAAGAGCTTGACGCAAAAATGAAAAAACAACTATCAGCCTTAAAAAACTAGTAGCAACAAACAGTATAGATGGTGCTAAAACTAATACCGTAAGACCGATAAGCAGATTCAGGCTTGTCACTAACTGCTCTGGAGTGTTCGGAGCAGTTAGGTTTAAGTTAATTGTTGGAATTGAGTCAACACCAAAAAGCAAATTTATACTAAAAATTAAAAGTAGTGCAACAATTTTTCTCAACTACCGCACCTCTCTTACAGTATCTAATACACTTTTTTTAGCTTCATCTTTTGTGTCATCATCTATTGAGTAGAAGTGAAGCTCAACTCTGCGGTTTTTTGCTCTTCCCTCTGGTGTTGCATTTGAAGAGACTGGATCAAACTCTGCTTTTCCAGAGGCTGACATTCTGTGTGGATCGATATTGTTGTTTATTAACTCTTTTACAACACTCACTGCTCTTGCAGTGGAGAGCTCCCAGTTGTCTTTAAAGAGGCTTGAGCTATCAGGCGGATTTATATCGGTATGACCCCTCGCTTTTATGTGTAAATTCTCTGGTAGTTTTTGTATGATGAGTGCAATTCGTCTTAAAAAAAGTAAAGCATCTGCATTTTGAATTATTGCTGAGCCTGGCTTAAATAGAAGTCCATCAGGAAGTCTTATGATAAAACCATCTTCTGCCTCCTCTAGTTGTATCTTAGGACCACCAGATATCTGTAGCATCTCATTTATCTCTATGATAGCTTTTCTAAGCTGAGTAGTTACAACTCTGTTTGTAGTCTCTTCGATTGTTTCAATTGGTGTTGCTTGTTGTTGTCTTTCACGACTTATCTCCGTTTTTGTACCGCCCTCAAGAACACTTAGAGCACCTGCAAGAGAACCTATAGCATCTTGCACTTTTTTCGCATCCATAGTAGACATAGAGAGAAGAAGTACGAAAAAACATAAAAGTAATGACATCAAATCTCCAAAAGCAGCAAGCCATACTGGTAGGCATTTGGGGCATTTGGGGCATTTTTTCTTTCTAGGCATAATTCACCTTAGTTAAACTGAGAGCTTCTCTCTTTAGGTGGTAAGAATGACAATAATTTACCCTCTAAGGTTCTAGGATTATCTCCTGCTTGAATCGCCATAATCCCCTCAAGTATAAGAGTTTTTGTCAAAGTCTCATCAACATCCCTAATTTCAAGTATATTTGCAACTGGAGCACCAATGATATTGCCTATCATTGCACCATACATAGTTGTTAGCAAAGCAACCGCCATAGCAGGACCAATCGCAGAAGGGTCAGCCATATTTAGGAGCATAGCAACTAGACCGATAAGTGTACCAATCATACCCATAGCACCAGCAAATCCGCCCATCTGAGCAAATATCTGTGCATTACTCTTGTGTCTTTCGCTTGTTTGTTCCATGTCTGTTTCAAGCAGGTCTCTAATAGTGTCAGGCTCATTGCCGTCAACTGCCATGGAGAGCCCTTTTTTTAGAAACTTATTCTCTTCACTGTTTGCATCAGCCTCAAGTGCTAGGATGCCATCTCGTCTAGCTTTTGTGGAGTATTCGACCATCTTTTTGATAATGCCAGGAAGATCTTGAGCAGGAGGCTTAACAGCAATCATAAAAATTTTAGAGATATTTTTTATCTGCTCCATCTTAAAACCAACTAAAAGAACCCCCGAGGTACCACCAAAAACAATCAAAAGAGCTGGAATATCTATATAGGGACCGATACCAACACCCATCGCCATAGCACCAAAAAGAAGTGCTAGTGTAAGCACTAAGCCAACGACGGTTCCTAGATCCATATTTATATACCCTTCCTTGTGATAATTTTTTATGCTGACCTTATGCATCATATTGGAAAGTACACAAAATCAATTTTATAGTTTAATTGTTTTTATGTTAAAAGGCGATTAAAAGAGTCCTTTTATAACGATTAAAACATAATTTAGTTAAAATATCGGCTATTTAGATAAACAATTTATAGGAAAGTTATCAATGAGTACGACGATTGCTATTATGGCCGCTGGATTTGGCACAAGAATGAAATCAAAAAAACCGAAAGTTCTTCATGAGATTAGTGGATTTTCTATGCTTTATCACATCATCAAAGAGGCTAAAAAAGTTTCAGATGATATACATGTAGTTCTTCATCATCAAGCTGATTTGATAAAAAAGAGTATGAGCATTTACTTTAAAAACATAACTTTTGTGATGCAAGATCACGAAAACTTTCCTGGAACTGGTGGGGCTATTATGTCTGTTATGCCCAGATATAGTAGAGTTTTAGTTCTCAATGGAGATATGCCTTTGCTTGAATCAGATGATATGAGAACTTTTTTAAAAGAGAATGCGAAGATAGTTATGAGTTGCTTTACATGTAGCGACCCAACAGGCTATGGTAGAGTCATCTTGGACGGTTCACATAAAGTTTTAAAGATAGTAGAGCATAAGGACGCCTCTAGTGATGAGCTGAGGATTAAAAGTGTAAATGCTGGAGTCTATCTTTTTGATGCTAAGTTTTTAGATGAAAACCTATCAAAACTCTTAAACAATAATACCCAAAAAGAGTACTATATAACAGACCTTGTAAACATAGCAAATAGACAAAATATAGAAGTTAAAGCGGTAGTTATAGACAAAGATACATTTATGGGTGTTAACTCAAAATATCATCTAAGCATCGCTGAAGAGATAATGCAAAGAAGGATAAAAAGGCGTTTTATGGAGGCAGGGGTTACTATGAGGCTTCCTGAAACTATATTTATAGCGAGTGATGTTGAGATAAGTGGTGAGACCGTTTTGGAGAGCGGAGTATCACTTTTGAGCGGAGCAAAAATCATAAGCTCACACATAAAAACTGGCTCTGTTATAGAGGATAGTGTATTAGAAAACTCAATCGTGGGTCCTATGGCTAGAATTAGACCAAAATCAATTTTATTCCATTCTCAGGTGGGTAACTTTGTAGAGATAAAAAAATCAACCCTCAATAGAGCTAAAGCTGGACATTTAAGCTACTTAGGAGACTGCGAGATTGATAGTGGAACCAACATAGGCTGTGGTACTATCACTTGTAATTATGATGGAAAAGAGAAGCATAAAACTATCATAGGCAAAAATGTATTTATAGGGAGCGATACTCAGCTAGTTGCACCAGTGCATATAGAGGATGATGTCATCATAGCCTCCGGAACTACTCTCACAAAAGATGTCAAAAAAGGCTCTTTAGCGATAGCAAGAGCTCCTTTAAAGGTGGTAGATAGTTTTTTCTATAAATTTTTTGGCAAAAACAATGCTTAAGGGTAAAAAAATCCTCATAGGAGTTACGGGAAGTGTAGCGATATATAAAAGTTTGGAGACTATTCGTCTGTTTGTAAAAGCAGGAGCAAGTGTAAAGGTTGTTATGAGTGAAGAGGCAAAGCGATTTATAACCCCTCTTACTTTTGAAGCCATAAGTCAAAATGAGGCTCTACATGCAAAAAGTGAAAATTGGGCAAATAGGCTTAACCATATACATCTAGGCAAGTGGGCAGATGTTTTTCTCATAGCACCCATAACTGCCAATAGTATCAATAAGCTTGTCAACGGCATTGCTGACAATCTTCTTACTCAAACCGCACTCGCCTTTAACAAACAGATTATCATAGCACCCTCAGCCAATACTCATATGCTACTAAATCCTATCACGAAAAAGAGTTTAAAAAAACTTAAAAAAAGAGGCTTTGTGGTGTGTGAGCCTCAAGATAAGCTTTTAGCTTGCAACGATAAGGGGGTTGGAGCGATGGCTGAGCCTCAAGTGATATTTGATACTACAGCTCGTGAGCTTTTAAGAGATGGATTTTGGAGCAAGCGAAGAGTGGTTGTTACTGGTGGAGGAAGTATTGAGAAGATAGATAGTGTTAGATGTTTGACAAATTTCTCTAGCGGAAAGATGTCAGATGCTTTGGCTTATGCCTATTATATTGCTGGGGCTGAAGTGATTTTGATTAGCTCAAGGTCAAAAAACTCTTTATCAATTAAGACTCTACATGTAGAGAGCTCCAAAGAGTACAAGGAGGCGATAAACAGTAGTCTTAAAAAGGGCTCTTATCTTGTTATGAGTGCCGCCATAAGTGATTTTGTACCTCGATATAGACAAAGTGGAAAGCTAAAGAAAGAGAGCTTAGGGGAGGGCTGGGAGCTTGAGTTGCTCAAGAATGAAGATATACTTTTAGAAATTGACAAGACAGATATAAAAACTATAGGTTTCAAGGCTGAGGTGGATAAGAGAGTAGCTTTAAAATGTGCAAGAAATATGTTGTATAAAAAGTCACTTGATGCGGTTTGTTTAAATATATTGGGCAAGCAAAACAGCTTTGGAAGTGATAAGAATGAGATAACTTTTATAACAAAGCAAAGTGAGACAAAACTAAAGCTCTCATCTAAAGCTGAGATAGCAAACCAAATCGTGGAGTTATCAAAAGAGTTATGATGGAGACTAAAGCATCACTTAGATTCAATAGCTCTTTGCCTATCACGATCGAAGTTTTAGAGGCTCTTGAGTTTGATAGATACAATTTACTGCTAGGCTCAAGAGAGTTTACTACAAAGAGTCAAAAAAAGCTAGAGCAGGGGGCTAAGTATTGGGGTAGTTTTGGAGAGGGGAAGGCTGGTATCATAACTATATCAAATTTAGTAAAAAAACCAAATTTTTTACAAAATAGTGAGGGGTTTTTAGATATAGAGTTGGGCGAATTTTTAACTCAACTCTCAAAAGTCATCTCTCCTATAAGCACTTTAAAAGAGTGGATTTTGGAAAATCTAGCAGAAGAGAAGACAACAAAAGATAACTTTATGCTTTTTAGTGATATGCTTTTAGCTTTAAAAGAGGGTATTGTTCACCTTCCATTAAAGCACAATGGTAGAACCACTTTGCTACAAATAAGGCTTGATGATATGGAGTTCTATTGTGCCTTTGAGAGCTTAGGGGCTATTAGGGGCTTTAGCGATGGCGGTTTTTTTAACCTGCATGTACTTTTCAGTCAAACTCTCTATTTTCTAAAAAACTCAGAGATAGAGGCAGATATAGTGCTTACTAGCCCGATAGAGCCGATATATAGTTCTGATGGACTACTACTGGATTTAAAAGGGTAATTTTGAATAGTTTAAGACACTTAGCGATTATCATGGATGGTAACGGTCGTTGGGCAGAGCGACAAAACAAAAATCGCTCAGCCGGGCATGAACAAGGAGCCATAAATGTTCAAGATATTACAGAGTATTGTGCTAGCATCGGAGTTGAGTATCTAACGCTTTATGCTTTTAGTACAGAGAACTGGAGGCGACCAAAAATAGAGGTAGAGTTTTTAATGAGACTTTTAAGCAAGTTTTTAAAAAAAGAGCTAAAAACACTAAAGCAAAACAATATAAGATTTGAAATCATAGGCGATATAAGTAAGTTTTCAAAAGCTCTTCAAGAGACAATCTTGCATGTTAAAAATGAGACCTCAACATGTAGCGGTATGACCCAGATTTTGGCTATCAACTATGGCTCACGAGACGAGATAGCAAGAGCGGTTAATATAGCTATAAAAAAAGGCAAAAAGGTGAGCGAGGAGGATATAAGTGGACTATTGGACACTTCAAGTTTTCCTGATGTTGATCTGCTCATAAGAACTGGTGGGGAGCAGAGGCTTTCAAACTTTCTTCTTTGGCAGAGTGCTTATGCTGAACTGTTTTTTACTAGCACCTTATGGCCAGATTTTAGCGGTAACGAGATTGAGGATATCCTCTTAAAATACAAAACAATAATAAGAAAATTTGGAGCATTATGATGTTTGAGATAGTTTTAATGGCACTGATAGGTTTAAGTGTAGGCTCTTTTTTAAATGTAGTCATCATCAGAGTTCCAAAAGATGAGAGCATCTCATTGCCTGCATCTCATTGTGTTACATGCAAGCATCCACTAAGGTGGTATCACAATATACCGCTCTTCTCTTGGGTCTATCTTGGGGGGAAATGTGTATTTTGCAAAGAGAAAATCTCAGTACAATACCCTATAGTAGAGTTGTTGGGTGCTTTTATATTTGTAGTAGCCCTGTTGAAGCTTGATTCAATTTTACCAACTCTTGCTTACTCACTACTCTTTTCAATGCTTCTTGCTCTTAGTATTATTGACCTAAAGTACAAAGCTGTTCCTGACAATATAAGCATACCAGCCCTTGGACTCTCAATTTGTATAGTTGATTTTACAGTTGTCTCATTTTTTCAAGAGTTTATCGCCTCTTTGAGTGCTGCTCTTATACTTGCAGGCGGATTTGCACTTCTTCGGATTGTTGTATCTTGGGCTGTGAAAAGAGAGGCTATGGGAGAGGCTGATATCATCATAGCGGGTATTATAGGGGCAACCTTAGGGGTTGAGCTTGGTCTTGCGGCTATCTATATTTCAGCTATTATTGCACTTATCGCTTTTGCTATAGTCTCTAAAAAGGGGTATGAGCTACCTTTTATACCCTTTTTGACACTTGGTCTGTTTATCACTTGGGTATTCTCTTCGCAACTCCTACAAGCCTTAAGAGCGATTTATGGGTAGAGTTAGCCACTATCTGCTTAGGCATTTCGCATCTTTATTTGCATCACTTTTTTTCACACTATTTTTTATAACTTCGATCATATTTTTTATTAAAATTGCAAGTATAACGGCTGTCATAAGGATAAGTTTTGCAGAGCTAGGGCTACTCTATGTCTACTTGATACCAAATATACTTATATACACCTCGCCTGTAGCGTTTTTTGTAGCTCTTTGTGTATCTTTGTTTAACCTCTCAAAAGAGAATGAAACAATAGTGCTTTTTACACTAGGCTACAAGCCCCAGCAGATATCTAGGCTTTTTATAGCAACTGCTTCGATACTGTCGCTAGTTCTTGTAGTCAATGTTTTAGTTCTTATTCCTATCGCCAAACAGTTAAATACAAATTTCTTACAATATAAAAAAGTTGAAGCAAAATTTAACATCAAACCAACAGAGTTTGGTCAAAAATTTGATAACTGGCTAGTATATATCAATGAAGGCGAAGAAGAGGATAGCTATGGGGCGATTGTTATGTATCAAAAGAGTGCAAAAAACAGTAATCAAAGAGTTATCATCGCTCAAAGTGCACAAATTGAAAGTCTTGATAATTTTTTAAGACTAAAGCTACAAGAGGGAAAAGCATTTGAAAAGTCACAAGACTCCATAGAGCAGATAGATTTTGAGAAGATGTATATCAGCACTAAGCCAAAAAGAGAAGTAAGTGATGTGGTAGGCATAGTGTCTTATTGGAAAAAAGCATTTGAGCATGAAAAACGAGCCTTCGATTTGTCATTTTTGCTACTTATTGCTCTTTTCCCTGTCGCTACAGTTTTGTTTGCACTTAGCATAGGCATAGTCACTTATAGGTATGAAAAAAGAGGGGTTTATTTATATACGGCAGTAACTATTTTTATCTATGTTGCTTTTGGTGTTGTTTTGATAGGGTATGTGGGTCTATATGGCACACTGGCTATATTTTTGGCAACTCTTATCTGCTCCTATCTCTACTACAGAAAAAAGATACTTTTGAGATATTGATGAGAGTTAAGATGACCCTTGTTTATGACGGAAGCAGGTTCAATGGTTTTCAAATCCAAAATAGAGATAAAAAGGTTATAACAGTAGCTGGACTCTTAACAAAAGCACTAAAAAATTTAAATATAGATACAAATTTAGTTGGCAGTGGAAGAACAGACACAGGGGTTCATGCAACTGCTCAAGTCCTTCACTGCGAGCTTCCAAAATTTTGGATAGACTTTGAAAAATTAAAAGAAAAGTTAAATCTCTTTATAGCCCCGTATGTCTTCATAAAAGATATCAAGCTTGTTAGCAAAGATTTTCATGCAAGATTTAGTGCTAAAAAAAGACTCTATAGATATGCTTTATATGATGGAGAGTACCAGCCTTTCTTGTTCGATTATGCTCTTTGTGTTGAGAGCTGTGATGTGCAAAAACTAGACACTATTTTGAAGAATTTTATAGGAGTTTATGATTTTAAAAACTTTAAAAAAGAGGGAAGTGATACAAACTCAAACATAAGAGAGATTTTTAAAGCAGGTGCTTATAGACACAAAAATATAATCATAATCTACTTTTTGGGCAACTCGTTTTTAAGAGCTCAAGTACGAATGATGTGTAGCTTTGCACTAAAAGCTATGGATAAAAGAGTTACATGTAAAGAGCTAAAAGAGCAGTTAAGTAGCAGCAAAAAACAGACAACAGGGGTAATCCCCTCAAGTGGCTTATATCTAGCTAAAGTCTACTACTAAAGCTCAAAAGAAGATTAGATTAGAGAGTATAGACACCCAAATAATCATAGCCAAAGTATCGCTTAGTAGCACAATGCAACTACCAACATCTTTAGCTCGTTTTGCCATGTCATGATGCTCAAGTGTTACAAGATCCACTACTCTTTCTATCGCACTATTTATCGCTTCGGCTATTAAAACTCCCATCATTGATGCAAAAAGTAGCAGTTTTTCAACTAAAGATACCTCTATGAAAATTACAATAGGCATCAAAATAGCAAATATTGCAAGCTCTACCCTAAAGGACTTTTCGTTTTTTACAATATCCTTTAAGCCACTAAAAGAGTAGCCGATATTTCTCATAAAGCCAAATTTTGGTTGATTTCTCATCTAAAATACCATAGCACTATAGTAGCCAACAACACTACTTATATCACCTGTTATATCACCACTTGTTCTATAGTCTATACTCTTTACATGTAGATTTAGTTTTTTAGTTACATACATTAAGGAGACTACTCCTTGCATACCACATGCCTCACCACTTTTTAATAGATCTATATTGAGAGTTTCAACCCCCTTAATGAAGTTTTTATCAAGTAGGTTTGCTTCTTCTTGATTATAAAAGTGACTTAAATCTGTACTTATTAAAAGAAGTGTATCTTTGTCCATCAGTATCTCTTTGATAATTCTGTTTAAATCTGTATTTTGCCCATAAACAAGCTCAATTAAAGTTGAATGAGGAAAATAGTATTTTATAAAAGGAAACTGTACCTCTGTACTATGCTCTTTATGCTCAATTTCACAAAATTTAAATTTTGACTTTAGAAAATTTATATAGTTTTTATCCGCTTTAATATTGCCTAATGGGGTCTCATAAAAATCATAATCCTTTAAACTAACTCCAGAAAAAGCTACCCTATGGCTAGGTCCTATAACAATAACTCTTTTTGGGGCAATTTTGATATTGCGATAGGCTAGATTTGCATTAAAACCACTATATATGTAACCTGCATGTGGAACTATCAATGCCTTAACTTTTTTATTATATAATTTATCTGTAAAACTATTGTCAATCAAATCATTGAAATATCTAAATAAAGAGCCAATTTCATCAGGATTATCAGGATAAAAAGCTCCTGCTACGCTCATTTTACGCTTCAACTATCTCTCCATTTTTAAAGACTTTCTGTACCTCTCCAAAAAGAGTATCTCCATCATAGAGGGAGGTTTTGTCATCTATATTTTTTGAGATTTTTTCGTCAAATATCACCATGTCAGCTCTATAGCCAACCTCAATTTTACCAATACTATTTTGCTCTATTATCAAAGCTGGATTTAGTGAACAAAGCTCTGTAAGTCTTTGCATGTTTATGATTTTGCTTTTAACAAGATAAGTATAGCACAAAGAGAGGTACTCTTCTATACAGCCTATACCAAACTCAGCATTCTCAAAAGCTACATCTTTATAACTTACTGATTTTGGGGAGTGCAAGCTTGTAAGAGTATCTACGCGACCCAAAGCAAGCTCATTTAGCATCGCTACCCTTTCGCTCTCATCTCTTAGTGGAGGTAGGATTTTAGCATAAGTATTGAAGCCATTGCAAGCCTTTTCGGTTTTACTTAGATGATGGATTGAGAGTTCGCTAAAGATATTTTTATTGGTCTTTTTTATATCTCTTATGATATCGATTGAGCGTTTTGTAGAGAGCGACTGGAAGATGATTTTTGTATTGTTTATGAGTGAAAGCTCAGCTATCTTTGCAACTTCTGAATTTTCTGAAACCTTTGAGATGCCAGAAAGACCAAGCTTAAAAGAGAGCTCACCCTCATTCATAACTCCGTTATCGTCTAAATCCTCATCATAGCATCTACAAAATATAGGAGCTCTTTTCATCCTTGCATATTGAAAACCTCTTTTAAGTATGTTTGCATTGCAAGATGATGTTGTCCAAATTGCAGATGCACCGTTGTTTAGTAGTGTTGCGATATTGTTTAGTCTTGTTTGCTTCTCATCTGCCAAAGGTGCACCAACATGTAAATCACACTCCTCTTTTTGAGCCTTTATCTTGAAGTGCTCTAAAAGAGTTGAGTTGTCTAGTCTAGGAGTAAAATCTGGCATAATCAAACTAGTCGTAACACCTCCTCTAAGGGCAGTTTTTGTCAGTTTTTTTAGTGAGTTGCGATTTAGTACAGAGTTTGCTAGTCTTACATTTAGATCAACTAGCCCCGGTAGTAAAAAGCAGTTTTTTGCATCAATGACTTTTACATTATCTATTGAAGCGATACTATCTTCTATCGCTTCGATTTTGCCATCTTTTATCAAAACATCTTTTATCTCTAGATTTGCTAATTTCGCATTTTTAATCAATATCATTTTTTAGCCTCACTATTCGCTTATATGAGTCTTCTATCTCTTTTTTATCTATTTTACCATCTTTAACTGCTTGGGCTATAACTCTTGTTACATCTTTAATTACACTAGAGGTTGATGTAAAGTAGCTAGAATAAAGCAATACATCAACACCAGCATTTATAGCTAAAACTATGCTCTGCTCAAAGCCATACAGATCGCTTATGGCTTTCATTTTCATATCATCACTAAAAACCACTTCATCAAAATCTAGTCTCTCTCTTAAAATTCCCTTGAGTATATTTTTTGATAGAGTTGCTGGGTATACTTTATCAAACTTATCAAGATTTATATGCCCAACCATGACAGCATCTACTTTATCGTGCCCAATTAAATCAAAATATGGCTTTAGCTCTCTAAATTCCCAAGTATCACTTACATCTGTGAGCTCATGATGAGAGTCGCTCAAAGCACTCCCATGTCCTGGAAAATGTTTCAGTACACTTATGATGCCAGCACCCTCTTGAGCCCTTAAAAACTTTTTACTGTAGGCTATCACAACCTCCTCAGAGTATGAAAAACTTCTCTTTTTTAAACCAATAGCTGGCGAGTTTGGATTGATATTGAGATCTACTACGGGAGCAAAGTTTATGTTTAAGCCATGCTCTTTTAGCTCGTTAGCCATCTTTTTATATATCTCATAACTCTCTAGGAGAGTCTTGCTTTTTGAGACTTTAAAGGCTGATGGGTATGAATTAAACCCATTTTTCTCACTCAATCTTTGAACCTTACCACCCTCTTGATCAATAGCTATAAATGGAGAATATTTTGAGCTAGTTGAGGATAAAAAATAGGTTAGCTCTTTTAGTTTTTCTGGACTCTCGATATTGTTGGCAAACAAAATCACTCCGCCAACCCTATTTTTTTCTATATCCTCCCTAAGCTGTTTTACCCACTTGTCACTAGGTCTACTCCCATCAACTCCTACCATAATCATCTGAGCAACCATCTCCTCTAAAGATGAGGTCTTTGCATATAAAGAGGAGATAAAAAAAAGCAAAATAAAAAGCTGTTTTATCATGACAATAGGTCTTTCAAACTCTCTTTCGGAGGCTTTCCTTTTAGTGCAAGCTCAACCTCACTTGCTATGGGAGTATATATGTCATATTTTTTGGACAGTTCCAAAATAGCTTCAGTAGTAAAAACCCCTTCAGCTACCTCTCCAAGCTTCTCTAAAATATCCTCTAAATTTCTGTTTTTTGCTAAACAAAATCCAACTCTATAGTTACGAGAGAGCTGACTTGAGGCAGTCAAAAACAGATCACCCGCCCCACTTAAGCCTAAAAATGTCTCATCATCAGCCCCAAAGAACTTTCCAAATCTTCTCATCTCAACTAAGCCTCTTGAGATTAGACTTGCTCTTGCATTGTTGCCAAGCTCTAGTCCATCACAAATCCCACTAGCTATTGCCAATACATTTTTATAAGCTCCACAAATCTCAGCCCCTATAACATCACTCGAAGTGTATGTTTTTATAAAACTAGGGAAAAAAGAGGCAAACTTCTCTGCTAAGCTTCTGTTTGTTGAGTTTATAACCACACAAGTTGGTAAAGATTTCATAACCTCTGCAGCAAATGAGGGACCAGACAAAAATGCTAGATTGTCATTAGGTACAAATTTTTTATATATCTCATTTAAAAAGGCACCCGTTTCTCTCTCTATACCTTTAGCTGCTACTAAAATTTTTTGATTTTTATATACAAAGTTCTCTTCTAGCCAAGCTCTAACTATCTGGGCTGGAAGTGCGATGACTAGGTACTCGCACTCTAGTGCCTCTTGTATTGTAACAAAGTTTTTAATATCTCTTTTTGTTCTGGAGCTTATCTTAGAATCACTACCAATAGCAAAGTGTAGAGCTTGACCCCATTTTCCTGCTCCGATGACTGCTATGCTCATTTATGATAACCTTTTTTTGAGCAGTTCATTTACTTTAGCAGGATTCGCCGTACCCTTGCTTGCCTTCATAGTCTGCCCTACAAAAAAACCAAAAAGCCTATCTTTTCCACCTCTATACTGCTCTACCTTATCCGCATTAGCATCTATAATAGCATCTATAAGTTCCAAAATTGCACCATCATCGCTAACCTGTTTCAGCCCTAACTTCTCTATCGTTTCATCTACTGCTATATCGCTTTGCATCAAAAAATCCAAAACCTCTTTAGCCGCTTTTGCACTTATGGTATCGTCCTCTATGCGCTTTACCAAGGAGCCAAGTTTTATAGCATCCACTGGAGAGTTAACAACACTCATGCCACCACTAAAACGACCTTGAAGCTCAACTGTGAGCCAACCAGCACTCATCTTCGCCCCCGCTCCAGTTTCTATCATCTTCTCAAAAAAGTGTGCCATCTCAACTGAGCTTGTTATAACGGTAGCATCATACTCTTTTATGCCATACTCACCCACAAATCTTCTTTTTTTCTCATCTGGGAGTTCTGGTATCTTTTTGCACTCTTGCATCATATCATCAGGAATTATGACAGGAAGCAAATCAGGGTCTGGAAAGTACCTATACTCCGCACTATCCTCTTTGCTTCTCATACTTTTTGTTTCATTTTGCTCTATGCTGTAAAGCCTTGTCTCTTGTACGACCTCTTTGTCATATACCCCATCTTCCCAAGCCTCACTTTGACGAATTATCTCATACTCTATAGCTTTTTGGATAAACTTAAATGAGTTAAGATTTTTTATCTCCGCTCTAGTGTAGAGCTTGTCATCGCCTTTTGGGCGGATTGAGATATTGACATCACATCTAAAACTTCCCTCTTGCATGTTTGCATCACTAATATCAAGATACCTAAGGATTGCATGTATCTTTTTAAGATAGCGTATAGCCTCATCAGCACTTCTCATATCAGGCTCACTAACTATCTCAAGCAGGGGAGTTCCTGCACGATTTAAATCAACATAACTCTGACTTCCTTGATGAGTGTTTTTACCAGCATCTTCCTCTAGGTGGGCTCTTGTAATCCCTATGCGTTTTGAGCCTCCATCATCAAGCTCTATAGTTATCTCTCCGCCCTCAACTATAGGAATTTCAAACTGACTTATCTGATAACCTTTTGGAAGATCTGGATAGAAGTAGTTTTTTCTATTGAAAATCGATTTTTTATGGACTGTTGCTTTAATTGCTGTGCCAAATGCGATAGATTTTTTAACAGTCTCTATATTTAGAACTGGAAGAGCTCCTGGGAGAGCTAGACATACTGGGCATACATTGGTGTTTGGCTCATCTCCAAAGCTTGCAGGACATGAGCAAAATATCTTTGTTTTTGTATTTAGTTGTGCGTGAACTTCAAGCCCTATTACCACTTCAAATTTCATCTAATTGACCTTTTTATAAAATATCGAATCGAGGCAAATCCATAAACACCTGTTTTTTCACAAGCTAAAACCTGCTCATCCTCTAAAATCCCACCTAAAGCGAAACATTTTATATCTATTTTACCATTTATTTCTTTTAATCTCTCTAAGCCTTTTGGCCTACCTTTATTTGGAGTTTCAAATACTGGACTAAAAGTTATAAAATCAGCACCTAACCTTTCAGCCTGAAGAACCTCTTTTAAAGTATGTGTTGAAACCACTACTCGCAAACCAAGCTTTTTTGCTTTCTCTATATCTTTGAGTTGAGTTGAAGCGAGATGTGTGCCATAAAAATTTAGCTCGCAAGCTAACTTAAAATCTGTGTGTAAAAAAGATTTTATATCTATCTTTTTTAGTTTAATTGCTAATTCTCTATAGTTGTCTATTTTTTTATCTCTTAAGCAGATAAAGTCTGGAGTAGTAGTTGTAGTTACCTGCAGAAGTTTTTCAAAAAATATCTTTGGATTTGAAGTGTAGTGTAGCGGGTCAGTTATTAGGTATCTTCTCATCTAGTAACTTCTCTAGTAGCTTAGTCTGTTTTTTTATCTCTTTGAGTTTTTCACTCTGCTGTTGAGCTACTTCGAAAACAATTACAAAAAAAAGTCCGCCAAGTGAACCTATAAAAGCACCTATCAAGCCAGTAAAAAAGCCAAAAGGGTGAAAAGCTAGAAAAAAAGAGACAGCACCTACAAGTGCAAGAGCCCAAGAGGCACCTTGCAGTAGACTTATTAGTTGTTCATAGAAGCTACTACTTTTAGCTTGCTTTGAAATCGGACTAGTGCTCACTTACCAATACTGCACCAGCGAGATAGACATATGTCAATATCATAAAGATAAAAGTTTGCAAAAATGACATAAAAGTTAAAAGAGTAAATGGCACTAAAGGTGCTATAAAAGGAGCAAGCCCTAGTACAATAATCAAAAACATATCATCACCTCTGATTACACCAAAAAGACGAAATGACAATGATACAACTCTTGAGAGGTGAGAGACTACCTCAATAGGAAACATTATTGGAGCTAATATCTTAACAGGTCCCATGAAGTGGGCTAGATATTTTATGATACCTTTTACTCTTATGCCTTCATAGTTGTAGTATATAAAAACTGTTATAGCTAAAACTATAGTCATAGAGATATTGCTCGTTGGAGAGTAGAAGCCTGGAAAAACCCCAAAAATATTACAAAAGAATACCAACAGACCAATTGTTGCAACTAAAGGCAGGTATTTTCTTGCTAACTCTTTGCCTATAACATCTTTACCTATATGCATAACGCCCTCAAGATAGGCCTCCATAACATTTTGTACGCCGGTTGGAACTAGCTGCATAGATTTTGTTGCCAGCTTTGCAAGAACCAAGATTCCAACACCTACTATCAAAATATGAACCGCAATCATCGTCTTATAGTCATGTACAACAAGCCCAACAAATGTAAATACTTCACCCATTACATTTTTCCTTCAAATTAATTTGTGTGATTATATCTTTAACTGCTTTAATGCTTGATTAAACCCAAATTATGAGACTGGTCTCATAATTTGGACTAAACCCTCTTGTCCTAAGCGGTATAGTGCAAAATCAAACTTTATAGGATCTTCTTTGTCAATTTTTCTAAAAGATTGTGTTAGTTCTAAAACAGCTTTAAAATCATAACTTTTTCTTTTTATAAGCCCAAGTCTTCTACCAACTTTAAAAGTATGAGCATCAAGAGGAGCTAGCAAGTCCCTCTTCTCTACACAACTCCAAAGCCCCATATCTAAACAGTCAGACCTAACCATCCACCTAAGATACATAAGCCATCTTTTATATGTAGATTTTGATTTTTTTGTAGGTATTTTTCCTATCAGAAATTCATATCCTCGTGAGCGATAAGGATTTAGAGCATACATGTATGAGATGATAGAACCTAATCCTTCCATTATGTCTCTGTTTCCTCTATAGCCTTCGTAAAATTTTTTCTCTATTGAGGTTGAGGACTTAAGTAGTTTCATGGTTTTAAAAAACTCCCTTATGTCTTGAGTAGATTGAAATCTATAGTATAGATGATCTGCAACTATCTCATCGCTATCTAAAAATCCAAAATCCAAACTATCCAAAAATTTTACTATAAGTTTTGCATTGCCATAAGCAAAAAGTGCACAAACAAGAGAGATGTATTCATCATTATACTTTTTTGCTATCATAAGTGGGTCGGGTCGTTCACTACTTAACTCCTCCAAATTATCTCTAAGATTTGCCTCTTTTGTTAAAAGTTCGTGAATACTACTAAGCATACTGCTCTTTTGAGTCTGTTTTGGTTTGAAGATAATCAGAGATATTGATTAAAGAGTAGGTAGCTATAAATATCATAAATCCAGGAAAAAAACTAAGCCACCAAGCTATATCCATAACCTCTTTACCCTCACTCAAAATCGTTCCCCAGCTTATTTGTGGCGGATTTATACCTATACCTAAAAAACTAAGTCCACTCTCAGCTAAAATCGCTCCACTTATACCAAAAGTAAAACTGATAAAAAATATAGGAGCAAGCATGGGAGTAAAGTACTTCAATATAATTTTTATACTGCTAACTTTTCCAATTTTTAGTATCTTTATGAATGGAGCATGTGATATAGCAAAACTCTCACTTCTTATCATCCTAGCCATGCCCATCCAGCCTGTGATAGAGATGACGACTATGATAACCCATACAGAAGCATTGACATAACTAATAAGTGCTAAAAGTAAAAAGAAGGTTGGAAAAGTGAGAAATAGATCAATTAAAACTATGATACCTTTGTCTGTATTGCCTTTGAAAAAACCAGCACTAACTCCTATGATGAGTCCAGCTAAGCTAGTAATTGTAGCACTAATAAATCCAATAGTAAGAGATATCTTACCGCCCTCTAAAACTCTAGCTAACACATCTCTGCCAAGCCTATCAGTTCCAAGTGGGTTTTCCCAAGAGGGCGGCAGAAGTATCGCCTCTGGATTTAACTCGTATGCTAGCCCAGAGTAGAAGTAGAGTCCAAAAAAAGAGAAAAAAACTACACTTCCTATCGCAATCGAGCTAAAAAGCGGAAATTTCACTATCTTTTTAGCCTTAAAAGAGTATCAAGCATCTGGTCAACTGTGCTAATAACTCTCGCATTTGCTCCATAAGCTGCTTGAAACCTCATCAAGTCTGCTAGCTCTTCGTCTATATTTACTCCACTTATAGACTGAAACTCACTGTTTATTGTGTTGAAAAGTGCTGTATTTGTATCAAAGTTTCTATTTGCACTTTCGCCATCCGTTGAGATTTGAGTTGTAATAAATCTATAAAATCCCTCTATAGTTTCACTGATGGCAGAGTCTCTAAACTTGTGAAAATCAAATCTTTCATATTGCATCTGAATCATAGCATTTGCAACATCATTATTGCCCAAAATCGGTGCACTATAGGCATTTACTTTAATGGGGTCTTCTTTGTATTTTAGTGCAACATCCATATTTGCAGCACTATCTCCTTGTAAAAACGGGCTCAAGCCAATAACTCCTGCAAAATTTGTACCATCATCTTCAACTGCTATAGTGTACCCCAAAAGAGCATTATCTGGATTAAGTGAGAGTATTCCCGTTTTTGTAGTTTCATCATAACTATAAAAAGCGGTAAAAAAGTTGTCAATATCGTTTAGTGAGTTATTGTCGTTGTTGTCATCAGTGTCTGCATTGAACTGGGCTACTATGCTGTCTTGATTGCTATTTCCAAAACTGTCTAGTGTGTTTTCATTCATCATAGTTAGTGAGTTTATCTCTAAAGTTTTTCTACCCACTTCGTTGCCTTGCATATCATACATCACAACGGCAAAAGTACCTGTTTTAAGAGAGTTGCTATGATGTACTAAAGTAGTGTTATCTTTTAAATCAGTATTTAAAAACGAGCTCATACTCTCTTGTGCACTTCTTGCATATAGATTATTGGTCTGCTCAATAAATGTTTTTGCAAATGTATCTAAGTTGTTGACATATCCTTGCAGAGTTCCATCAGCTGGAAATCCGCCATTTTGAGAAGAGTCGATATCTCTTCCTCTTAAATCAAGCATCGCTCCAACCTTCCCACCCCTTAGCTTGTCGGTTATCTCTACAGTTGAGCCATCTTGAGATAGTGAGTAGATTGAGTAGTAACTACTAGCATTGTCTTTGTTACTAATCTTGAGTGGGTGAAAAGTAAAACCATCCACAAAAGAGTGTCCTGCAATATTCATGTGATATCCACTGCCTTGGTCTGTAAGATTTGGATCTATGTGATTTTCACTCACCATATCGCCCTTAAAAACTGATACACCTACAAGCTCAAAAAGTGTTAGCTCTAAGTGGTCTCTTTGGTCTCTAAGGTCATTTGCACGATTTGGTTCAATCACTTCAACTCTGTTTATAGCTTTATTAAGCTCAGCAATCTGCTCACCTATGCGGTTCATCTCATCAACATTTACTTTTAACTGCTCATTTATCGAGTTTTGAAGATCTCTTATGTGGGCTCTTGTATCTCTAAGATTATTTGCTAAAGTGACAGAGTTTTGCACTAGTGCTATCTTTTGTGCGGCATCATCTGAGTTTGATGCTAAATCATTCCAAGAGGCAAAATAGCTCTTTATATCAGACCCTATCCCGACATTTTGCAGGTCTGGAAAATATTTTGCAACCTCCTCAAGAGCTCTTTTGTTAAATGCATCATAAGAGAGAGAGTTTGAGCTATCTTTTAGGCGAGTATATACAAACTCATCATGAATTCTAACGATAGTTGTAACACTAACACCAGTACCTATATCTCCTGGGTCTGAGTGAAACGGGACACTTGCTTGCATAACAACTCGCTGTCTTGTGTAGTGGTCATTGTTTGCATTGGCTATATTGTGTCCAGCAGTACCGATAGCGATCTGCGAAGCCTTTAGCCCAGATACACCAGTCCCAAGTGTACTAAAAAGACCCATCTTAAGCCCTTACTTTTAGCAGTGATGCTGGTTTGTGATTTACTTTTTTGTAGCCCTCCATATCTCTTGGAAAAACACTATCAAGCAGAGAGTTGTAAAATTCGCTGATGGTTATAACAAATCTAGCATACTCTTTATTTTTTTGCTTAAGTGCTAAAAGACTCTCTTTCATCTTTTCAAGCATTTTATGCTGTGAGTCATCTAGTATCTCCTCAAGAGGTTTTTTGTTGCTACTCCCTACTAGTTTTACAAGCTCATGGTCAAGCATTGTTTTTTTGTTTTCAAAAGACTTAACTAAATCACCTTTTATTTTTGCTCTTTTAAAAACAGCTTCGTGCTTAGCCTCTTTTATATCCAAAATATCTCTATTTGTTAGTTCTATTAGATTCTCAATATCTTCAATCGAAGTCTTGAGATAGTGTGATAGCATAGTTTGTCCCTTTTTTTTAGGACTAAATCAAATCTTTGGCTATTGCCTGTGCAGTTTTTGTAGTGTCTAGTTTGTAGTCACCTTTTTGAATCTGCTCTTTTAAAGATTCGACTTTGTCCATCTCTTTTGTTTTATCAACAGATATCGACTCTTTTTTATTTTGAGAGCTTATTTGTTGCAAATAGGCCGCTGTATTAGCCTGAACTTTTGAAATCATCTTTAACCTTTTTTGTCTTAATGTCTCCTTCTTTTGAAAACTTGTTTTCAAAAGAATTCCTCTTACTAAAGCTTGTCTTTTTCTTTTAGTGGAAAAACAGATAACTACAATTTTTATAGCTCTAGCTTTATACTAAATCGGCTAAAAATAAAAAACCTTAACCCCTCTCTTTTAAAAAATCAAACAGTAATTCGCTAAATCCGAATTTGCCCGTCAATGCATTGCTCATCGCATCATTATACATTGAGTTATATATCTTGCTACCAGCATCTTTTTCAAAAAGTTGATTATCATTTTTTAGTGAGATATCTAAGAGTTTTTTGATAAAAAATGCTTCAAACTTATCTGTTTGCTCTTTTAGTTTAGCATCTGTACTATCCTCTACTTTTATACTTGGCGGAGTATATGTTGTGTGCATAAGCGCCATAGCGTTGTCTATATTTTGCATTAAATTACCTCCAAATTAGCTCTGATTGCACCCGCTCTTTTTATACTCTGTAAGATTGAGATTATATCTTTTGGTTTTGCACCTAGTTTGTGCAGTGCTCTTGTTAGGTTTGCAACTGTTATCTTCCCATCTTCCATATTGAGAAGACCCTCGTTTATGCCGATATGAACACCATCTTTTAGATAAACTCCATCTTCATCTTTTTGAGTCTGCTCTTGAGGAGATATTTTTATAGTGATATCTCCATGAGTTACGATAACTGGATCAACTCTAATATCTATGCCAGATACAATCGTTCCAGTCTTCTCATCAATAACAATTCTCTGCTCTCTTTGATAATAGACATCAACCTCTAATGCTTTTGCTAAAAACTCTATCATCGATAGATTAAAGGGTTTTACAAGCCGAATAGTTCGAGAATCAATCGCTACTGCAATATCCTCTTGAAAATACTCATTGAGACCATCTTGAACAGAGACTACTGTTTTAAAATTGGAGTTTTTAAGACTCAGTTTTGCAAAGTTTTGATTATATATATCATGAGTTATCTCTTTCTCAACAGTCGCTCCATCAAAAATCTTTCCTGCGGTTGTATGGTTTTTAGCTCCACCACCTCTGGTGTTTCTACCCCCTATGGTAACAGCACCCTGAGAGAGTGCATATATATTGCCATCCACTCCTTTTAGAGCCGTTAGTAAAAGAGTGCCACCCTCTAGCGACTTAGCGTCGCCTATAGAAGAGATGGAGACATTAAGTTTGTCTCCTTGTCTAGCAAATGACGGAAGTCTAGTCGTAACCATAACTGCTGCGACATTTTTGGATTTCATATCATCTGGACTGATTTTTACACCAACTGTTTGAAGCAAGTTTGACATAGATTGTATTGTAAATTTTGAAGAGGAGCCATCACCAGTTCCATTTAGACCAACAACCAAGCCATAGCCTATTATCTGGTTATCCCTAACCCCAACGATATTGGCAATTTCTCTAATTTTTTCAGCATTTAGTGAAACAGTGCTTAGTAAAATCAAGAAAAAAATGGTTAATACTTTCATGCTCTCCCTTTAGCTGTAGTAGCTAAGTCAAAGCAAATGGTGTTCCATCTTTACAAGTAGTAGGTTAGTGAACTTTTTCCAAATTTTTTAGTTTTTTTGATTTTGTGCTCGCCGATATTTTCTGGCATTTTTTGACTGCTTATGTGTTCGATTATGATTAGGTGCGAGAGCTCTTTTGGCACCATCTCTATAAGCTTAAATGTCTCTTTATAGATCTCTTGCATACCCTCTTTGTCTGAAAAAGGCGGATCAAAATAGAAAAATATCTTCTGTTTCTGTTTTTTGATAAATCTTGGAAACTCTTCAAAGCTATCTGCATTTATACATGTAGTCTCATTTTTGGCTATTTTTGCACAGTTTTGTTTTAAAATAGCATAAGCCTCTTTGTCTTTTTCAAAAAAATAGGCATAACATGCACCACGACTCAAAGCTTCAAGCCCTACAGAGCCACTTCCTCCAAAAACTTCTACAAAAATCTCATCAACTATGTCGAACTGTAACGAGTTAAATAAAGACTCTTTCGTGATCGATTTTGTACTTCTTGTGTTTTGCAGTGAGGGGAGATTTATCTTCTGGTTTTTATATCTTCCTGATGCGATTCTTTTAATCAGCATAATACTTTTTTATCGTATCAATTAGCTCATTTCTGAAGTTATCTGTTAGTCTCTCTATCTTTTTTTCAAACTCTTTAGCTTTAGTTTTTTTTCTACTCTCTTTTTGTGGTTTTTTTGGACTCAATGAGTCGTAAAATCTCTCTATACTTATCATCAAAGCACTTCTTGAGAAAGGTATAACTAAATCAGCACCTTCATCACCAATATGAAAAAGAGGCTTATTCGTCTTTATGATTTTATCACTTATGACAAAATCACACTGTTTAAAGGGTGTTATATGACTCTTTAAAAATATCTCTAAAGACTTTTCCAATAAAATAGATTGACATGCTAAGGCGATTTTCACAGGCAAACTCCAGATCAATTTGGGATAATCTTATACTAATTTAGATAACAATCACATAAAAGCATAAAAAAAAATCTCAAGAAGCCGATATTGTGCATGTGAAGATACTCAAGGAGGGTAAGATGAATATTTTTAGTGCGACTAGCAAGCAAGTAGAATCTGCTGTTACTCTACCAAAAACAGAAGCACCAGTACAAGCAAGAGCAGTAGAGAGCTCTTTGCAAACACAAAAAAGCACCAAAGAGGGTGAGCAAAATAGACAAGAGATAGCAGACAAGCTTAATGCAGTAGTGGATGGACTCAATAGTAACATGAAAGCATTAGACACAAATGTAAAGTTTGGCTTCAATGACAAGATAGATGTTATGTTTGTTAATGTGATAGAGAGAAGTAGTGGAAAGATGATCCGAAAAATTCCAACAGAAGAGGCTATGATGTTATCAGAAAAAATGCAAGAGATTATTGGAACAATTTTTGATAAAAAAGGATAGATGATGGCAGGCTCTTTAAGTAGCTTGGGACTTGGAAGTCAAGGAGTTCTTAGCTTTGACATTATAGAAAAACTACGAGCAGTAGATGATAGGGCTCGAGTTGCTCCAATAGATAGGAGTCTTGAATCAGTAGGTACAAAACTAAACGATTTATCTATACTTACAACAATGACCGCTTCATTAAAAAGTGCAACAAGTGTTTTATCAGACGAGATGAGTTGGCTTAAGAGGTCAAGCTCAGTAAGTGGCGACTCTGCTAGTATAGATGTAAAAGCTGGAGCCGCAGTACAAAATTTCTCTATTGAGGTTAATGCTTTAGCTAGGCGAGATATTATTGAATCAAAAAGGTTTTTATCTCAAGAGGCGACATTTACAACAGCTGATGACACTATCAATATAAACATAGATGGCAGTGATTATGCTATAGGGGTGAGTGCTAATACAACGATTACTCAGCTAAAAGATGAGATTTTTGACAAAACTAATGGAAAGGTTATAGCTTCTATACTAAATGTGGGCGGAGCTGACCCATATAAGCTGATTTTAAAGTCAACAGATACAGGAAGTACTCAAGATATCACTGTTTCATCTTTGGGTAGTGCTTTTGTTGATTTGGGGTTAAATGACCTCAATAAAGCACAAAATGCTTCATTTACCTATAACAACATAACAATCTCAAGAGCATCTAATAGCTTCGAAGATTTAATTGTTGGTGTCTCTATAACACTCAACGAAATTGGATTAAGTAGTGTAGCTATCAAGCAAAACACAACTGATATATTGGAGAACTTAGAAGCTTTTGTTTCAAGATATAATGAGCTTATGAGTAATCTAAATGAAGCAACAAAATTTGATAGAGATTTAAATGCATCTGGAACTTTTCAAGGCGTAAGCGAGATAGTGTCTATGAGGTCTATGATAAACAGACAGCTACTATCAGTTGATGATGAGGGAAGAAGCTTAGCAAATTATGGAGTTGCATTAAATAGTGCGGGTATGCTAGAGCTTGATAAGTCTATTATAGAGGAGAAGCTGCAGAGTAACCCAAAAGATGTTGAGAGTTTTTTTAGGGGAGTCTCAACAGCTGATACAGTTTCGGTAGGCGTCTTTTCCAAGTTCAATGACAGGCTTGGCAGTTTGATTTCAGGCGACAGGTCAACACTTGCTCTTTTTGAGATGAGTTTGGAGAATCAGAAAAATTCTTTTCAAGCCGAAAGAGAGAGTACAATCAAAAGACTTGATGCAAAATATGAAACAATGGCGGCAAGGTTTATGGCTTATGATCGCATTATAAGCAAATTAAATGCACAGTTTCAATCACTCTCAATGATGATAGAAGCATCATTTGCAGATAAAAATTAAGGAAAAATTATGAGAGCAAGTTTAGCAAATTTAGCATATTCACAAAATAGTGTATCTATAGAGTCTTCGGACAAACTGATTAAAATGTTATATGAGGGAGTATTGAAGTTTGTTTCACAAGCTAAGAGATCTGTTGAGGCAGAAGATGGTGAAAGAAAAGTCTATTGGATTAACAAAGCAACGGCTATTTTTACAGAATTAATCAACTCTATTGATTATGATAGCGGCGATATTGCTCACTATTTAAGCGGTCTTTATGTTCATCAAATCAAACTTTTATCAGAATCAAACCTACATGACGATATCAAAAAACTTGATGAGGTTATAAGTGTTACAAAAGTCCTGCTTGAGACATGGAATGAAGAGGTTATATATGACATGGCTAAGTAGCCTCAAGATCGCAATCATAGAGGAGGATATAATACAGATAGAAGCTCTCGTAGAAGAGCTCCCAAAGCATGAAACAAAAGAGAGCGCTAAAGAGGCTTTAGCTCTTATGAGTGAAGCGATAAAGTTGATTGAGAGTAAAAAACGACAATCACTAGAGTCTATGAATAAAATAAAACAGGCTAAAACATATCTTGAAAACTAAAGAGTGCCTCTAAAGCAACTACACACTCTGCTCTCTTTAAAAGAACTTACAGGTTTGAGATACTATAGTTTCGGTTATAGGGGATTTATCTCCTGCCAATATAAAAGGGGAGAGCATGAAGAAACTTATGCTTTTGGTCTGTATCGTTGCGATTGGTATCGCTGGAAACTATAGAGCAGTTCCGCTAGAGTCAGCTTCGATAGTTCAAGAAGGTGAAACGAAGATGTTTTGTAATATTTGCGGTATGACACTGCCTATGTTTTACAAAACCAACCATGCAGC
>CAZLXQ010000003.1:0-13494 GCA_964563675.1 uncultured Sulfurospirillum sp.
GCAACAGAGATTTTGGGCGGAGATTTTAGGGTAGAAAAACTTGTTCATCCAAATGATGATGTAAACAAATCACAAAGCTCAAATGACACCTATCCTACAGCTCTACATGTAGCCTCTATCATCGCTATTGAAGAGCAACTTTTGCCAGCTATCTTGAAGCTACAAAAGACACTTAAAGAGAAGTCAAAAAAGTTTGAAAGTATCGTAAAGATAGGTAGAACTCATCTTCAAGATGCAACTCCTCTTACTCTTGGTCAAGAGATTAGTGGATGGGTTGAGATGCTAAAAAAAACCTATAAGATGATAGTAGATTCACTAGATTCAGTAAGAGAGCTTGCACTTGGTGGGACTGCTGTTGGGACTGGACTAAATGCACATCCAGAGCTTGGAGAGAGAGTTGCAAAAAAACTAAGCGAGCTTACTGGACATGACTTCATAACTGCACCAAACAAGTTTCATGCTTTAACAAGCCATGATGCTTTAGTATTTACTCATGGAGCCATCAAAGCACTATGTGCGGACATGATGAAGATAGCAAATGATGTGAGATGGCTAGCTTCGGGTCCAAGATGTGGGATTGGTGAGATCTCTATCCCTGAGAATGAGCCTGGAAGCTCTATCATGCCAGGAAAAGTAAATCCAACACAGAGTGAGGCGGTAACGATGGTAGCTTGCCAAGTTATGGGCAATGATGTAGCTATAGGTATCGCCGCCTCTCAAGGCAATTTTGAGCTCAATGTTTTTAAACCTGTTATCGCCTACAACTTCTTGCAATCAGTTCGCTTGATGAGCGATAGTATCATCTCTTTCAATGACAACGCAGCAGTTGGAATTGAGCCAAATATAGAAAATATTGATAACTTTCTACACAACTCACTAATGCTTGTAACCGCTTTAAATCCTCACATAGGTTACGAAAATGCTGCAAAAATCGCAAAAACAGCCCATAAAAACGGAACTACCTTAAAAGATGAAGCAGTTGGGCTTGGATTTGTGACAGAAGATGAGTTTGATAGATATGTTAAGCCTGAAGATATGATAGCACCTAAAGGACACCTCTAATAATAGATATAATTATATTATGAAAAGAAATGAACTGCTACATGTAGAGAAGTATCTACAAAAATTTAGCACTGTCTCTACTATCTATAGAGTTGATAATAGTACCATAAAGATAGTTTTTGATCGAGATGAAGCTCTCTTTTTTGATATGAAAAGAGGGGATTCTCATATCTTTAAAAAAGAGCATTTTAAGCGGACTAAGCTCTATAATGCTCCTTTTGATGTTTTGTTGCATAAGCGATTTAGTAGAGCTCATATAGACTCTTTTGAAGTTGTTAAGGGCAATAGGATTTTGCGTCTACATGTAGGCTCAAACTCAAGTTATAGGGCTCAAAGTTCGGTATTGCAGTTTGAATTTACGGGACGCAATACAAATGCGATAATCTTAGATGAGAGTGAGATAGTTTTAGAGGCTCTAAGGCATATAGACTCTAGTGTCTCTTTTCGCTCAATTCGAGTGGGAGAGAGGCTTGAAGAGTTGCCCATAAGGGAGTTTGCTGAAAAACCATCAAGCATAGGCGAAGATATAGAGGAGTATTTTAAAGATGAGTATATAAAACGCTCGCTGATTAGGTTAAGTCAGATAAAAAATCAAAAACTTATAGCTCTGCAAAAAAAGATAGATAAACTTCAAAAGATTTTTGAAAGACTTGATGATGAAGATAAACTACTTCAGAGAAGTAGTAAGTTAAGCTATTGGGGAACTCTGATTTTAGCCAATATGCAAAAAGTAAAAGCTTATGAAAAAGTTATAAAGCTAGATGATTTTGAGGGAAAAAGAGTAGAGATTGTTTTGCCAAAAGAGGCAAGAAGTGCTAGCGAGGCTGCCAATATGCTGTTTGATGGCTCTAAAAGACTAAAGAGAAAATCAAAATCACTCTATAAAGAGAGAGAGAATCTTGAGCAGAAGATAGAGTTTCTCAAAAAGATGCAAAGCACGATTGAGAGATGTAATGATGAGAGCGAGGTAAATATACTCTTGCCTCGTCAAAAGTACTCTAAAAAGAGTAAAAAAGAGCAGAATCCTTATGAGAGTTTTTTTATAGAGGGCTTCAAGGTGATGCTTGGAAAAAATCAAAAATCTAACGCAGTGTTACTAAAAGAGGCAAAAAAGAGAGATATTTGGCTTCATGTTAAAGATATACCCTCAAGTCATGTTATAATAAGAACAGACAAGCAAAATATACCTGAAAATGTACTTAATTTTGCCGCAAAGTTGTGTGTAGAGTTTAGTGTCACTAAAAAAGGGACATATTTAGTCGATTATACTCAAAGAAGAAATGTCAAAGCAAGAGAGGGAGCAAGTGTAAACTATGTGGATTATAAAACTCTACATGTAAGGAGAGAATAAGATGGCAATAGGACCAATAGGTAGCAAGATTTTTACAAATCAAAATACAACTGCCGCTGCAACAAAACAGATTAACTTTCAAAACAGACTTGAGATGCAAAACCTTATGGCAAGTACATTTGCTAACGAGAAAAGCAAAGTAGTGCAAGAGGTTCGCCCAACCGAAGAGTCTCACAAGATTGATCCCGAAAAAGATCATCAAGATCAAAGAAGAGAAGAGGAGGAGGGTGGTGCTAAAAAAGATATGAAAAGCCCAAAAGAGCATAAGGGTGATGATGAGGAGCTTAAACCCACAAGAAGATTGGATATAACCGCATAAGCAGAAACTCACAAATAATTTGGTAAAATGTGAAAAACACTAAAAGGCTAAATCTATGAATATAAAAGAGGTACTTGGCTCTAGTATAGAGAAAATTTTGACAGGGGTAATTTTACTTGGAGTTGCTATCTTGATGGTTGCTATGGATAGTCTTTTTCTTACTTGGGCAATTTTAGGCATCGCCTATATGCTCTCTTTTCGTGAGGCTATGAGGCTTTTTGGCGAAAAAGATGACAAATTTTATATCTATGCTGTTTTGATATGGTTAGCCGCTGCTTTCTACCCGCATCCTACTGATTTAGTTTTTGCCATATTGGTTGTTGCAGTATCCATAATGACCTATAGAAAAAATGTAAAATTTAGAGCCTTAGCACCATTTTTCTACCCTGTTTTGCCTATGGTTTTTCTCTTTGTGCTGTATAAAGATTTTGGTATATATATGCTTATATGGCTTATTGCAATTGTTGCTTCAACTGATGTAGCTGCATATTTTACAGGAAAGTGTATAGGTAAAACTCCATTTTCTGAAATGAGTCCAAATAAGACCTGGGAAGGGGTTATAGGGGGGATTGTAGTTGGTACAGTTGTAGGAGCGTCTGTTGGTTTTGTAACTCAGTCTATTTTGTTTTCTATTTTTACTTCACTATTAGTCTCAATCGCCTCAGTATGGGGAGATTTGTTTGAGAGTTATCTCAAAAGAGAGGCTGGAGTGAAAGATAGTGGAACTACATTTCCAGGGCATGGTGGATTTTTAGATAGGCTTGATGGGTATCTTTTTGGTGTCATTGTTATGGTCGTAATTATAAGGGGAGTTGCATAGGTGGTTCTTCTTGGCTCAACTGGCTCAATAGGAACAAGCACACTAAAAGTAGCGGATAAATTTTCTATAAAAGTTGAGACTCTTGTAGCTGGAACCAATATAGAGCTCTTAAACAAGCAGATTGAAAAATATAAGCCCAAGTATGTATGTGTTGCTACCAAGGAGTACTCTTTGCATGTAAAGCATAAAAGTGTTTTTTATGGACTATCTGGGATACTAGAAGTCATAGAGCTCTCTTTATCAGATTTGGTTATCAATGCCTTAGTTGGATTTACGGGACTTGCTCCAACTATAAAAACACTTGAGCTTGGCAAAAAATTAGCTCTTGCAAATAAAGAGTCTTTAGTCGCTGCTGGGCATCTTCTGGATTGTACAAAAATAACTCCCATTGATAGTGAGCATTTTGGGCTTTGGTATCTTCAAAATGACAACAAAGAGATAGAAAAAATGACGATTATGGCAAGTGGCGGTGCTTTTTGTGATACACCCCTACATAAACTGGCTTTGCAAACCCCCATGCAGGCTTTAAAGCATCCAAACTGGTCTATGGGAAAAAAGATAACCATAGATAGTGCAACCATGACAAATAAACTCTTTGAGTTACTTGAAGCAAAATGGCTATTTGGTGTAGACAACCTAGATGCAATCATAGAGACTCGCTCAATCATGCATGCTATGGTTGATTTTAAAGATGGGAGCAGTATAGCTCATCTAGCAAATGCAGATATGCAGCTCCCCATCTCTTATGCACTTCTTGGCAAGGTTGATACCCCTATAGTAGAGTCTATAGATCTATGTAAAATCGGCTCTTTAGAGTTCAAAGAGATTACGAGCGATAGATACCCGATCTGGGAGATAAAAGATGACTTACTTAAAAATCCTCATAGAGGAGTTGTTGTAAATGCAGCCAATGAAGTAGCCATCAAGAAGTTTTTCAATAATGAGCTAAATATACTAGAATTAGCAGATTTAACAAAAAAAGCATACACTTACTTTGAGAAAATAAATCCAAAAAACTTACTAGAGATATTTGAGATAGACAAAGAAGTTAGAAAATACTGCAAATAGTCTTAGCCGACCTTGTATGCTTAGGACACCTCTAAAAACCCTTGATACCTATATGTTTCTTTAAAATCACTCTTATCACACTAGCCTTACCTCTGTGCCCCTCTCCTTCGTTTAAGACCACTATCTCTTGTGAGAGTTTATGTATGGTGCAAGAAAAACTTGAGATTAAATGATAAATCTCATCTAGCTGATAGAGCAGATTTGTATCTTTTGGCCCCCCGCTTGAAAAGTTGATTTGATCTACACTAAAAAACTCTGCGATAAAGTAACCACCCTCTTTTAAAGCACCTACTGATTTGACAAACATCTCTTTTTGCTTATCTCGCTTAAGATGCATAAAAGTTGAGATTATTGCATCATACTGATATGCGGGTTGCCAGTTTTCTAAAAAAGTATGTCTTACTAAGATAGCGGTGCCCTCCTTCAGTGCCCTGCTTTGTAGCTTTCTTAGCCCCACATCAGAAGCATCAAGAGCCTCTACATGCAAACACTGTTTTGCTAAAAAAAGAGCATTTCTGCCCTCCCCCTCGCCAAGACATAAAACCCTAAAGTCTTTTTCTATAAGATAAGAGTTCTCTTTTATAAAGCTGTTTGGCTCTTTGCCATATAAAAACTTATCACTAGAAAATTTACTATTCCATAACTCTTGCACTATATTAATCCTTTTCTTATCGGTAATATTGTACCATATAACTAAAACTTATCATACTGTAAACAAAAAAAGGGGGAAGCAAGATGAAATATCCAAAATTTTATGACGAGGTGGAGAAGATAGAGATTGTTGATGAACTCTCAAATACTCTTGGCTCTTTTGAAAACGGAATTATAGAGTTTACCTATCTAGAAATCGTAAAAAGTGCTGGACATAGCTGTCCTACTGTAGCAGGAGCTTATCTAATGCTAAAAGAGGGGTTAAAAGAGTTTGAAAGTCCTAAAAGAGGCGAGATAAATGCTTATCTCAAGGAGGGCATGAACGAAGGAGTTACGGGAGTTATCTCAAGCGTTATAGCTCAAGTTACAGGAGCTACTTCAAAAAGTGGTTTTCATGGACTTGCAGGAAGATTTGATAGACGAGGGCTGATGCACTTTAATGCTGATATAGGCTCATCTATGCGTTTAGTGGATAGAGCTGGAAAGATAGTGGATATAGAGTATAGCCCAAATAAAATATCGCCAGATTCAAGGATGAGCCCACTTATGCAAAAAACGGTATCTCTTAGTGCTACTGATGAAGAAAAAAGGGAGTTTGGAAGACTTTGGCAAGCTAGAGTGGAGAGAATTTTAAAATCTCCAAAAGTGGTTTTAGTTATAAAAATAGCATAATTCGGGATAATAGAACAATATCTAAAGGATTTTTTTGGAAATAAAAACAGATAGTAAGCTAACTAGATGGGTAGTAGCACTTCCACTTATAGGCATATTTGTAACGACATTTATACTAATAAATATTTTTTTAGATTGGGAGAAAAATACTCACAAGGAGAATCTCATTCAATCAAGAAAAGATATAATTAAGCAGAGCAAATTTCAGACCAAGAAGAGAGTTTTGGGAGTTGCTAGTTATATAGAAGCAAGTAAAAAGGTACTTACAAAGGAGTCTAAATACAGAGTGAAGAGCATAGTAGATCTTACAATTGAAGCGATAGATACTATGTATAGAAAAAAGGTAGATCTCTCCAAAGAACAAAAGATAAAGATGATAGTAGAGTATCTAAGAGATATTAGATTTTTTAGCAATAGAAGTGGTTACTTTTTTATCTACGACATGCAAGGGAAATCCCTTCTTTTGCCTACTCATCCTTCACTTGAAGGTACAAACTTGCTAAATCTAAAAGATGCGAAAGGCACTTACACCATAAGAGAGCACTTGGAGATAGTAAAAAAATCAAAAGAGGGCTTTCATGAGTGGTATTGGTATAAGCCAGATAGTGATGTGATGAAAAAAAAGATAGGTTTTGTGAAGGTTCATGAGGGATTAGGTATCTATGTAGGAACAGCTAGGTATGAAGAGGATATAATCCAAAGTGTAAAAATCGGGGTACAAAAACTACTTATGAACATAAGGCATGATGAAAAAGGGCAAATTTTTGTATATGACTATAGAGGCAACACAATATCTCATGCCAACAAAGAGCTTATCGGTACAAATAGATGGAACTTTACTATAAAGGATAACCACATAGTTCAAAACTTTATAAAAGGGGCAAAAACAGCACAAGAGGGCTTTTTTTTAACACACCTAGAGGCAAAGAGCGATAAAGAGGTTTATAAAACATCCTTTATAAAAGATATTCCAGAGCTTAGCTGGGTAATAGGAGCAGGTATCTACAATGCAGATACACTAAAAAAGGTGGAGCTAAAACATGCGGGGTTGAGAGACAAGCTGTCTGAGACTATAAAAAGGGCTATTTATACTGTACTTCTTGTTTCGGTTCTTATTTTTATCATGACACTATTGCTGGCTTTTAAGCTTCGAAATATTATCAAAAGAGACCAAAAAAGCTTGATAGTGAAGCACAAGCAAACTATAGAGCAAAAAAAGTGCCTAGTCCACCAGCTAGAGCATGACCACTTGACAGGACTACCAAACAGAATTATGCTAACTCAAAGACTAGACCAAGCAATAGCTCTATCAAAAAGAGCTAAAAGAGAGGTTGCAATTATGTTTATTGATATTGACAATTTTAAAATCATCAATGACAGTGTGGGGCATGATGTTGGCGATACTGTTCTAAAAGAGGTGGGAATTAGAATCAAAAATTCTATAAGAGAGACCGACATGGTTGCTAGATTTGGCGGAGATGAGTTTGTTGTTCTTGTTGATGACTATCAAAACATTCATAATATTATGAAAATAATAGACAAAATAGAGGAGTCGATAAAAATGCCTATAGTCGCTAGGGAGAATAAATATAGGCTAACTTTAAGTATAGGTATAAGTATATTTCCAGATGATGGGGGAGACTCCTTGTCGCTTTTTAAAAATGCGGATATAGCAATGTATAAGGCCAAAGAGAGTGGGAAAAATGGTCATAGATTTTTCACCAAATATATGAATGATGAGGTTCAAGACCGAATAGAGATAGAAAGCTCTTTGCAAGTTGCTTGCAAAAAAGAGGAATTTGTTCTTCATTATCAGCCAATTATAGACACAAGTCTAGATAAGATAATAGGAGTTGAAGCACTTATAAGATGGGAGCACCCTGTGCATGGACTTCTATATCCAGATAAGTTTATCTCTATCGCTGAAGAGAGTAATTTTATAGTTGAGATTGGTGAGTGGGTTATAGATGAAGCTTTAAAACAGATGGTGCAGTGGAAGTCAAAAGGATACGGCATAGAGAAGATAGCTATCAACTTAGCTTCACGCCAGCTTGAGAGCGAGGGGTTGGTAGAGTATATAAAAGATGCGCTCAGGAGGCACTCTTGTGAAGCTAGTTGGTTTGAGGTGGAGGTGGTTGAGAGGCAGATTATGGATAATTCTAAAAATCCCATAAGAACACTAAGAAGACTAAAAGGTATGGGTATAGATATCGCTATAGATGATTTTGGCACAGGCTACTCGTCGTTAGCATATCTTAAAAACCTACCTGTTACAAAATTAAAAATAGATAGGGCATTTGTTATGAATTTAGATAAAAGTTTTGAAGATAATGCTATAGTTAAAACTGTCATAGCACTAGGAAACGGTCTTTTCATGAAAATTTTAGCAGAGGGGGTGGAGACACAAAAGCAAAAGATAGTTTTAAATAAATTGGGTTGCAATTTAATGCAAGGGTATCTATTTGGTAAGCCGCTTGTGCTAGATGAGATTGAAAAGCTACTAGATGCTGATATGAACAAACTATGAAAAGACGAGCATTTATTGGACTTATGGCAGGAGCAACTATGTCTGCTATGGCGAGCTCAGAGCAGGATTATAAAACAGTTTGGTTGAGTGATGATGATACTCCTATATTTTTTAGTATCCAGAAAAAAATAGACTCAATAAAGCGACATGTAGGGTTTGGTAATTTTAACATACTCTCATATGACAATATGCTAAAAATTGCTGCAAGAGTGTCTAAAATCGGAAGATTTACACCACGAGAGTTAGATTTTATCGAAGAGGTTTTTTATGCAGACCCAAGTCGACATGGTTTTTATGGCAAAAGAACTATGCCAACTCTGACTACAGATATAGCTAAAAGAGATGTCAAAAAGATTCCTCGCACAGGACACTATCTTTTTCGTGAACACTCTAATGAGCTTTATGATAGAATTGTGGTAGATGTAGGGGACTCTTTGATACTAACTTCTGGAGTAAGGGGCATACCAAAACAGATGGATTTGTACTTCAACAAGATAAAAAGAACAAAGGGTAATATAACTTTAGCCTCCTACTCTCTAGCTCCCCCTGCTTACTCTTATCACTCTATAGGGGATTTTGATGTAGGAAAGAAGGGGTGGGGGCATAAAAACTTTACAGCCTCTTTTGCTAGAACACAAGAGTTTTGGAGACTAAGAGAGCTCCCATATATATCTATGAGATACACGATAAACAACAAAGATGGAGTAAGATTTGAACCTTGGCATATTGAGATTATTTAGTACAATTATACTTTTTGCGGGAGTAGTGTTTGCAGATGTGTTTGATTTTGCCCTTATCAAAAAGGGTGAAAAAGATAACAATAACACTCTTTTGCTAGTTGGTGGAATTCAAGGAGATGAGCCTGGTGGGTTTATGGCGGCTTCACTACTTTCAACTCACTATAAAATCACAAAGGGCTCTGTTTGGATTGTGCCAAATTTTAACTTCTATTCTATCATCACTAGAAGCAGAGCTCCGCATGGAGATATGAATAGAAAATTTGCAAATCTACACGAAGATGATCCAGATTTTGAGCTGATTGAGAGGATGAAAAATATAATCTCTAAAGAGAATATAAAAATGGTGATTAATCTCCATGATGGTAGCGGTTTTTATAGAAAAGAGTACATAGACAAATACCGCAATCCAGATAGATGGGGGCAGTGCAACATAATCGATCAAGCAGTAATCGAAGGTATAAAGTATGGCAATTTACTGGAAATTTCTCAAAAAGTTGATGCTCATGTAAACAGACACCTGCTCAAAGAGGAGCACAAATTTTATACTAAAAATACAAATACTTATCGCAAAGATAACTTTAAAGCCAACGAGATGAGTAAAACTCTCACATACTTTGTAATCAATCAAGGCAAGGCAGCCTTTGGCAATGAGTCAAGCAAATCACTTCCTGTACATGAGAGGGTTTACTATAAGCTTTTGTCAATTGAGAAATTTATGGATATTATGGGAATTGAGTATGAGAGAAGCTTTGAGCTAACTGCAAAAGAGTTGAAAAATGTTATAGACAATGATATATTTATCTCCTTTAATGAGAAAAGGATTTTTATTCCTCTCTCAAGAATTCGACCATCTATCAGGTTTTTTCCTCTCCAAAAGGGTGCAGAGATTACATTTAAGCCAAGCTCACCCGTTATGACAGTAGTAGAGCAAAAAGGTAGGTATATCGTCTATTATGGAAACAGAAAACTAACCACTCTTACTCCTCAATACTTTACTTATGGTCAACTCGATGAACCTATACGGGTTAATATAGATGGGGTCATAAGAGATGTAGAGTTAGGAAGCATGGTACAAGTTGATGAGTTTTTTAATATTCAAGCTGATGATCGTTTTCGTGTAAATGTGATAGGCTATATAAATAAAAAACATAAGAATGAGTCAGGTTTAAGAATAGAAAAAAGAGAGATACTTCAAAGATTTTCAATAGACAGAGATAGCAAAAGATTCAGGGTTGAGATTTATGATAGCAAAGATAGAGAGAAATTCTTTGGAATGTTTTTGGTGGAATTTAAATGATACTTAGCATTGAGAGCAGTTGCGATGATAGCTCAATCGCAATTACTCGCATAAAGGATGCAAAACTTCTTTTTCATAAAAAAATTTCACAAGAGATAGAGCACTCTAAGTATGGTGGTGTAGTTCCTGAACTTGCAGCGAGGCTTCATGCAAAAGCTCTACCAGATATCTTAGAGGAGTGTAAAGAGTACTTTAGAGAGCTTAAAGCTATAGCGGTTACAAATGAGCCGGGTCTTTCAGTTACTCTTGTTGAAGGGGTCTGTATGGCGAAAGCTCTTAGTATCTCTTTAGGCATTCCGCTACTTCCTATAAATCACCTCAAGGGGCATATCTACTCTTTGTTTATAGGGAGCATTAAGACCTCTTTCCCCATGCTTACTCTTTTGGTATCTGGCGGACACACACAGCTTCTTTATGTTGAGAGCTATGACAAGATAGAGGTTTTAGCCACTACACTAGATGATAGCTTTGGAGAGAGTTTTGACAAGGTGGCAAAAATGCTCGGACTTGGCTACCCGGGGGGACCTATAGTGGAAAAGTATGCTTTAGATGGAGATGAAAGCAAGTTTGATTTTACAGTGCCACTCTTAAGAACACCAAAATTAGCCTTTAGTTATTCTGGACTAAAAAATCAAGTACGACTAGCAATACAAGAGAACCCTGAGCTTAAAAATGATATTTGTGCCTCATTTCAGTGTGTGGCAACAAAGCACTTGATACATAAACTAACTAAAGTTTTAGAGACTAAAGATTTCAAGAGCCTCTCTATAGTCGGAGGTGCAAGTGCGAACAAGTACTTAAGGGCTAAGATGGAGAGCTTGTGCAAAACATACAACATGGAGCTCCATGTTGCCCAAATGCAATTTTGTGCAGACAATGCTGCGATGATAGGAAGATGTGCGATAGAAGCATATCATCTTAAGAGGTTTGTAGATATTGATGATATAAGCATAAGCCCAAAAACTAGCTTTTAGTGACTATCTTTATCTCTAGTTCTAGCTGAATCTTATGGTAGCTAAAGACCTCTCTCTTTGCTAAGTCTATTAACTCTATGGCATCTTCAAATGTGCCAGCTCCTAAGTTTATTAGAAAATTTGCATGTGTATGACTAAATGCCACATCTCCAATGCGATAACCTTTTAAGCCCACCTCATCTAACAGTTTTCCTGCGAAGTTGTTTGGAGGATTTTTAAAACAGCTTCCAGCGCTAGCCTGCTTTGGCTGACTCTCTCTTAATTTTTTAAACATCTCTAGTAGCTTATTGTCAAAGCCTCTCTCTATCTCAAAAGTTGCTTCATAGATAACACCTTTTATATCAGTGTGCCTATATCCGAACTCAATATCTTTTTTTTTGACCCAACCAAATTCGGTTTTGATTGCTACAAGATGATTAAAAATCTCCCACTCTTTAAGCCCCGCATTCATCTTTATCATGCCGCCAAGAGTTCCAGGGAGTTTTTGCATAAGCTCAAAGTTTTTTATATTGTGTTTTTTAGCATACAAGAGTATCTTTGCACTAGAAACTGCTCCGCCGATATGCAGTAGCCCATTGTTTGCTCGTAAGAAGTTAAAGGCTTTACCCAACATAGCCATCTTTGGAGGAGTTGGCGATACTAAGATATTATTTGCACCACCCACCATAAAAGTATCTTTATTTATAGATATAATTTTATCTATAATCTCTACATGCAGAGATGGTCCTATATGAATACTACTATATCTTTCAAAGTCTATCTGTTTTGTCAAAATATAAAATCTGGTATCATAGTTATCATACGCTGGGTAAACTCTATCATCATATTTAACATCCATGGCATAGTAAAGATTGCTACAATTATAACAAGTACAATTTTTGGAACAAAACTAAGAGTCATTTCATTGATTTGAGTTGTTGCTTGAAATATAGAGATAACAAGACCAGCAAGAAGCCCCGCCATAAGCATAGGCATAGCCATGTATAGAGCAAGTTTAAATGTCTCTACCCCTAGACCTATTAGCTTGGCTTCCACTTTACTGTCCCCTTTCTAAGGAGCAAAGCCCCTTAAAAATTCCTCGCGACTGAAGCACGAAACGGAGTTTCTGTAGGTTCACTTTACTGTTCCCTTTTTTGTTTTACTTACGAATTTCTTAACTCTTCATATTCACTTGGAATTAGAAAATCTTCTACTTTTATAAGTGTATCATAAAAACCGTTTTTGTACCCTATCTCAAAAAGCTTATTGATTGCTTCTTGCTGGATTTTACTAAGCTCAACTGAATCATCATTTGCATATAAAGCTAGATACTTTTTTAGTGTTGGGGCATCTACTCTGATGAGGTCTCTCTCTGTGAGCATTTTTGAGAGTAGTTTTTCATGAGTTGTTGCTATCTTGACCGCTTTTATAAGAGTGTTTTCATACTCTATCGCACGATTTAGTGGGATTGAGCGACGAAGTGCCATGCCTCCCAAGGGCAGAGGCAAGTCGCCACCGCTTAACTCACTCCATATATCCCAAAGCTCTCTTTCTACCTCCAATCTATCACTATAGGTAAGTATACTCTCATGTATTAGTACCCCAGCATCAACCTCACCACTCAAAACAGCATCCTCAATCTCTAAAAAGTTTTTGTAAATTACTCTCGCACTAGGATAGTAAATCTTAAAAAGCATAGCATTTGTAGTATGTTCACCGCTAAGAGCTACTTTGAAATTTTGTTTTAATTTTTTCTTTTTTAGCTTTACTATTTTTGGGCCATACCCCTCGCCAAAACTAACAGCGGTTTTTAAAAGTGCATACTCTTGGCGGATTTTAGGGTAGAGTGCAAAGCTAATAGCACTTATGTCATAGCTATTTTTTAAGGCTTCTAAATTTAGAGTTTCAATATCAAGTGCGATATTTGTAAACTCTATGTCTTTAAGACTCACCCAGCCAAGTTTGATGGCATAGTACATAAATACATCATCAGCATCAGGGGAGTGAGCTACACTTACTACTTTTTTCATTTTT
>CAZLXQ010000003.1:13594-32224 GCA_964563675.1 uncultured Sulfurospirillum sp.
TTTTTTAGCACTAATATTTTCTGCTTTTTTTGCATTTACTACCTGCTCTTTTTTCTGAACTTCATTTGGTTTAAAGCTAGCCTTCATAGCCGCTTTTTGTTGTGTTCCAAATGCTGCAATTCTGTCTCCATTTGCCGTATCTACACTAGAGGTGTTTGCTTTAGCCATTTTTATCCTTTGCTTATCGTTGAATCCTTTGAGTATCTATCACACTCCTTAAGTGTTCAATTATATCTTTTTAAAGTTTAAATAGGGTAAAATCTCTCTTTTAAAAGGAATTTTTACATGTTCAAGACAATCATGCCGCTAAATCTCATAATCTCTTTACGATTTTTTGGTCTTTTTATAGTTCTTCCCGTTTTATCTGTATATATGCTCAAATTTGACAATGCAAGTGGACTTCTTATCGGTATTGCTATTGGTGGATATGCTCTTGCTCAGATGATTTTACAAGTTCCTTTTGGCATGCTCTCAGACAAGATAGGGCGTAAAATCACTATGACCATAGGGCTTGTTATCTTCATCATAGGCTCTCTTGTTTGTGCATTCTCAAATGACATATATATGCTGATTTTTGGAAGACTGCTTCAAGGGGCAGGAGCTATAGGGGCGGTTGCGGTTGCTATGATAAGTGATACGATAAAAGAGGAAGTAAGGGCAAAAGCGATGGCAATCATGGGTGGAAGTATTGCCGTAACATTTGCTCTCTCTATGGTTTTAGGACCTCTTATAAGCGGGTTTTGGGGGATAGAAAAACTTTTTATCATTACAGCTATCTGTGCGGCAATCGCCATCATAATACTCCTTACAAAGGTAAAAACCCCTCCAAAAATGACTCACGATTATGAGAGCAATAAAAAAGATATTTTTAAAATCATGTTAGATAAAAACATGTTTAGGATGAACATAACAAATATGCTTCAAAAAGGCATGATGACTCTAGCATTTCTTATAATTCCCATTATGATGGTAAAAGAGTTCGACTATGCAAAGACTGAGCTTTGGAAGGTCTACTTTCCTGCTATGATTCTTGGGATTTTTGCTATGGGATTTTCAGCTGTCGTGGGAGAGAAAAAAAGAAAACCAAAATTAGTTCTTATCATAGGGATATTGCTATTTGGTCTCTCTTTTGCTGTTATGGGCTTAACTCAATCAGCAAATATTTTTATAGTTGGTGTAGTTATCTTTTTTATCGGATTTAATGTGCATGAGCCTCTCTTACAGTCGCTAGCAAGCAAGTATGCTAATGTCCATCAAAAAGGTGCGGTTCTTGGGGTCTTTAACTCATTTGGACATTTTGGAACATTTAGCGGAGCTTTATGGGGAGGATTTTTTTTGAAGCTCTATGGTATTGACTCTGTTGCGATAGTTGTAGTCGCTACATGTATAGTGTGGGTGTTTCTTATAGTAACTCTTGAAAATCCAATATTTACCAAAAATATCTATCTTGACTTTGGCAAGTTTGATGAACAGAGGCTACAAGCTCTAAACTCAACTAGCGGAGTAGTTGAGTGGTATAAAAACGAAAACGAAAAGCTACTCATCATAAAATATAATTCAAAAAATATCACCAAAAAGGAGATACTATCTCTTATATAATACTTTTTTTTACAGCTCTTGGAGCCGCTACACTTCTTCCTGGAGGAACTGAAGTTCTTATCGTGTACTACAAGACACAAGGAATGGATAGTTTTTATATACTCTGTGTTGCAACTGCTGGTAACACTATAGGCTCTGCTATAAACTATCTTATTGGAAAGTATGCTTATATTTGGGCTAAAAGAAAAAAGTATATGACGACAAAAAAGATAGATAAAGGTAAAAAGTATTTTGACAAATATGGAGTATATGCACTTCTTCTTGCTTGGATTCCACTAGCAGGAGACTCTCTTACATTTGTCGCTGGAGTTTTGAGATATAGTTTTTGGAAATTTCTGATTTTAGTTTTCATAGCAAAACTTAGTAGGTTTCTTTTTATAATCTATCTGTATGAGCTTCTTGCTAAGCAAACAAACTTTTTTTAGGGTGGATATAAGTTATATTTCTGTAATATATTAAAAAAATGAAAGGATAAGAATGAAAAGAGTTATTGTTATGTTGTTTGCCGCACTACTTTTGGTTGGTTGTGGTTCAAAAAATGAGGCAGAGCAACCAGTAGAGGCGAAGCTTGTTGTAGGAAAAAGCTTAGGGGGTATATCCATAAATGATCAGTTTGGAGAAGCGAGCAGCTTTAAGCCTGATACAAAAAAAGTTATATTTGCTCTATCAAAAGAGACAGGACATACTGCAAATGATTTTTTTGGCACCAAACCACCAACATACTTAAGCGATAACAATACACAGTTTGTAGTAGACATAAGTATGGCACCAGCTATTATCGTAGATATGTTTATCGCACCTGGATTAAAAGATTTTAAACATCCAGTTTTAGTTTTAAACGAGAAAAGCAGTGCTGCACCCTATAGAAAAGGTGTAGATACTGAAAAAATTATAGTTGTCTATCTTGACAATAAAAAAATCTCTAAGATTAAGACTATTAGTACAGTAGATGAGCTACAAGCTGTTGTGGAATCAGCAAGTAAGCAGTAACCAAACTCCCTTCTTTCTAGGGGAGGGGGGTTAGGTTATCGTAAACTTTGCATATATTCAACTAGAGATTCAAGCTCATCAGGTTCAAGCTGTTTATACTTTTGCTTTCCCATAAATGCTCGCCTAGACATCATGTCCTCCAATGAGTCTGCACCAACCGTCCAATCTTCTAGTGCTTTCTCATCCAACCTAGAGCCTACCCCATCAAGAGGGTCTCTTCTATTTCCTCTTCCTTCGATTGAGTGACACTTCATGCAACCATGTTCGCGAAAAAGTTTTTTCCCTTCTCGAATTTTTCTTGAATCTAAAACTACTTCTTGTAGTGCTACTTCTGGGGATATACTCTTTTGAGCTTCTGCTTCACCCCTGTTTTGTGAAAGAGCAAAAAAAACAGAGAACAGAAGAATGAAAACAGAGGTTAATAGTACAATAAATTTTGAGATAAGTTCACGCATTGCTACTCCTCATACCATATCAAATAGTTCAAAGTGAACTTTGCTTAAAGGAACTTTCATCTCATAAAGCTCTTTTTGACTCGCATCACTTACCTGTTTTGGGCCACAGATAAAGTACTCTAGCTTAGTAAAGTTCTTTGGAAGAATTTTCTGAAATAGATCTTTTGAGATATATCCTCTCTCTCCCTGCCAAGAGCTATCAGGCTTAGTTAAAAGATAAGTTAATTTTAAGCTCATACACTCTTGCATCTTCTCTAGCTCTTCTCTAAAAATTATACCACTTAATTTACTGTTAATATTAAGAAAAATAACCTCTCTTTTGTCATCTGCATCAACCATGCTTCTTAACATGCTCATGATAGGAGCCACCCCAATACCAGCACCGATAAAAACAAATCCCTGTGCATCAGGGTAGTTATCTATACTAAATGACCCATAATGACCATCTAGATAAGCAACTTCACCGATATTTGTATCTTTAATTGTTCTGCTAAAATCACCGAGCTCTTTGATGGTAAACTCTATCCTCTCTTTATTAATACAGGAAGATGAAAAAGAGAAGGGGTGCTCTTTGATGTGATATGGCGAGTCTTTTAGTGTTAACCATGCAAATTGACCCGCCTTAAACTCCATTCCTGAGTGCCCATCAGGTTGAACTGCAAGAGTATAACAATCCTTGGTCTCTCTCTTAATCTCAGCAACCCTGTAAGGCCGCCTCTTCATACTCCAAGGCTTGACGATGCGTATATAGACTATAAGCAGCATAAAAAACATAGTATACACCGTCCATAACCACAGTTTTTCAGGACTAGCGATATAATAACCGACCCCCACTATGTGTATCAATGCAAAAACATATGTAGCAATAGCCATGACGATATGAAGTATCCGCCAAACTTCATACTCTGTTTTTAGCTGTTTTCGAAAAAGCGAAGATATGATAAGTATCATTAACAACAGTAAGCTTATGCGACCAGCTGTCATATACCATGGTGCCTCAAAAGGATTGATAGCACCAAGTGCTTCAACATTGTCAATACGAATAATAAGAAAGTGCAAAAATATAAACACAAATGCCACTATTGCTAAATAGCGATGAAAATAGTAGATGATATCTATTCCAAAAGGAGCACTCGCTTTTTTAAATCTTGCTGTTAGTACAAACTGCACTCCCATCATAGCCATGCCAGCAAAACCAAGTGCCATAGAAAAATCCCACCAAAATCCAGAACCAGCGGGGACTTCTCCAATATTTAGCACCATAAGTGGTGCTAAAACCAACAGCAGATAAATAGCTATCCAAAAAAAAGCTGATACTGTAGCACTTTTATTTTCATATTTATTCCTTACTAAAACTGTCTACTGCTCTTGTGTTGCCCTATTATGCGAGCCTCTCTTTGAAGAAATGACATAGAGACTTCTGCTTCTCTTAGTATTTCGAGTATTTTGAGATTCACACTATATTGGGTCTTGAAAAACTTAAGTTATTTTATTTTTACCTGTTGTTTTACTTGTGTACATTTTTTTATCAAGCATATCTATCTGCTCTCTAAGGTCTGATTGACTATCTAAGCACAATACGCCAAAACTAGCTGTTATTTTAATATCTTTTTTAAACTTATACTCCTCAATTACTGCTCTAAACTTCTCGGCCAAAAAGTAGGCATCATCTACAGCTATGCCTGAACAAAGCAATATAAACTCTTCGCCACCCCATCTTACAATCTTAGTATCGCTAGAAGTATTCTTTATAATCTTGACTATCTCTTTTAGGATATAGTCGCCTATATTGTGACCATAAGTATCATTGACAGATTTAAAGTTATCAATATCAAACATAATTAAAGATGAATTAACACTTGGTTTTTTCATAGCAGAGACAATTAGGTTCGTGCCTTTTCTTCGATTATAAACATCAAGCAAAGAGTCATTATTTGCTTTTTTTACAGATTTTTCTAATTCAGAAAACCTTCTAAGTATATAGATAAAAAGATAGAAACTTGAGATAGCAATAGTAAGTATTATCTCATCTAGCTCCCAGTTTTCATGAGCTCTTGAAAACTCATGAATCAATTCGGCAGCCTCAATATAGACCAGTATTATAGCAGTCACAACAATGAATATAGCTAGTATGATAGTGTCTATTATGACAACATAGGAGTCTCTAAATATCTCTTTCATATAAGCCTACCTATTGGTAGAATCTTTACTATCTCCCCTTTTTTGATGGTTTTTGTCTTTCGCTCAATCCTAAGAAGTGCACTATTGTCAAGCATGTTAGTTATTATTGCACTACTTCCTCTCTTTTTTCCGTCAAGGTTTACAAAAAACTGCCCATTTTTTATCTGTAGATTACAGGCGGTAAACTCTGTATAGGGTGAGCGTTTTTTATACTCCTCCTCTATGGTGGCTTCTATATACTTAGTTTGAGCAGATAAGCCTTGCATGGCACGAATCAATGGCAAGATATAGACAAAACACATCACCACTGCACTATAAGGAAAACCCGGAAGTGCGACTATATACTTTGAGTTTAGCTTTACCACTCTGATATGGCGACCTGGCTTTACAGAGGCTCGATCAACTATATACTCTAAATCCATACTTTTGATAATATCTTTGACAAAATCATAATCCCCAACACTAACACCACCAGTTGTGATGACTATATCGTTATCTTTTAGTGCATCTACAATTTTGTTTTCAATAAGCTCTTTATCATCTTGAACTATACCCATGCGAGTTACATCTGCACCATTTGACTTCACTATGGACTCAAGTGCAACATGATTTGAGCTCCTTATCTGAGCAGGAGTAGTTTTAGTCTCTCCAATATCAAGTATTTCACTTCCTGTTGCGATAATGGCAACTCTAGGTCTTCCAAAAACAGGCACTTGAACAAACCCAAGTTCAGCCATAAGAGCAATTTGGGCAAATCCTATAACTGTACCTTTTTTGATAAGAACTTCACCCGCACTATAGTTTTCTCCAACAGGTCGAACTGCAAATCCAAATAGTACAGGAATCAATATCTCTACCTCATTGCCATCAACTCTAACATTTTCTATAGGTATGAGAGTATCACTACCATCACTCATAAGTGAGCCTGTAAAAGTCTTAATACACTCACCCATCTGCACTTTTTGATCTATATTGGTACCAGCTGGAACTCTAGCCTTAAGCTTTAGAACTCCTTTTTTTTGGTCAGAAAATCTGATAGCATAGCCATCCATAGAGGAGGTTGGGTGTGAGGGCGAACTCTCTTTCGTAACAATATCAACAGCAAGAACCCTATCAACTGTATCTGTTAAAAAAACATTTTCAATCGGTTTTTCTATCTTTTGCATTGAGCTTATCAAGTCATCTATAGTTTTATCAAAATCTTTGAAGTTCATTTTAGCAGTCCTGCGCCTTTTAAAGCTGTGCTTCTATCTTTTGCATAGACTCTTTTTTTATCTATCAAGTCATACTTCCAGATTGGAGCTGAGGCTTTAAAGTCTTCAACAAAATCATGTATCAGCTTTAAAGCCACTCCTCTTTGAGGCGAAACAGCGGCAGACATGTATGAGCTAGTATGATTTAGCACATCACCTTTTGAGTGAGCCATAAAAAGATAGCCCCCCTTTTTTTTGGCCCTCTCTTGCCAACACTCAAACCAACTCTCTAGTATAGGTTCATATATATCAAAACTAAGGCCACTGATGCCATTCTCATCTCTTACTATGCCGATAAAAGGTATATAAGCACCATAGTTTTTATCTCTTATCTTGTTGAACCAGCGGTTGGTTATCTCCTGCACATGTAAAGAACCATCGTAAAGCTCTAGTGCCACAATTTAACCCCCGCAAACTGGCGGTAAAAGTGAGATTTTATCATCAGGTTTTATCTTAGTATCAAGCGAACACACAAGGGTATCATTTATCGCTACCGCACAAATCTCCAGCCACTGTGATAATTCGCTATCACTCTTAAACATCTCTTTAAGCTCACTGAGATTCTCTATATCCGCCTTTATAGACTTTTTGTTTATAGGTCCTAAAAACTCTACTTTTGCCACTTTGAGTACTCCTACTGTTTTACTGATTTCATACTTTCAAGAAAAAGTTGTTCTGATATCTCTGTCCATCTCCTTGATTTTTCAAGATACTTAGCTTGAGACTCTATAATCTCTTTTGCCAATGGATTTCTATCTTTCAGCTCTAATATTAATCTATCATTTACCTCTTTCATAGCTTTTAACACTGGTAGTGGAAAGTTTTTAATCTCTATATTTGGATACTCTGCTAACATTTTTTCCCAAGCAACTGCACTCATGTGATAGTTTTGAGCATGCACATCAGCTGCCGTAGCTTGCATAGCATATCTTACAATAGCCTGCAAATCTTTTGGTAGTTTTGCAAATGCTTCTTTGTTGATCAAAAACTGCATCTCTCCTGCAGGTTCATGCCATCCCGTATAGTAAAAAGGTACAATTTTGTGAAATCCCATAGCTATATCCATACCAGGTCCAACCCATTCAAGTGCATCAATAGTGCCTCTCTCAAGTGCGGTATATAGTTCGCCTGGTGCGATATTGGTTACAGCAACCCCAAGCTCTGCTAAAATCTCCCCAGCAAATCCTGGAATTCTCATCTTAAGCCCTTCTAAATCCTCAAGAGTATTAATCTCTTTTTTAAACCAACCACCCATCTGGTTTCCTGTATTTCCTCCAGGGAAAGAGTACATGCCATGCTTGTCATAAACTCTTTGCATAAGCTCCAAACCTCCGCCATAGTAGAACCAAGCAGTCTGCTCGTGAACTGTCATACCAAATGGCATTGTTGTAAAGAAAAGGGTATTTATATCTTTTCCTTTCCAGAAGTATGAAGTTGAGTGTCCCATCTCATACTGACCAAGCTTAACCATATCAAAAACTCCCATGGGAGCCTTATGCTTTTGCGAGCCATGTACATCAATACTTAAGCGACCATCTGACATCTCGTTTACAGCTTCGGCAAATCTTTTAGCAGGTGTTGCGACTGGAGCAAGATGAGATGGCCATGTCATTGCTAGTTTCCATCTAAAAGTTTCTGGTTTTTTTTCAACTAAAACCTCTTTCTCAACAATCTTTTCAACCACTTTCTCCTCGCAACCAGTAGCAAATATAAGTGTTAAGCCTAAAATCAGAGCTAAAACAATACCACTTTTTCTTTTTTTCATAACCATCTTCCTTGTTTGAATTTATCAGCCATTATATCAAAAAAATTAACAATATGCTATAATTGCTCTCCTTGCTCATTTATACAGTGTGTAAAGGTAGTTAAAAAATGGAAACATCATGCTCTTTGGTAAAATCGACTACATCAATCTGTTGCCTTTTCATCTATTTTTAAAAAAATCCTCTTTAGTTAATGCTCTTAAAAAATCTTGTGAATATAAAAAATCTTATCCGACAGAGATAAATAAGCAGTTTAAAAAAAGGAGGGTTGATGGTGCTTTTATCTCTAGCATAGAATCAAGAAATAGAAAAATTTTACCACTAGGCATAGTCGCTAAAAACTGTGTAACAAGTGTTTTGGTAAAAAAAGATACGGTTTGTAAAAAAGACATCCACTCTGCTACCTCTAATATTTTGGCAAAAATTTTACAAATTGATGGTGAAGTTATCATTGGAGATAGAGCACTAAAACTCTATCTTGAAAACCCCCATGAGTATATAGACTTAGCCAAGACATGGAGTGATAGATATGGATTACCTTTTGTATTCGCAGTGCTTTGTGTAAATGACCACTTTAAAACCTATAAAAAATTATCAAAAAGCTTTAAAAACAGTCGTATTAAAATACCACAATACACACTCAAAAAATATGCTCATAAGCGAGGTATATCCCCAAAAGAGATTTTGAACTATCTTTCGCTCATAAGTTATGAGATTGGTACAAAAGAGAGAAGAGGGTTAAATCTTTTTCTAAAAAAAGTAAAACAATATAAGGAAAAATAAAATGTCAGTTCATAAACATATCGGTAAAATCATGAAGAGTACCATGCAAAGCACTCCAGGTCAAACGGAGTTTTATCAGGTAGTCAAGGAGGTTCTTGTAAGTCTTGAGCCTATCTTGAATGCTGAGCCTAAGTATGATGAGCACAATATATTAGAGAGGATTGTTATCCCTGAGAGGCAGATTTTGTTTCGTGTAACTTGGATGGACGATGCCAATAAAATCCAAACAAATATAGGATATAGAGTACAGTTCAACTCAGCAATCGGACCCTATAAAGGCGGACTTCGCTTTCATCCAAGTGTAAATTTGGGAATTATCAAATTTTTAGGTTTCGAGCAGATTTTCAAAAACTCACTAACTGGGCTTCAAATCGGCGGAGCCAAGGGTGGTTCCGACTTTGATCCTAAAGGCAAAAGCGATAGTGAGATTATGCGATTTTGCCAATCCTTTATGATTGAGCTTTCAAGACACATAGGAGAGACTAGGGATGTTCCAGCTGGAGATATTGGAGTTGGGGCGCGCGAAATTGGGTATATGTTTGGAGAGTATAAAAGGCTTACTGGAAAGTTTGAGGGAATTTTAACTGGAAAAGGTCTAAGTTGGGGCGGCTCACGCACAAGAACCGAAGCTACTGGTTTTGGTTCGGTCTATTTTGCGCAGAACATTTTAAACAAAAAAGGGGATAGTTTAAAAGGAAAAATAGCGACTGTATCTGGCTCTGGCAATGTGGCTATCTATACCATACAAAAACTACAAGACATGGGTGCAAAACCAATAACTTGTAGCGATTCTCGTGGCATGGTTTATGATAAAGATGGGATAGATTTAGGTACTTTAAAGATTTTAAAAGAGATAAAAAGAGACTCTCTTGAGGAGTACTGTTCAATTCATAAAAGTGCGACTTATACACCTATTCGTTGCTACCCAGAGGGAACAAATGCAGTATGGGGAGTTCCATGTGATGTGGCATTTCCAAGTGCCACCCAAAATGAACTGAATTTAGCTGATATGCAAAATTTGCATAAAAATGGATGCACACTGGTATGTGAGGGTGCAAATATGCCTACAACTCCTGATGCTTTAGAGTATATGCTAGAGAAAAAAATGCTATTTGGTCCTGCAAAAGCTGCCAATGCTGGCGGTGTTGCGACTTCTCAGCTAGAGATGAGTCAAAATGCAAGCATGCAAAAGTGGTCATTTGAGGAGGTAGACAATAAGCTAAAAGGGATAATGAAAAACATATTTGATCTCTCATATGAAACATCAAAAGAGTTCAAAGATGAGGGGAACTTGATGATGGGAGCCAATATAGCTGGCTTTAGAAAGGTTGCAGACTCAATGATAGACCAAGGATCGGTGTAGATTTATGAGCTCGCTGCGCAGTAGTAACTAACCCTACACACCACAATGGACTCTGCTCACTATGATATGTAAAGTTAGTAAAATAGTTCTGAAGATACAAGGTTCTCCAGAATTTAATCTGTTTTAGCGGAAATCCCAATGGTCTTTAGCCGTTGGGATGAATGTGTACTTGTTTTCGTGTTTATGATACAATACCCACAACTACGGTAGGAGCTATCGAAAGTAACGCCTTGCAGATATGAGCATATGAGACCTATAGAGAATGAGTTGGAGTTCGACCTCCGTAAAATCCCTATAATTGGGATTGTCGATAACCAAGATTTCCCTATAGGTAGACTCAGGCTAGAAAGCCCAATTCTCTTTAGGGATTGGGTAGTTCACAAAGTTCTTACACTAATTCTATAAAAGCCATAGGAGCAGCATCGCCTCTTCGTGTGCGAGTTCTGATGATTCTTGTATAGCCACCATCTCTATCTATGTATTTAGGTGCTATCTCCTCTACAAGCTTTCTTGTGCACTCCTTATCTTGAAGTGCCGCAAAAACAACTCTATGGGCATTGAAATCACCTTTTCCTGCTTTTGTTATCAACTTTTCTATATAACCTCTAAGCTCTTTAGCTTTAGGGATTGTAGTTTCTATCTTTTCACTCTTTATAATTGCTATAGCCATGTTCTTCAAAAGTGCAGCTCTATGTGTTGAAGTTCGTCCAAGCTTTCTGTATCCATGCTTATGTCTCATTATTGATCCTCATTCGATTTCAAATCTGCGATTTTTTTCTTAAGTACTTCAGCAGTATCATCAGAAAAATCTGATCCTACTGGAAACCCAATACTCTCCATCACATCGTTTATCTCTTCAAGAGATTTTTTACCAAGATTTTTAAGATTCTTAAGCTCCAGTTCACTCATAAGGGCAAGCTCGCCTACAAATTTTACCTCTGCTCTATCTAAGCAGTTAAAGCTTCTTGCGCTCAAACCTAACTCTTCTATGCTCTGTAGTAACTTATTGAGCTCAACACTATCGCTAGTGGTCTCCTTTTTTGGAGCTATATCAATATCCAACACACCATTAAATACCGACATTTGAGAGTACATAGCCTCCAAGGAGTCTTTAAAAGCCTCTATTGGAGATATGAGTCCATCTGTCTCTATTGTAAAAATTACTTTTTCAAAGTTCGGATTATCTTCAACCAAAATATTCTCAATCTCATAGATAGCTTTCTTTACTGGTGTAAAAAAAGAATCTAGTGCGATATAGTCACTCTCAACTAAGTCTCTAATAGTCTCACTTGGCACATAACCCATACCCTTCTCTATAATTATAGAGAAATTAAGCTCCGCATCCTCATTGATAGTTGCTAGATACCCCTCAGGAGTAACAGCTTCTATAATGTTATTCGAGAGATCGTTTCCATAAATCTCTTTTGCCCCATTAAAGGAGTAGCTTACCTCTACTTGTTTTTCATCACTTTTGATTTTGAAACGAATATTTTTAAGGTTAATTATGAATAGTGCAACATCTTCTAGCATGCCACGCATGCTATCAAACTCATGTGTTACACCATCAATCTTAACAGCCGTTGGAGCAAATCCAACAGTGCTACTTAAAAGCAATCTTCTCAACGGATGAGCTAAAGTTACAGCGAAGCCAGTTTCAAATGGGTATGCTATAACTTGAGCTCTATTGTCTGAAATATTTTTTACTTCAATCTGTGTTGGCATATGTGCCACTGTACTAATTTTTTTCACTTAATACTACCTCACTTATTATTTAGAGTATAGCTCAACGATCAATCTCTCTTCAATCGGAATAACCACTTCTTCACGCTCTGGAAAACGAGTAAATATACCCATCGCCTTTGTTGTTTCAACATCAACCCATGGAACAATCCCGGTTTGTGCTGTTAGCTCAAGTGAGCGAACAATTTGAGAATTGCTTTTTATCTTTTCACAAATCTCAATTTTGTCACCTTTTTTAACCTGATAAGAAGGGATATCAAGCTTTGCTCCATTTACAAGCACATGCCCATGAGTTACAAACTGTCTTGCGGATCTTCTAGTGGTTGCAAAACCCATCCTATAGACAACATTATCCAAGCGTCTTTCAATAAGAGTAATAAGGTTTTCTCCTGTGTTGCCATCTCTTCTTGCCGCCTCTTTGAACAATCTTCTAAACTGCTTCTCTGAAACACCATACATAAATTTAGCTTTTTGCTTTTCTCTTAATTGGAGACCATAATCACTAATCTTTGTTCTTCTTTGACCATGCTGTCCTGGCGCATATGGTCTTTTATCTAGTGCACTCTTACCAGCAAGACGACGCTCGCCTTTTAGAGCCAAACTAACACCTAGTCTTCTTTCAAGCTTTTCGACAGGCCCTCTGTATCTAGCCATCTTTTCTCCTTAATTTCTCCTTTTCAAGAAGCAAGCTCCTCGAAAATTCCTCTCACTAAAGCTTTCGCCTTGCGAAGAAGTACCGTTTTAATTTCTCCATCTTCAAGAAAACTACTTTAGACTCTTCTTCGTTTTGGAGGTCTGCAGCCATTGTGTGGTAGTGGACTTACATCTTTTAGAAAAGTTACTCTAATCCCCTCTATAGCACCAACACACTTTACAGCCGTCTCTCTTCCACTACCAGGTCCTTGAACCTTGATACCAACCTCTTTAACGCCATGATCTTTTGCTTTAGCCAGTGCATCTTCAACTGCTTGTTGAGCAGCATATGGAGTTGATTTTTTGCTACCTTTAAAGTTAAGACTTCCAGCACTACTCCAAGCTATAACATTACCCATCTCGTCAGTTACAGTTACAACAGTATTGTTAAATGTTGCTGAGATGTAAACAACACCTTTAGCAATATTTTTCTTTGCAACTTTTTTTCTTGCTACTCTTCTTTTTGCCATTTAATAGTTCCTAATCATCAATTATGCTTTTGCGCCGACGGTTTTTCTCTTACCTTTTCTCGTGCGAGCATTAGTTTTTGTTTTTTGACCACGAACAGGAAGACCTCGTCTGTGTCTTAGCCCTCTGTAGCTACCCATGTCCATCAGAGCTTTTATATCTAATGTAACTTTTTTTCTCAAATCACCCTCAACTTGGTAATTCTCCTGAATCTCTTTGCGAATAGATGCAACATCAGACTCGCTTAACTGATAGATTCTTTTATCATATGAGATTCCAACAGCATTTAAAATTAGTCTTGCACTTGTTAAGCCTACACCATAAATATAGGTTAAGCCATACTCTACTCTCTTCTTTTTAGGAAGGTCTACACCTGCAATTCTTGCCATGCTTATCCTTGTCTCTGTTTATGTTTTGGATTTTCACAAATGACTCTAACGATACCTCTTCGCTTAATCACTTTGCACTTATCACACATCTTCTTTACAGAAGGTCGTACTTTCATTTTAATATCTCCTTTACAAAGAGCAAAGCTCCTTGAAAATTCCTCTCACTAAAGCTACAGCTTTGCTGAGAAGTACCGCTTTACTGTCTTCTTTACAAAGAGCAAAGCTTTCACCTTAACAAATAATCATTATAAAATAACTCTACATGTAAAGCATCTCTTTTGTGAGAAAAATAAATACGAGTTGAAAGATATGCCACACATATCTAAAACAGTCCACTCTTTAGCTCGTAAACTGTCATAGGCTTAGTGAACTTGACTAAACCAATACTTGGAAAAATAGTGGGGTTTTTCTAAATATTCTTCACACAGTTTTACAAAAGGGGCATATTGTACCAAAATAAACTAATACTTTACTTATATCTATAAGTTATGCGACCTTTATCTAGTGAGTACGGAGTCAATTCAAGCTTAACCGTATCTCCTGGCATTATTTTTATATAGTGCATTCTCATCTTGCCAGCTATATGACATAAAACTATATGCCCATTTTGAACCTCAACTTTAAAGGTTGCATTTGGTAGAGCCTCTAAAACTTTACCGTCTACTTCTATTACATCATCTTTCGCCATATATATTCTCCTTATATAACCGATAAAATCTCGGCTTGGTTATCAATAACTGCTATAGCATGTTCATAATGACTTGTAAACAAACCATCTTCTGAAACTACCGACCACTTATCGTCCAATATCTTTGAAATTCCACTCTTTTGACAAACCATAGGCTCTAAACAAAAAACCATGCCATTTTTTATCTTTGGTCCTTGTTTTGGATTTTTTCCCTCCAAGTAGTTTGGAATTTCAGGCTCTTCATGCGGTTTTCGCCCTAACCCATGACCACAAAAGTTTCTCAAAGGAACATAGCCTCTTGAGCAGATAAACTCCTCCAAAAGCAGACTCAGCTCTTTAAATCTCATGCCAACTCTTATGCTTTTGATTGCATGATAGAGTGCATCACGAGAGCAATCTATGATTTGTTGATGCTCTTTTGAAATCTCACCAATACCCATAGTAAATGCGGCGTCGCCAAACCAGCCATCCTTCTCTACTCCTAAATCTATGCCTAAAATATCCCCATCTTTAAGAGTATAGCTATCTGGTATTCCGTGAATTATCACTTCATTTACTGAGGTGCAAACACCTGTTGGAAAACCGTACAAGCCCTTAAAAGCAGGTCGTCCACCACTTGAGAGTATAAACTCCTCACCCATGGCATTTAACTCTAAAAGAGTCACGCCAGGACGAGCTTCATGAGATAAAAGCTGAAGAGTTTTAGCTACAATTTTGTTTGATACTCTAAGCTTATCAATCTCTCGAGGTTTTCTAAGTGCAATTGCCACTAAAGACCTACTGCACTCAGTGTTTCATACTTATTCATGTATCTTTGAGCCTCAATCTTCCTCATCGTATCAAGTGCAACTTGCACCACGATAAGAACCGCTACTCCTCCAAAGAAAAATGGAACTCCCATGCCTTTTACTATCACCCAAGGAAGGGTTGAAACAAGCCCTAGATATATAGACCCCCAAAATGTCAACCTGCTCGCAACATCATTTAGATATAGTGCGGTACTCTCGCCAGGTCTAACTCCAGGGATAAAACCACCCTGTTTTTTCAGGTTGTCTGATATATCTTTTGCATTAAATACAATTGATGCATAGAAATATGCAAAAAATACAACAAATAGAAAAGTCAGTACATTAAATGCATAAGCATTGGGGTCTAAAAAGTCATTTATCCTCTGAACTATAGGATTTGTACTTGCTTGCATGATCGTTGCAGGAAACATCAAAATAGCACTTGCAAAAATCGGCGGTATAACACCACTAAGGTTTACCTTGATAGGTATATAGTTCATAATTCTCTTATGTTGATTTTGCATGATAACTTTTCTGCTATAAGAGATAGGTACACGACGCTCTCCCATCTCAACATAGATGATAGCACCAACTGTAGCAAGAATTACGACTAATATGCCAATAACAATTATAAAGTTAAGCTCACCCGTATTTACAAGAGTTATAGTTCCGCCAATTGCGCTTGGGATTGACGATACAATACCAGCAAAAATAATCAAACTAATACCATTACCAATACCTTTTTGAGTTATCTGCTCACCTATCCACATAAGCATCATAGTTCCAGCAAGCATAGATACTACCGCAACTGCTGTAAATGTAGTCATATCAATCATAACAGCACTCTCTCCGCCTCGCCCACTCATAGCAGCTAGTCCAGCAGAGACCCCTATAGCTTGAACGATTGTGATACCGATAGTTGCATAGCGAATTATCTGCATGTACTTTTGCATACCATCTCGCTCTTTTTTTAGCTTTGCAAGAGCTGGAAATGTGGCAGAGAGCAACTCCATAACAATTGAAGCAGTAATATATGGCATAATTCCTAATGAAATTATACTCATACGCTCCGCTGCATTACCTCCAAACATATTGAGCATACCTAGTGCATTTGAAGTATTTGCATCAAAAAACTCCTTAATTACATCAAGGTTTACACCAGGTACTGGCACATATGCCAACAATCTATATGCAAAAATAAATGCTAAAGTAATTAAAATCTTCTTAGTAAGATCATTCATTTTATTTGCCAGTATAAGTTATATTGTCATCTTTAATCTTTACAGCAAGCTTTTTTGCACTTGCACCGATAAGTTTTACTCTAGTGATTCTACTTGACATCTTATGAACACCTCTAATTGACTCTATTGTAATCTCTTCAAGTGTTGCAATTGTCTTAACTCTGTCTGTATTGATGCTATATGGCTTAATTATTCTTGAAGTAAATCCTACTTTTGGTAGCCTCTTACTTATTGGTTGTTGACCACCCTCAAAGTTTCTTTTGATTTTGTAGCCTGTGCGAGACTTTTGCCCTTTATGTCCACGACCAGAGGTCTTTCCTATGCCACTTCCTTGCCCACGACCAACTCTTTTTCTTGAATGAGTTGAGCCATCAGCTGGAGCTAGATTATCTAATCTCATGTTAACTCCTTAAGATTTTATCATACTAAGAGCTTTCATCGTTGCTCTTACTACATTTGCTGGATTGTTTGAACCTAATGATTTAGTCAAGATATCCTTAATGCCAGCGAGTTCTAAAACAGGACGAGTTGCACCACCCGCAATAACTCCTGTTCCTTCACTAGCTGGTCTAAGTAAAATTCTACTTGCATTATATTTGACCTCTATATCATGAGCGATAGTTGAACCTTTAGTATTGACTTTTACAATACCCTTAAATGCGTCATCTACTGCTTTTTTTATAGCATCAGGAACCTCTTTTGCCTTACCAAATCCAAATCCAACTAATCCATTTTTGTTTCCAACAACTACAAGTGCTGTAAATCTAAATCTTCTACCACCCTTAACAACTTTAGTTACACGACCGATGTTAACGATGACTTCTTCAAACTCTTCTCTATTATATTTTTCCATTGAATTGTCTTCCCTTTATTACAGCGTAATGCCGTTTTCTCTTAAGCCGTCTGCAAAAGCAGCAACAACACCATGATAAAGATATCCATTTCTATCAAACACTACGGTTGTTATCTTTTTGCCCTTTAGAGTTTCTGCAAAAACTTTTGCAAGCTCTTTTGCTCCAATTTTATTGGACTTAAAACCTAACTTTGCCCCATCAGAAGTTACAAGTGTAGTGCTGCTTACATCATCAATTGCTTGGACATAAACATACTTATTGGACTTAAAAATAGATACTCTTGGACGCTTAAGTGTTCCAGATATATCAGCTCTTACTCTTTTTTTTCGTTTAACTCTTAATGCAAGTTTTCTTTTTAAAATATTTGCTCTCATATGCTACTCCTATTTCTTAGCAGTTTTTCCCGCTTTACGGCGGATATGCTCTTGAGCATACTTAACACCCTTGCCCTTATATGGCTCAGGTGGTCTAAAACTTCTAACTTCAGCAGCAACTTGTCCAACAACTTGCTTATCATTACCCTTTATTGTAACTATATTTTTTTCAACAGAAATTTGAAGATCTTTTGGGAACTCATAACTAATAGGGTGAGAAAAACCGAGTTGCAACTCAAGAGTATTCCCTTTTACTGTAGCCTTATAACCAACACCGTTGATTTCAAGCTGCTTTTGATAGCCCGTTGTTAGTCCAACTATAATGTTTGCACTCAATACACGATAAGTTCCCCAGTAAGCACGATCTTGTCTATCGTCTCCTTTTGGGGAGAATACTATCTTGCCATCCTCTACTTTAGCCTCAACATTACCTTTTGTGTTCAACTCTTTTTGAACACTACCTTTTTTAAATACAATCACATCTCCATCAACCAAAACATCTATTTCAGCAGGAATTGTAACTGGATTTTTTCCTATTCTTGACATCTATTTCCTTTACTTGTCTACGATAAGACTTTGCTTGAATGGTCAAACGAATACCATAAAAGAAAACTGTTTTACCAGATACTCGCAAGCACTTCGCCACCGACTTTTGCTCTGTGTGCATCATCATTGCTTAGTACACCTTTTGAGGTACTAACTACAATTGTACCATAACCGTTTTTAAACTTTTTAATCTCATCAGAGCCCTTATAGACACGGCGACCTGGTTTTGAGATTTTTTTAACCTCTGTTATTACACTCTTGTCATTTTTGTCATACCTTAGTACAACTTTGATTGTCTTTTTGTTGCCATCTTCTATGACACTAAAACTTTTTATGTAGCCTTTTTCTTTAAAAACCACCATAACAGCTTCTACCAACTTTGAGTGTGCTAACTTTGTAACATCTAGTTTTCTTAATGATGCATTTCTAATTCTTGTTAGTGCATCTGCTAAGAGATCATTT
>CAZLXQ010000004.1:0-18416 GCA_964563675.1 uncultured Sulfurospirillum sp.
ACTCCATGTCTACAAACTCATCTGTTATGATTTTTACTCTTCTGTTTATGAGTGGTAGTATGACACTCTTGCCCACTAGGTGAGTATATCTTTCATCGTCAGAGTGAACCATAACTGCAGTATCTCCAAAGTAAGTTTCGGGTCTAGTCGTAGCGACCACTACAAACTCATCACTATCTTCAATTGGGTATTTTAGGTGATATAGTTTTCCTTTATGCTGCTCATACTCAACCTCAATATCGCTCAAAGCTCCATCATGAGTGCACCAGTTGACCATGTAGTTGCCACGAACTATCATGCCCTCACTATACATCTTTACAAAAGCTTTTTTAACTGAAGATTTAAGCCCCTCATCCATGGTAAATCTCTCTCTACTCCAAGCGGGACTAACTCCTAGTTTTCTCATCTGATGGAAGATTTGATTTCCACTTATCTCTCTCCACTCCCAAACTTTTTCTAAAAACCTCTCTCTTCCTAACTCCTCTTTAGTTGTACCGAGCCCTAGGAGTTGCTTTTCTACGATATTTTGAGTTGCTATTCCTGCATGGTCGGTTCCTGGTTGCCAAAGAGTTTTATATCCGTCCATCCTTTTGTAGCGAGTGATGATATCTTGAAGTGTAAAAGTAAGAGCATGGCCGATATGTAGGTTTCCTGTAACATTGGGAGGAGGCATCATAATAGAAAAGTTTTTACTCTTTTTTTGTATGTTTTTATTTCCGTCTATTTCAAAATACCCTCTTTTTTCCCAAATGTCATAATAGCCATCTTCTGCTGTTTTGGGATTATAGGCTGTGCTTTTTTCACTCATGGTGTTAATGTCCTGTTTTACTGATTTGGAATAATGCGATTATACAATAAAGGTTTTGAAAAGTTGGTTAATGCTAGAATGCAAATAAAATTGGATAGATATGCGAATAGCAATTTGTGGTGCTAGTGGCTTTATTGGAACTTGCATCTCTAGAGACTTGGTCAGTGGTGGCCATGAGGTGGTAAGAATTGGACGAGAGCATTTTAAAGATAGCGACTCTCTTTTGAGTTCAATTACTAGTTGTGAGGCTATTGTAAACTTATGTGGTGCTCCTATAGTTAAAAAATGGGATGAGTCATATAAGCATGAGCTCTATGTTAGTAGAATTGAGACTACTAGAAAGCTTATAAAAGAGATTTCTAAACTTGAAAAAAAACCATCACTTTTCATATCTGCATCAGCGGTTGGAATATATAAGAATGATTTAGTTCACGATGATGACTCTAAGTTATATGGAGCTAGCTATCTCGCACTTTTGACAAAAGATTGGGAGACTGAAGCAAGTAAAGTTGAAAATCTTGGGATTAGAAGTGTTATCTTCAGATTGGGAGTTGTTTTAGGCAGAGATGGTGGAGCGATGAGTGGGTTTAGGCGAACCTTCAAGATAGGGTTTGGAGTAGTCTTAGGAGACGGAAATCAGCCATTTTCTTGGATACATATAGATGATGTAGTTGATATTTTTAAAAGGGCAATTGAAAACAAGAGTATGCAAGGCATTTATAATTTAGTAGCACCTGAAAGTGTAACTTTGAAAACATTTATGAAAACATTTGGCAAGGTTTTAAGAAAACCAATATGGTTCAATATTCCAAAATCAATAATGAAGATTAAACTAGCAGAGGGTGCAGAGATACTTTTGAAAGGCTCTTTTGTAATACCCACTAAGCTAGAAAAAGAGGGTTATAATTTTAAGTATTGCAACTTGTATATGGCATTAAAATCACTAACATAATGCCACTCTCAAGACTAAATGAAGAGCAGTATAGAGCAGCCACCTCTCCTGCTGGCTCAAACCTTATCATCGCAAGTGCTGGAACTGGTAAAACTTCTACTATAGTAGCTAGAATTGCCTATCTTCTTAAGGAACAAAGTGTAAAGCCAGAGCATATACTTCTTCTTACTTTTACAAACAAAGCAGCAGCGGAGATGCTAGAGAGGCTAGAGTATTTTTTTGATAAGGCTATAGTAAGCAAGATAGAGTCTGGTACTTTTCATGCAGTGAGCTATAGACTTCTTAAAAAATTAGGTAAAAAGATAAGGTTAAAGCAACCAAAAGATTTGAAGATGCTTCTTAAAACAGTTCATGCAAAAAGAAGGTTTGACCACATAGATAGTCCCGTAAAAGCCTATCAGTCATCCTATCTTTATGATCTGTTTTCTCTCTATCAAAACTCAACCGTAGACCTTAGTTTTTCAGGTTGGCTTGAGAAGAGTGGGAGTGAGCATGGGGTCTACTATGATATATATGAGGATATACTTGAAGAGTTTAAAGAGCTAAAAAAAGAGTATGGATATGTAGACTTTAATGACCTGCTTATCATGATGAGAGATACTCTCAAAAGAGACAATACTATCAAGTTTAGTGAAGTTTTAGTAGATGAGTATCAAGACACAAACACTCTCCAAGGCTCGCTAATCGATGCTTTTAGCAAAAAATCACTCTTTTGTGTTGGGGATTATGATCAAAGCATCTACGCCTTCAATGGAGCAGATATAGAGATTATAGGCTCATTTGCCCAAAGATATGAGGGTGCAAATGTCTTTAAGCTAAACAAAAACTACCGCTCAACCTCAAAAATACTCTCTTTAGCAAACAGAGTTATAGAGCACAATCCAAGGCTATATGAGAAGCAGCTTGAAGTTACACGAACAGGAGAGTGTGAAGCTCCAAAACTTCTCATATATGATGAACTTTTTACACAATATCAAGCAATCTCATCACAGATAAAAGTCTCTAAAACCACCCATAGTGAGATTGCTGTTATCTTTAGAAATAACTCTAGTGCAGATGGTATTGAGGCGACATTAAGAGAGTTAGGTGTTGGATGTAAAAGAAAAGGGGGGATTAGTTTTTTTGACTCTCGTGAAGTAAAGGCGATGATTGACTTGATAAGCGTGATTGTAAACCCAAAAGATATGCTCTCTTTTATACACACTTTTGAGTATGCAAAAGGGGTTGGCTCAGCTCTTTCAAAGGAGCTGTTTGAGGCACTTTTTATGCTTGGAAAGGGAGATGTCTATAGGGGATTTTTTCATCCAAAAGATATAGCAAATCCCTTCAAGACAAGAGCAAAAAACTATCAATTAGGGCTTTTTGATGAATGTTATGAGTTTGGTAGTGTTAGCCGTTTTTGTAGTGAGGGTTTTGAGGAGGTGTTTTTATCAAATCCAATTTTAAAACATGCTCGTCTTAGTGCTGATGGGGCAAAGTTTATATATAAGTTCTACATGTATATGAAAAACTCAACAAAGATAAAAAGCCCAAAAACATTAATAAGCCACATCTTAAACTCTGATATATTTGAATATATTGCTCATTTTTTAGCAACCAAGAGAGCTATAAAAAAAGATGGCAGTATAGATGAAAAAGCTAAAGAGGAGGCTTTAGAGAGGATTTTTAGAAAAGGATATCTTTTAAAGAATCTCTCAAGTAAATATAGCTCAAATGAGAGGTTTTTAAATGCCCTTACGCTTGGTAGTGGCGAGATGAGTGAAGGGAGTGGAGTTAATCTTTTAAGCGTTCATGCTAGTAAAGGCTTAGAGTTTAGTGAAGTTTTTGTTATAGACTTGATGGATGGAAGATTTCCAAATAGAAAATTGATGAGTAAAGGTGGAAGTTTAGAGGAGGAGAGAAGACTTTTTTATGTGGCAACAACAAGAGCAAAAGATAAGTTGTCTCTTTCGTATGCTAAGTATGATAAGATAAAAAAGATAGAGTATATCTACTCACCCTTTTTAAAAGAGGCTAAACTTGTTGTTTAAATATTTATGAAGTTTCTGTAAGATTAATTAGGATATTAAATTTATCAAATGGGAGTGATTTATGAGTAAAATTATGTTAGGATTGTTTATGGTTTCAACCTTTATGTTAGCAGGAGTAAAGACGGTGAATGCCTCGCCGCAGATAGTTCAAAGTGGAATTAAGATTATAGATATAAGAACAGAGCCAGAGTGGGCTCAAACGGGGATTGTGAAGGATTCTATTACTATCACTTTTTTTGACGCACATGGCAATTATGATGCACAAAAGTTCATAAATGAGCTAGACCAGCATGTGAAAAAAGGTGAAGAGTTTGCTTTGATTTGTAGAACAGGAAATAGAACAACTACAATCTCAGATTTTCTTGGTAAACAAGGTTACAATGTTATCAACCTACAAGGCGGAGTGGTAAAGCTAGCTCGACATGGTTTTGAATTGGTCCAGTATAACAGATAAAATTTAGTTTTTAAAGAGATCTATTGAAGGCATCGGATTTGTTTGTAAAAGCTCTTGAAAATTAGAGTGTAGAGTATATTTTTGGAATTCCAGGTGGGCATGAGCAGACCGCTGGCTTTATGACCGCTACTTATGAAGACTTACTGGATAAAGAGACATACAAGAAAGATTGTTTTAAAAAAAGTGTATCTTCATCAATAAATACAAGTTATACTCCTCTACATGTAAGCACTTTATAGTTTTTTTAATAAAATTTCTATATAATCTACTTTTTAATAAATGGAGATAATTATGAGATATTTTAAATTTGCATCTATTGGTTTTGTCGCAACGCTTGTTGGTATGATACTTCTAGTCTCGCCAGATCTTGTTGCTAAAGATGAAATAAAGACACAAGAGAGTCGCCTTGCATCGCTTGCTAAGTTTACAAAAGTTTTAGGTACTGTTGAGAAGTATTATGTAGATGACTTAAAAATTCAGGAGATAATAAACAAATCCATAGAGGGTCTTCTTTCAAACTTAGATGCTCATTCAGCTTTTCTTGATGCAAAGCACTTTGAAGATATGAAAATACAGACAGACGGAGAGTTTGGAGGACTTGGTATCACGATAGGCATAAGAGATGGGGCTTTAACTATCATAGCTCCTATGGAGGGAACTCCTGCTGATAAAGCTGGTGTAGAGGCTGGTGATATTATCCTAAAAATCAACGAACTATCAACTCTCAATATGACGATAGATGAGGCTGTGGGCATTATGAGAGGAAAGCCTGGAACTAGCCTAACTCTTACGATCGTAAGAGATGGGGAGAGTAAGCCTCTTCTTATTCCAATCACAAGAGATATCATCAAAATAGACTCAGTCTATACAAGAACTATAGAAGAGGAGAATATCCTATATATTAGAGTTATTAAATTTGATAAAAATGTAGTAGAAAAGGTAAAAGAGGCACTTGAAAATAGTAGAGATATAGAGGGAATTGTTTTAGATTTGAGAAATAATCCTGGCGGGCTTCTTAATCAAGCAGTTGGCCTTACTGATCTGTTTCTAAAAGAGGGTATTATAGTCTCTCAAAAAGGTCGCCATGAGGAGAGAAATACTGAACACAAAGCAACATCGTCTGGAACTATAGATGATGTTGCTTTAGTTGTATTGGTCAACGGAGGGAGTGCTAGTGCTAGTGAGATTGTGAGTGGTGCTTTACAAGACCATAGGCGAGCTGTCATTGTAGGTGAAAAAACTTTTGGAAAAGGGAGTGTGCAGGTCATACTTCCAGTAGGTGAAAAAGAGGCTATAAGACTTACAATAGCAAGATACTATCTACCGAGCGGAAGAACCATTCAAGCAGTTGGTATCACACCAGATATCTTAGTTCATCGTGCAAAAGTTCCTCATAAGATAGATGAGTTTATGGTAAAAGAGAGAGATCTCAAACAGCACCTAGAAGAGGAGCTAGAAAAAGTTAATGGCAAAGTTGAAGATGAGGTTGAGGATGAAAAAAGAGAGACAATAACACAAGATGATATACTAAAAGATCTTCAACTAAAGAGTGCAATTGACATCATAAAAGCACTAAACATAAAAGCGAGATAATAGAAGTGAAAAAAGAAGAGTTGCTATATGAAGGAAAAGCTAAAAGGCTCTACAAAACAGATGATGAAAATCTTCTTATATCAGAGTTCAAGGACGATTTAACGGCTGGAAATGCAGCAAAAAAAGGCAAAGAGAAAGGCAAAGGCGCACTTAATTGCAAGATAAGCACTCATCTTTTTAGACTCTTAGAGAAACATGGCATAAAGACCCATCTAGTAAAAACCGTTGATGACAATACTCAGCTTGTAAAAAAAGTAGATATAATTTTACTCGAAGTTGTGGTGAGAAACATAGCTACTGGTTCACTTACAAAACGCCTTGGCATCAAAGATGGAACTGTTTTACCATTTTCATTAGTAGAGTTTTACTACAAAAAAGATGCACTAAATGATCCTATCTTAAATGATGAGCACTGCATTATGATGGGGCTAGTAAAGAGTGAGGCTGACTTAGAGGAGCTTAAAAGGCTTGGTAGAGAGATAAATACTATACTTAAAAAATTCTTTGTCCAAAGAGGGGTGAATTTAGTTGACTTTAAAGTAGAGTTTGGAGTTGACAGTAAAGGCGATATACTTCTTGCAGATGAAATTAGCCCTGATAGTTGTCGCTTTTGGGACACCAAGACAGATGAGAAGCTAGATAAAGATGTTTTTAGAGAGGATTTAGGCAGTGTAAAAGTTGCTTATAAAGAGGTTTTAAATAGGATTTTAAAAGGAGCGGTAGGATGAAAGTAGTAATTAATATTCAACTTAAAGAGGGTGTGCTTGACCCTCAAGGCAAAGCAGTTCATCACGCACTTAGTGCTCTTGGTTTTGATGAGGTAGATGATGTGAGAGTTGGAAAACAGATAGTTCTACATGTAGATGAAAAGAGTGTGGAAAAAGCGGAGAAAAGAGCGACTGAGATGTGTGAAGAGTTGTTAGCAAACACTGTTATAGAAGACTATGAAATTGAGATAAAATGACAAAAGTTGCTATCGTTGTATTTCCTGGAACTAACTGTGAGATGGATACAAAGCATGCTTATGAATTACTAGGTGCTAGTGTTGAGCTTGTTTTTCACAAGGATGAAAGAGTGCCTTTCGATGCTGATTTGGTTGTGCTTCCTGGTGGGTTTAGCTATGGTGATTATCTTAGAAGTGCTGCGATTGCAAAGTTTTCTCCTATCATGAAAGATGTTGTTAAGTTTGCAGATAGTGGTAAAACTGTTCTTGGCATCTGCAATGGATTTCAAATGCTTCTTGAGATGGGGCTTTTAGAGGGCGCTATGAAAAGAAACTCTAGTGTCCATTTTGTCTCAAAATATCATCATCTAAGAGTTGTAGATAATAAAAACAGATTTTTACAAAAGCTTGATATCGGTGATGTAGTAAATATCCCTATCGCTCATGGAGAGGGTAGCTATTTTATAGATGAGCAAGGACTAGAAAGACTTTATGCCAATAACCAAGTGCTTCTAAAGTATGCTGATAAAAATGGAATTGATAAAAATCCAAATGGCTCAGTTGACTCTATCGCTTGCATCTGTAATAAAAACAGAAATGTATTTGGTCTTATGCCTCACCCCGAAAGAGCAGTAGAGGCTCTTTTAGGCTCAACAGATGGCATAAAAATGCTCGAAGGACTTCTGGAAGGCTGATGAAAAACCTTCTAATGCTATTTTTCTGTTTTACTACTACTTTGTTTGCTCAAAGTGCTTATAATACGCATAAAATAGGTCAGACAAAAGCGGAGTCTATCTTTCTCTCATATGAAAAAGCTCCTTCAAAAGTGTTTGTTGGTGAGTTGTTTGCTGTAAAACTTAAAGCGATTATCGCAAACAGTGATTTTGAAAAGATTGTAACAAGCTTTCAAGACTTACACAATGCAGAGATTCTCAATCCAGATGCAAATTGGCAACGCTCTAGTAGAAACATCTTTTACAATACTTTCTACTTCAAAGCAAACGACACAACTGCCAAACTACCCTCTTTGTCTTTAAGCATACATCAAAACTCCTACAAAATCGATAGTAGCACTATCGAAGCCATAACTCCAAGCATAATCAAACTAAATAAAACCAAAGAGTTTAGTGGTGTCATAGCAGAAGAGTTTAATGTCAAAAAAAGCAGAACTACCTACTTTGATGATAAAAACTACATAATCGTCTTAGAGATCGAAGCTAAAATGGCAAATCTTAATGACTTTAGTTTAGGGTGGGTTATACGAGATGGTATTGATTCAAGTAACTTTGATTTACCGTATGTGCATATATTTTATTATGCAATTATACCTAGCTCTACAAGAGAGTTTAACTTCACATATTTTGACACAACCACTAATGCATTTCAAAAAATATCCCTCCCTATAGAGGTGGACGAGAAAAAGATGAGCACACACACGGACTTAAATCCTGCTCAAAGCAGCCTACAGATATATAAAGATATGGCATATGGTGTTGTAGCTCTTGTCTTGATTGCTCTGTTTGCAAGAAGAAGAAAAGCGGGATATATCATCTTTCTTGCTATACTAATTGGGCTATTTATCTACAATAAAAATCCGTTCAATAGCATCAAAATTGACAAAGGAAGTAAAGTTAAAATCCTACCTACCCAAGGGTCTACTGTATTTTACATAACAAATAGAACTCTTTATGGACAAAAACTAGGCTCAAGAGATGAGTATATAAAAGTACTTCTTCCAGATGGAAAGATAGGATGGATAGATGATAGCAAGAATTAGAGGCATATTTATAGCACTGGAGTTCGCTATAGCTCTGTTGTTTACGATTATGCTTATATATCTATTTGGTAAAAAAAGTTATATAATAAGAAAAAAATTCTCTAAACTTCAAGCTTTTTTTATGGGCTTTAATGTGAAAACTATAGGAACTCCCGATGAGAAAGCAAAACTATATCTCTTAAATCATCAAAGTTTAGTTGATATATTGGCTCTTGAGGCGACAGATGATAGAGATAAATGTTGGGTTGCAAAAAAAGAGATTGAGAATCTGCCTCTGTTTGGGCATATTATTACTTCATCTAAGATGATAGCTGTAGACAGAGAAGATAGGCGCTCTATGATAAAGATGATAAGACTAAGCAAAGAGAGATTAGCTCAAGGAAGGGTAATCACTATGTTTCCAGAGGGAACTCGTGGTGATGGAGAGACTATTTTGGAGTTTCAAGCAGGAGCTAAGATGCTAGCTGAAAAACTAGATCTCAAAGTACAACCGATAGTTATGGTAAACACAAAATATATATTAGATTCACAAAAGCTCCTCTCAAGAAGTGGTGAAGTATCCATAATATACCTAAATACAGTAGACCCAAAAGCAGACAAAGATTGGTTTGTCAAAACAAGAGAAGATATGCAAAAAGCTCTCGATAATGAACTATCCTCAATATAAAGTTGATAGCATACAGCTAAAGATAACTTACTGAACATAAATAACTTTAGCAATTTTTTAGCAAACTCTTGGTAGAATTGCTAAAAATTATTAGAAGGAAAAATAAAAATGGCAAAACATCAGTTTCAAACAGAGGTTACACAGCTTTTAGACCTCATGATTTACTCTTTATACTCAAATAAAGAGATATTCTTAAGAGAGTTAATCTCGAACTCATCAGATGCACTAGATAAGCTAAACTATCTCACTCTTACTGATGATAAATTTAAAGACTTACACTATCAGCCACGCATAGATATAGCGATAGACAAAGAGGCAAAAACTCTAACATTAAGCGATAGTGGAATTGGTATGAATGAAGAGGATTTAGTAGAAAACTTAGGAACTATAGCAAAAAGTGGTACAAAATCATTTATCCAAAACTTAAGTGGCGACCAGAAAAAAGATTCAAACATGATAGGTCAATTTGGTGTTGGGTTCTACTCCGCTTTTATGGTAGCAAAGAGAATTGAAGTTAGCTCAAAAAAGGCTGGTGAAGATGAGAGTTACATGTGGGCTAGTGAAGGTACTGGAGAGTATGAGATAACAAAAAGCACAAAAGAGACTCACGGAACTTCTATCAAGCTATATCTAAAAGATGATGAGAGTGAGTTTTTAGAGCAGCATCGCATAGAGTCTGTCATCAAAAAATACTCTAACCATATACCGTTTGAAATTTGGATGGATAAAGATGAGTATATCCCTGCTAAAGATGATGAAAAAGAGGGGAAAACTGAAACTGCAAATAGACAAATCAATAAAGCTTCTGCCCTATGGCGTATGAATAAAAGTGAAATCAAAAAAGATGAGTATAAAGACTTCTATAAACAGATTTCGCACGACAACACAGACCCAATGCTATGGGTGCACACAAAAGCAGAGGGAACAATAGAGTACAATACACTCTTTTATGTGCCTTTAACCGCCCCTATGGATCTTTTTCGTATGGATTATCAATCAGGAGTAAAGCTTTATGTAAAAAGAGTATTTATCACAGATGATGAAAAAGAGCTACTTCCTGCATATCTTAGATTTATAAAAGGCATCATTGATGTTGAAGATTTACCACTCAATGTAAGTCGAGAACTGCTTCAAAAAAATCGTATCTTAGAGAGTGTTAAAAAAGCAAGTGTAAAAAAGATACTAAGTGAGCTTAAAAAACTTCAAAACAAAGACAAAGATAGCTATCTTGAATTTTACAAGACTTTTGGAAGAGTTATCAAAGAGGGTCTATATGGTGATTTTGAAAATAAAGATACACTTTTAGATTTAGTGATGTTCAAATCAAGCAAAAGAGATGGACTTATAACACTAAAAGAGTATAAAGAGGCTATGAAAGAGAATCAAAAATCTATCTACTACATAGCAGGTGAAAATGAGGCCATATTGAGAAGTTCTCCCTTGATAGAGCAGTTTAAAGCTAAAGATATAGAGGTGCTTTTGTTTGATGAAGAGGTAGATAGTGTTGTTATGCCTATGGTCAATGAGTATGACAAGACTCCGATTAAGCCAGTTAACAATTCAGATATTGATGAAGAGATAAAAGAGGATGAAGAGCAGGGCAAAGAGAGTGAGGAGAAGTATCAAGCTGTATTGGTTAAGATGAAAGAGATTTTAAAAGATGATGCAAAAGATGTTAAAATCTCAAGTCGCCTTAGTGACTCTCCATCAGTTCTAATCTACGACAAAAATGACCCAGACTTTCAGATGCAACAGATGTTAAAACAGATGGGACAAGAGAATCTACCGACTGTTAAACCGATACTTGAGATCAACCCTAATCATGAGATTTTTGCAAAACTAGTAGACAAGTCAGATGACCCGCTTCTAAATGATGTATCATTTCTACTGATGGATCAAGCAAGACTTAGAGAGGGAATGAAGATAGAGGATATTGCAGGCTTTGCTAAAAGACTAAATAAAATTATTGCTAAAGCAATATAGCTAGTTTAAATCATGCAATGAAGCTCAATGGTGAGTAAATATTATTGCATGATTTGCTTATCAAATCTCAGATGATTTAATAACCATCAATTTTTGATTACTCATCTCTTCTATAGAGTTATAAATACCTCCAAGCCCCAAACCAGAAGCTTTAGCTCCGCCAAATGGCATCCAATCAACTCTAAAGGCAGTATGGTCGTTTACCATGACAGCCGTCGCATTTAGTCTTTTGATAGCCCTTAGAGCTTTGTCTATGTTTTTAGTAAAAATTGCTGCTTGAAATGAGACCTCTAAAGAGTTTGCTTGTTTTATAGCCTCATCTATATTTTCATAGGCATATATACAAACAACAGGACCAAAAACCTCTTTAGTTGACACAAGTGCATCACTAGAGGGATTTAAAATTACAGTTGGCTCATAACAAGAGTTTGAGATCCTTTTACCTCCAGTTAAAACCTTGCCACCTTTTTGTTTTGCTTCCTCTACCCACTCTTCAATCCTATCTACTTCAGCACTACTTATGAGTGGACCAACTTGTGTTGCTGGGTCTAGCTGATCTCCTACTATCAGTTTTGAGGCTGAGTTGCATAGTTTTTGAGAAACCTCATCTATGACATCTTTATGGACATAGATTCTCTGTGCTGAAACACAAACTTGACCAGCATGATAAAATCCACTTTTTGAAAGAGCAGGAATTAAATCTACCAAATCAGCATCACTCTCTACTATAACAGGAGCAACACCACCATGTTCAAGTGCAACTCTTGTCCCATCTGACACTTTTGAGTTCAAATACCAACCAACATTGGCAGAGCCTATAAATGTTAAAAAATCAACTTTTGGCGATGTGGCTAGTAGCTCACCCGCATCCCTGCCACAAACCACTGCTTGAGCCCAACCATCTGGTAAACCAGCCTCTTTTAGTATCTCCACCACTTTTATAGCAGACATTGGAGTTTGAGTTGCTGGTTTTATAACAACCGTACATCCAGCTGCAATCGCAGGTATAACCTGATGAATCGCTAGATTAAGAGGATGGTTAAAAGCAGAAATCGCCGCAACAACCCCTATAGGCTCTTTTAGTGTGTATGCCATTCTGTTTGCACTACTTGCTGTATGACCCATAGCAATCTCAACACCCTTAGATACTCCCATGTACTCAACCGCAAGCTTTACTCCACTAATCGCACGATCAACCTCTACTTGAGAGTCTATCCATGGCTTTCCTCCCTCACTTGCACAAAGCTTAGTAAGCTCCTCTCTTTGAGAGCTCATAATCACTATCATCTTCTCTAAAATTTTTACAACTTTATGTTTTGGTAGCTCATCTCTTTTTGTATCAAATGTCGCTCTTGCTAAAGATATAGCCTCTTCAACCTCAATAAGTGAAAAGAGCTTAACTTCTCCCACTTTAGTGTTGTCAAATGGTGATGTTACTTCTACCGTTTTCATAATTTCTCCTTTTTGTGTATAACTATACACCTTTTGAGATATTGTGTCAAGTTTTATTTTTACTAACTGATCTTACACATTATATCAAGCAAAGCTCGCTATATACCCATCATAAATCAATAACTTTCCATATTAGTTTTGGCTAGTATTTTAAAGAAAATTATCAATTTCTGATATCCAATATCACCATATCTTAGGGGTTGCTATGATACCAAAAGCAACAAAAAGCAGTTTAGATTAATCCATATTTTTGATATACATGGTATCATTCTTACTATAGACCTGATGAGAGAAGGGATAGAAAACTTTTGTACTCCTACTTTTCACTAAACCACTAAACATTGAACCTAAAGTGCATTACATCGCCGTCATTGACAACATAATCTTTTCCTTCAAGACGCATTTTTCCAGCATCTTTTGCTCCATTTTCACCAGAGTAAGTGATAAAATCTTCATAAGCGATCACTTCGGCACGGATAAAGCCTTTTTCAAAATCATTATGTATCACTGAGGCTGATTTTGGGGCTTTCCATCCTTTGTGTATCGTCCATGCTCTTATCTCCATAGGTCCTGCTGTGAAGTAGCTTATGAGGTTTAGCTTTGAAAATGCAGTATGGATTATCTTGTCTAGCCCAGACTCTTTTATGCCAAGATCAGATAAAAACTCTTGTGCCTCTTCATCTTCAAGACCACAAAGCTCCTCCTCTATCTTTGCACAAAGAGTTATCACCTCCGCACCTACCTCTTTAGCATGAGTTTTCACTTTTTTTACAAACTCATTCTCCCCTAAAAGAGAATTTTCGTCCACATTTGCACCATAAATTATCTCTTTATTTGAGAGAAATCTAAGCTCGCAATCAAGCTCTTCAAACATGGGATCATCTTTTTTAGCAAATGTACTAACTGGTTTTATATCATCAAGGTGAGCTTTAAGTTCTAGTGCAAACGCATAAGCCACTCGAGCAGTTTTATCTGCTTTTGAGGTTCGATGAAGCTTGTCTATTTTTTTATCTAACTGCTGAATATCCGCAAAGATTAGCTCACTCTCGATAATCTCAATATCCCTCAAGGGGTCAATGCTTCCCTCAACATGAGTAATGTTCTTATCCTCAAAGCATCTAACCATATGCAGTATCACTTCAACTTCACGGATATTTGATAAAAACTTATTGCCAAGACCCTCACCAGATGAAGCTCCCTTAACAAGTCCAGCAATATCCACAAAATCAACAGTTGAGCAGATAATCTTTTCAGGGTTTACTATCTCAGCGAGCTTCCCTAATCTTCTATCGGGAACAGGAACTATAGCCTTGTTTGGCTCAATAGTACAAAACGGATAGTTCTCACTCTGTGCATTTTGAGCTTTTGTTAGTGCGTTGAAGGTTGTTGATTTTCCTATATTTGGAAGCCCTACAATACCCACCCCTAAACCCATTATACAGCCTCTTTTTTGCTTTGCTCTATCATCCAATAGAGATTCATACGAACTCCAGCTCCACTTGCTCCTTGCTGATTATAGCCCCAAGCTTTATCCACAAAAGAGGGTCCTGCTATATCAATATGCAACCACTTCTCTTTAAACTCGTCAGCTACAAAATTATCCAAAAACATACCAGCCGTAATTGCACCACCATAGCGACTTGAAGCGATATTGTTTAAATCAGCAATAGGACTTTTTAACTGCTTCTTAAGATATCTGTTAAATGGCAGAGTGCCTGTAAGCTCCCCACTACTATCAGCTGAGTTCATCAAAGAGTTTTTAAGCTCACTTGAGTGCCCCATAACAGCAGTCGTATACTCCCCAAGAGCAACTACACAAGCTCCAGTAAGAGTCGCTAAATCTATAAGATAATCAGGTTTTTGCTCAACCGCATAACAAAGACAATCAGCCAAAACCAGTCGCCCCTCAGCATCAGTGTTGCCTATCTCTATTGTTGTGCCATTTTTAGCTACAAGCACATCATCAGGCTTGTAAGCATCGGGTCCTATTGCATTTTCTGTTGCTCCAACTATGGCATGAACCTCATAAGGAAGAGCTATCTCGGCTGCCCCCTTGATGATACCAAGAACTGCAGCAGCTCCACCCATATCTGACTTCATAGAAACCATAGAATTACCAGGCTTTAGACTAAGTCCACCAGTATCATAAGTCAAGCCTTTACCAACATACACAAACCTTTTTTGTGCATTTTTAGGTTTATAGACTACATGTATCAATCTAGGAGGAATATGACTTGCTCTATTTACTGCTAAAAATGCTCCCATGTTCTGCTCTTCTAAAAACTTTTCATCATAAACTCTGCATGTAACATCCTCTATACTCTCAAGCTCTTGTGCAGTTTGAGCAAGCTCTAGTGGTGTCATGTCATAAGGAGTAGTGTTTATCATATCTTTTGCAAAGTTGGTTGAATTTGCAATTATTGTCCCAATTTTTATCGCTTTTTGTGCCATGCTTATTGGTGGATTTGGGTTGCTATAGTCATCTAGACATATAGTGACATTCTTGATTTTTAGAGGATTTTTTTTTGTTTTATACTTTTCAAATTTATAACCTCCAAGTATAAATGCTTCACTCATAGCCTTTAAGTTTACACCAGGACAATCATCCGTATATGTTCCGATTTTTACACTTTTTGCGTTTGTATTTTTTATAGCATTTATCGCCTTTGAGGATGCTAGTCTAATCTCTTCAGAATCAAGCGAGGCTACCCCAACATAGATAACTCTTTTTTCAGATAAAAAACAGACCTCTTCACTCTCAGCCTTAAAACCTAAAAACTCTAAAGCCTCTCTATCTTTAACACTTTTATGGTCAAAATTTTTATCTACTATAAAAACAATCTCTATATCAGCCTCTATCTCCTCTATCCTCTTTTTTGTCACTTCGATTTTCATATAATTCCTTTTAATAATTTTTGAGCTTGCACCATATCTTTGTCTCCTCTTCCTGAGAGATTTACTATGATTAGTGATTTTTTTAACCTCTCTTTTGGCATTTTTTTCAAGTATGCCACTGCATGTGAGCTTTCAAATGCAGGAATTAAACCCTCTTTTTGACTCAACCATACAAAAGCATCTAGTGCCTCTTTATCTGTTGTGTGCTCATACTTAGCAACTCCCAACTCTTTTAAATACGCATGCTCTGGCCCAATACCAGGATAGTCTAGTCCAGCACTTATGGAGTGAGCCTCAAGAATTTGTCCATCATCATCTTGCAAAAGATAACTCATCTGCCCATGTAGGACTCCAGCACTACCTTTTGCTAAGCTAGCCCCATGCTTACTAGTCTCAACCCCCAAGCCACCAGCCTCTATGCCGATACATGTAACCTCATCATCCTCCAAAAAGTGACTAAAAATCCCAATAGCATTGCTTCCACCACCTATACAAGCTATGACACAATCAGGCAATCTGCCCTCTTTTGTTAAAATCTGAGCTCTAGCCTCATACCCGATGATAGCTTGAAAGTCACGAACCATCAAGGGGTAGGGGTGAGGACCTGCTACAGTACCAATGATATAAAATGTATCTCTAGCATTTGTAACCCAATATCGAATAGCCTCATTCATAGCATCTTTTAGGGTTTTACTTCCACTTTTTACACTTATAACTTTTGCACCAAGAAGCTTCATTCGAAACACATTGAGCTCTTGCCTCTTTACATCTTTTTCACCCATAAACACTTCACACTCTAGCCCTAAAAGTGCAGCTATGGTGGCAGTTGCTACTCCGTGTTGTCCTGCTCCAGTTTCAGCTATAACTCTCTTTTTGCCCATCTTTTTTGCTAAAAGACCTTGAGCTATGGTATTGTTTACTTTGTGAGCTCCTGTGTGGTTTAAATCCTCTCTTTTGAAGTAGATTTTTGCACCTAGCTCTTTTGATATATTGTTTGCATAGTAAAGAGAGGAGGGGCGACCTATATAATCCTTTAGATAGCCATCAACTTCACTCCAAAAATCTTTGTCAAATCTGAGCGTTTTGTAGAACTTGTCAAGCTCTAAAAGAGTTGGCATAAGTGTTTCGGGAACAAATCTACCTCCAAATATCCCAAAATGCCCATTTGAGTCTGGGTCAAACTTGGACGCTTTTGGTATGTACATTAGTCAAGCTCTAAAACAGAGTAGACGCTTGTTATCTCTCTTATCGCTCTATCGCCTTGTAGTGATGTGATATTGAGTAAAAAACAAGCCTCCACGCAGTGTGCTCCAGCTTTATTTATGAGGTTTACGGCCGCTGTTGCTGTTCCACCAGTCGCTATCAAGTCATCAATCAAAAGAACTTTTGGCCTCTCTTTGTCGGAACTAAAAGCATCTATATGAATCTCTACCTCATCTACCCCATACTCCAGTGAGTACTTCTCACTTATCGTTGTGTATGGGAGTTTTCCCGGCTTTCTAATTGGGATAAAAGAGTTTCCAATTTTTGCAGCAAGTGCAGCTCCAAAGATAAAACCTCTAGCCTCAATACCAGCAATGAAGTCAATATCCTCACTCTCATACCTATCTACTAAATGATCTATAAGAAAATTATACACTTTTGCATCTGACAATAGTGTAGTAATATCTTTAAAAACAATACCAGGTTTTGGAAAATCTTTTATATCTCTTATAGAGCTCAATAGATACTCTTTATCACTTTGACTCAATACTTTCATCTTGCCGTCCTATTTGAATATTATAAATTTTATGATTAAAAAAATCAGCAAAAGTATACCAAAAGCACCATAAGATACAACTTCAATACCCATTATAGTAGTGCCTCTATCTTGCTTTGCAATTCTCTTATCCGCTGTCTAAGTTTGTCGTTTTCCATGCGATATTGAGAGTTTCTTGTTCTTAGAGATTTTAGGTCGTTTTTGACTTTTGTAAGCTCATCACTTAGTATATCTATATTTCCTAAAGAGCGTTGAAGTTGTACTTGGTATTTTCTTATAACAATCTCTGCATCTCCTAGAGTATTTTTGACAACCACACTACCTACCCTCTCTTTTTTTAGAAGAGTTTTATAGTAAAAAACCATGATGATTAGATAGATACAAAAAGAGATAAGCACAGTTGTTATAATCCACTCTAGCAACACAATTAAACCTCTATCTTTTTGATTCGGTTTGTATGTCTTTTGCCCTCAAAGCTCCCATGACACCAAGCATATATGATAGATTGCACAACACCAATACCAACAATACGCTCTCCAAAACATAGAACATTTGCATCATTGTGAGCTCTTGCCATGTTTGCTGTATATGCGTCATGACAAAGAGCCGCTCTTATGCCTATGTTTTTATTGGCCGCTATACTCATGCCTATGCCTGTTCCGCAGATAAGCACACCTTGAGTATTTGGTTCAGCCAAGACTTTTAAGCAAAGCTTATGAGCAAAATCAGGATAGTCAACTCTATCGCTATTTGCGGGCCCTAAGTCTACTACCTCATGACCTAGTCCCTCTAGTATCTTTATAGTATCTAGTTTGATTGCTGCACCTGCATGGTCTGTTGCTATAAAAAACTTCATTAAACTCCCTACATGTAATGGTATAATTGTACCATAATATGCTATAATCTGATATGAAAATAGAAAATAGACAGACCATAAAAGAGCAGTTTAACTCTTTTTGTAAGAGAAATAATCCTAAAAATTTTGAAATTGCGGTAGATTACTTTTGTGTATTTGGAGGACTTGATATCTCTTTAGATATGAAACAACCACTAGAGAAGCTAATCGAAAAACATATACTAAAAGAGTATAAATTCCTTAGAAA
>CAZLXQ010000004.1:18516-26188 GCA_964563675.1 uncultured Sulfurospirillum sp.
AAAGAAGGGGTTCACAAGTGAGCTTAAGTCTTTAAAAAGTGAGACTCTTATTCTTCTTACATGTAGGAATTTTAAAGTCTTATAGGTGCTATAAAAGCATATTGATAACATACCTAATTGGTGCAAAAAAGTACTGTGATAGAGGAGTTGCAATGATAATAATCAAGATAACCATACCATATCTCTCTATAGAGCTATAAAAGCGTACAACCCCATCCCATCTGTTCCATTGTGCAAAGTATAACACAGCATGTGAGCCATCTAGTGGGGGAATTGGTATAAGATTAAAGATACCTAAGACTACATTGTATATCAAGGATTGCAGTATAAAGTAGACTATAAAAAGTTCAAATAGCGTGCTAACTGAATCTAGATCCATATACTTTAGTAAAATTGAAGCTAAAATAGCAAGAGTAAAGTTATAGTAAATTCCTGCAAGTGATACATGCATAATTCCTTTGTATCCTGCATTTCTTATCACTTCTGCCGTATATATCGGCACTGGTTTTGCCCAGCCAAATAAAAAAGGAGCACCTGTAACAAATAGAGCCACAGGGACTAGTATAGTTCCAATGGGGTCTATGTGAACGAGGGGGTTTATACTAAGTCTGCCTGCATCTTTTGCTGTATTGTCACCATATCTATAAGCCATGTAACCATGCATAATCTCATGCCCTATGATAGCCACTGCTAAAGCTAAAACAAGAGCTAAGATTTTGACAATTTCGCTACTTTCCATCTAAAAAACTCTTATCATGTTCAATTGTATTTATTGAGCGACCAATCCTGTTCCATCGGATTTTATACTCATCATCCCAGCTAAAATAGATAAACCAAGGCTTACCAACTATAAGACTATACGGAATAGTTCCCCAAAATCTACTATCATTTGAGTGGTCGCGATTGTCGCCTATCATAAAAAATTCATCTTCAGGAACTTCTATATAAAAAGCATTAAAATCGACATTGTAGTTCATCGGAAGCTCCTCAATCATCTTTGGTTGCATGGTTAGGTTATTGACCGAAAGAAGCATCTTCATATGTGCAAAAATATTGACATGCTCATCATACTGAATACCAGGAAATTTCTCTTTAAATGGATTTAGCACCCAAGTTTTTCCATCTATCATGTGTAGTTTTTCTGGAGGATAGTTTTCTCTCATCCACTCTTCACCTTCATGGAAGTTTATAAAAAGGTGCTTGTCTTGATAGAGTATCTCATCTCCACCAACTGCAACCATCCTCTTTACATAGTGAACTTTATGCTCTAGTGGGTATCTAAATACAACTATATCCCCTCGCTTGGGTCTATCACCCTCTATAAAGTGACCATCCCCAGAAAAGTGTGGAAGAACTTGAATCTCAAGCCAAGGCAGATGTGGTGTTGGTATGCCATAAGAGAATTTTTTTACAAAAAGATGATCACCTACAAGAAGAGTTCTTTTCATACTGCCACTAGGAATTACAAAAGCTTGTGCAATAAAAAAGATAATCAAAAGAACTATAACGATAGTTCCTGTCCATGAGTTTGACCAGCTAAGAAGTTTTTTAAAAAAGTTTTTCATCACTATATACTCATCTTTGCAGCACTAAGCGTATTTTTTAGAAGCATAGCGATTGTCATGGGACCCACCCCTCCTGGCACGGGTGTTATGTATGAGCATTTTGGAGCGACATTTTTAAAATCAACATCACCAGTAAGTTTGCCATCTTCAAGTCTATTGATACCTACATCTATAACAATAGCACCCTCTTTAACCATATCAGAACCAATTAGATGAGGAACTCCTGTTGCAACTATAAGTAAATCAACTCTACTCGTATGAGCTTTTAAATTTTTTGTTTTGATGTGGCATAGAGTTACTGTAGCCTCTTTGTTTATGAGTAGATTTGACATAGGACGACCAACGATATTGCTAGCTCCAACTACACACACATCCATACCTGTTGGATTGATTTGGTACTCCTCTAGTATCCTCATGATGCCAAGTGGTGTACATGGTGCTAAGTTTTGATTGCCAGTAGCTAACTTGCCTACATTGTGTATATGAAAACCATCAACATCTTTTTTAGGATCAATAGCTTCAAGAATTTTTGAAGTCTCTATGTGTTTTGGTAGTGGAAGTTGTACTAGTATGCCGTGTATGCTGCTATCGTCATTTAATCTTTTTATCTTATCAAGAAGCCTCTCTTGAGTGGTATCTATATCCATGGTAATTTTTTCAGAAAATATACCCGCTTCTATACAAGAGCTCTCTTTAGATGCAACATATATTTGACTAGCAGGGTCGTTGCCTACTAAGATAACTGCAAGACCAGGAGTAATTCCCTCTTTTTTTAACTTTTGTGTTTCTGATTTAATCTCTTTTTTTACTCTGTATGAAAGTGCTTTGCCATCTAAAATTATCATATTTTAGTGTCCTTAAATCTAATTTTGGGTATTATATCTTTTTTGGATTAAAAAGAGGATAAATGAGGACTTTTATCTTAGTATTATTGTTGGCTATGTCTCTTAAAGCTGAAGATTTTATAACTAAAATGGAGTATGCAAAGATGCTCTACTCAAATCCTAGAGGCATAGGTTGTGTATCTTGTCATGGTCCAAGAGGCGAAGGCTCAATCATAGCAAGATACAAACACAGAGGCGAAGAGAGAGAGTTAATTGCCCCAGCCATAAACTCTCTTACACTTAAGGAGTTTTTCGAAGGAATAAGAGATTCAGACTCTGTGATGCCAGAGTATTTTTTGACTGATGGCGAGATAAAAGCTCTTCATTATTTTGTAACAAGCGAGGTAAAATAGATGAATATTGAGAATAGTAAAAAAGCTTATGAATTAGCCAAAAAGGTGATTCCTGGTGGAGTTGACTCTCCTGTGAGAGCATTTAAGAGTGTTGGGGGAACTCCGCTGTTTATACAAAAAGGGGATGGAGCATATCTAGTTGATATAGATAGCAACCGCTATGTTGATTTTGTTCAGAGTTGGGGTCCTCTTATCTTTGGGCATTGTGATAAAACGATAGAGTTTGCTGTTATGGATGCGGTAACAAAAGGGTTGAGTTATGGAGCTCCTACTGAGGTTGAGACAAAATTAGCAAGTAAGATTTGTGATATGTTTGAGAGTATTGATAAAATCCGTTTTGTAAGCAGTGGAACAGAGGCTGTGATGAGTGCTATACGACTTGCTCGTGGATATACTAGGCGAGATGATATAGTGAAATTTGAGGGTTGCTATCATGGACATAGCGACTCTTTGCTTGTTCAAGCTGGAAGTGGTGCTGCAACATTTGGTACACCAAGTAGCCCTGGAGTTCCTACTGATTTTACAAAGCACACACTTTTAGCAAAGTACAATGACATAGAGAGCCTAAAGAGATGTTTTAAAAACTCCCAAGATATAGCTTGTGTTATTATTGAGCCGATAGCTGGTAACATGGGGCTTGTTCCTGCTGATGAAGAGTTTCTTCAAGAGTTGCGTACTGTTTGTGATGAGCATGGAGCTATTTTGATATTTGATGAAGTTATGAGCGGTTTTAGGGCTTCTCTTAAAGGAGCTCAAGGCTTAACAACTGTTGTGCCTGATATGGTAACTTTTGGCAAAGTAATTGGTGGTGGTATGCCTGTTGGTGCATTTGGTGGAAAGTTAGAGATTATGGATAGGCTTAGTCCCGATGGACCGGTATATCAAGCAGGAACACTTAGTGGCAATCCAGTGGCTATGTCTGCAGGTTTTGCATCTTTGGAGAAGATTTTAGAGAGTGAAAATCTCTATAGTGATTTTGAAGAAAAAGCAAATCGCTTAGTTGATGGGTTTAAAAAAGCAGCAGATGAGAACAGTATAGCACTTCAAACAGGCGCAAGAGGAAGTATGTTTGGTTTTTTCTTTAACGACAAAGAGGTAAAAAACTTTGATGATGCATTGAGTAGCGATACAGAGATGTTTGCTAAGTTTCATCAAGGCATGCTTTGTGAGGGATTTTACTTTGCTTGTAGTCAGTTTGAGACAGGCTTTATCTGTAGTGCTATAACTGATGAGATGATAGATGAGTGCATAAGTGCTGCTCAAAAAGTTATGAGGAAGATTAAGTGAGTAGCGATGAAACACCAAAACATGGCAAGTTGATAGAGGGTGTTGATTCGCTCTCTTTGGGAGTCTCTGTAGTTTTAGCAATACTTATGGGTATAGGTTTGGGTATGCTTATGAAGAGCTTGATAGGTTTTGATTGGCTACTTTGGCTAGGTGTTTTTTGGGGTATAAGTGCGGCCATCTTAAACATATATAGAGCCTATAAAAAACAGGTCGCCTCTTATGATGAGATGAAAGATGATGTGCGTTATAAAAAGTATGAAAAACAAGATGGTGATGAAAAGTAAAATTTCATCTGTTTTTTTTGGAGCCTATCTTTTTTTAGTAGTATTATCTCTGTTTATGGGCGGTTTGTGGTTGATAAATACACAAGTTGCTTTTATATGCTCTATGATTATCATCTTGGCATCTTTTTTTTCATATAAAGGCATGATTGAAAAGCGTTTAGAGAGAGGCGAGATAGGAGATGATAGAGAGTTATTGGACACCATAGATGACAAGTATGGGCTTTATGATAGCGACGAAGAGATAAAAGATAAAGAGCTTAGCAAAGAGGAGTTTGCAAAACTCTACAAAGAGCAAAGAGCAAAAAACAGAGGCATGAAGCAGACTTTCACAAATCTATTTAAGAGCGGGAGGGGTCTGTTTAATCCTATCAGACTTTTATCGTATGCGCTTCTTTGTGTTGCTATACTTTTTCTTATAAGGCATGAGCTTTTTTCAGCCATACCTTTTTTAGTGGGTGTTGGAGCGGTTCCTTTGGCTAGCATTGCTATTGGTTTTTTTATTGATAAGTAAAACTGCCTCTTTTATAGCATTTATATAGCTTATGCAAGATGGATTTTTATTTTTATAGGCTATATCAAATGCGGTTCCGTGGTCAACTGAGGTTCTTATGATTTGTGCATTTAGAGTTACATTGATACTCTCGTCAAAATAGAGTGTTTTTAAAGGTATGAGTCCTTGATCATGGTACATGCAGACAAGATATTTAAATCTACCCTTTTTCGTAAATGCAGTATCAGGAACAAGGGGACCTATAAAAACCTCTTTGCCTACTATTTTGTTTGCTTTTTTTATTGCTTTTTTTATTTTGAAGTCTTCACTACCTATGACTCCCTCATCACTAGCATGCGGATTAAATCCTAAGACACCAATACTCTTTACTTGAAGAGAATCAAAAACTTTCAAAAGAAACTTTTTAAGCTTTTTGATTTTTATAGTCTTGCTAACATTTTTTAAGGGTATATGGTGAGTATATAGCACAACAAACAGCTCTTCACAGCCTAGCATCATGATAGCATCATCTCCTAGCATGTCCGTATGCCCTACAAAATCAACTCCAGCTTTTTGCCATGACTCTTTATTGATAGGAAGCGTTACAACTGCTCCAACTTTATCTTTTTTTGCGAGCTTTACCGCACTTTTAAAGCTTTCATAGGAGAGTTTGCCTGCCTCTTTGGTGCTTGCTCCCGCCTCTATCTCAAAAATATCTCCACACTCTTTACATGTAAAATCATCAGACACATCAAGATTGAGCAAAGCAGCACCCCAGTGAAGCATAGTTTCGTTTACACAATAGACAGGCTCACAAAACTTTTTTATCTCTACATGTGAGCGAAGAGCTATCTCAAGTCCTATACCGTTTATATCTCCTATGCTAATTGCTAATTTCATCTATCATCTCTTTTACGGCTCTCTCAAATCCTGTAAAGATACTTCTTGCTATGATGCTTTGACCGATATTGAGCTCAATTATCTCTGATATACTTGCTATGGCTTTAACATTTTGATAATTCAACCCATGTCCAGCTGCTACCTTTAAGCCTATCTCACTAGCTAGAGTTGCGGAAGTTTGTAGCTGCTTTATCGCCTTTTGAAGCTTTACATGTAGAGTTGTTTTTGGTAGCTCTAGCTCTTTTATCGAGTGGTTTGTGTTTTTAAGATTTGTATATAGCATCGCATATATGTTGGCATATAAGCCAGTATGAAGCTCTATCCACTGCACTTCAAGACTTTTTGCCATCTTGATTTGGAACATATCGGGGTCTATAAAAACAGACAGCTCTATATCTGCCTCTTTTAGTCTAGCACTTATATCCTTAACGGCTTGAAAGTTTTTTATCAAATCAAGCCCACCCTCAGTAGTAATCTCCTCTCTTTTTTCAGGAACTAGGGTAATGCGGTGAGGGTTCATCTTTATGACTGTATCTATTATCTCTGGTTCTATAGCACACTCTAGGTTGATAGGAAGTCCAGAGTTCTCTATAATGCGACGAGCATCCATGTCATGTATATGTCGTCTATCCTCTCTTAGATGAATTGTAATCTGATCAGCTCCCGCTCTCTTAACCAAAGCTACCGCATCAAGTGGGTCTGGGTCGTTTATCTCTCTCGCCTCTCTTAAGACTGCAATATGATCTATGTTTACACCTAGTAGCATTTATCAACCTTTTTGCTCTATTTTAGCAAAATTACAGTAATTTTGCTATAAGATTGACATATAAGCAGAAAAAGTATTTGATGCAGGAGGTATCTGTTTTGGATGATATAGTATTTTTAAATGGTAAATATCTAAGAGCTAGTGAAGCTAAAGTCTCTATGTTTGATAGAGGATATATGTTTGGTGATGGTGTTTATGAGGTTGTGCCTGTTGTTAACTATGTAGTTTTAGATAGAGAGCTTTTTTTAGAGAGATTTGAAAGAAGTTTATATGAGCTTGATCTGAAGTGGCCTATGAGCAAAAATGAGTTTTTAGAGATGATAAACGAGCTGATTAAAAGAAACGATATAAAAGAGGGTGGAGTCTACATGCAGGTAACTCGTGGGGTTGCTCCTCGTGATTTTATCTATCCTGAAGATACGGCTACAACTTGCACAGCTTTTGCATTTAAAAAAGAGATTATCAATAACCCCCAAGTGGTTAGTGGAGTAAAAGTTGTAACAGTTGAAGATATAAGGTGGAAAAGAAGAGATATAAAATCAATTGCACTCTTAGGGCAGTGTATGGCAAAGCAGGAGGCTAGCAAAAAAGGTGCTTTTGAAGGCTGGATGGTTGAGGATGGATTTGTTACTGAGGGAACATGTTCGAGTGCATACATAGTAAAAGATGGTACTATCATCACAAGACCACTATCAAACTCAATTCTTTCAGGCATAAGAAGAAAAATCTTACTAGAGATCGCAAACACTCACAACATTAAAGTAGAAGAGCGACTTTTTACCCCGCAAGAGGCATTAGATGCTGATGAAGCATTTTTGTCAAGTGCAGTTACTTTTGTACTGCCAGTAGTAGAGATAGATGGCAAAAAGATAGGCAGTGGAGAGCCAAGTGAGATATTTAAAAAGATAAGAAAAGCATATATAGAATCTGTACTGAAAACTGCAGGCTTAAAAATCTGATATTAATATTATGAAGTCTATAAATTAAATCTCTTGTTGTTTGGAGGCTATAAACTCTCTTTTAACTCTGAGAACAGTGAGTTTTCAAGATTTAATACTTTTATCCATTTTTTGTTAGATAATTATAACATTTACAAGGCTTTAAGAGGCTTTTTAAAAATTATATTTAGCTTAAATTGTAGGT
>CAZLXQ010000005.1:0-25004 GCA_964563675.1 uncultured Sulfurospirillum sp.
TGGCACTTTTAGACCTACTAGAGATTAGCAAAGCATATGAGTCGCAACAGATACTAGATAGAGTTGACTTTTTTATAGACAAAGGCGAGCGAATATGTATCATAGGTAAAAATGGTGGTGGAAAGTCTACACTTATGAAGATAATAGATGGAGCTTTAAGCTTTGATGAGGGTCGACGCATCGTTCAAGGTGGTATAAAAGTTGAGATGCTAAGTCAAACACCATCTTTTGAGACTGATATAAGTGTAAAAGCAGCAATAGAAGAGGAGTTAAGTGAGCTAAAAAATGCAAAACTAGAGTATGATGATACACTTCAAAAGCTTGAAGATGACTTTGAAAATAGCAGGCTACTTAAAAAACAGGAGCGATTAACAAACTATCTAGATATGCATGATGCATGGAGTCTTGACGATAAAATAGAGAGAGTTTTACAGCAATTTGGACTCAAAGAGTATGAAAACAGACCAGTAGATATGCTTAGTGGTGGCGAACAAAGAAGAGTTACTCTTGCTGGACTAATCCTAAAAAAGCCAGACATACTACTGCTAGACGAGCCTACAAATCATCTTGATGTGTATATGGTTGAGCATCTTGAAGAGATGTTGATAAAAGAGAAATTTACCCTTGTTTTTATATCTCATGATAGATACTTCATAGACCGTATTGCTACAAAAACTGTGGAGATTGATGATTGTAGTCTTAGGAATTTTAAGGGAGGATATGGGGATTATTTGAAAGCAAAAGAGGTTTTAATGGCAAGTCTAGCGAAGAGTCATCATACTCTCTTAAAGCACTTAAAGAGCGAAGAGGAGTGGCTTAGAAGAGGTGTAAAAGCGAGGCTAAAGAGAGATGAAGGAAGAAAGCAAAGAGTTTTAGAGTTAAGAGAGAGTGCTAAAAAAAATCCATCGCTTATAAACAAGATGAGACTAGAGCTCGAGAGAGAGCAAAAAAGTTTTAATCAAGAAAAATCACAAAATAGGCAAAAAATGTTATTTGAGATGTATAACATAGATAAAAAACTTGGAGACAAGGAGTTGATTACATCATTTACTGCAAGAATTTTAAAGAGTGATAGAATTGCAATTGTTGGAAAAAATGGAGCTGGAAAATCAACACTCCTGAGAATTTTACTAGAAGAGCTTAAGATAGATAGTGGTTCATTTAAAAAAGGTGAATTTAGAGTTGGATACTTTGACCAACAAAGAACCTCTCTTGATGAGGATAAAAATATAGTGGAGATTTTTTGTCCCAATGGCGGTGATAGAGTGGATGTCAAGGGTAAAAATATGCATGTTTTTGGTTATCTTAAAAACTTTCTTTTCCCTAAAGAGCATCTAAATAAAAAGATAAAAAACTTAAGCGGTGGAGAGAAAAATAGAGTTGCCCTTGCTCTTTTGTTTACAAAAGATATAGATTGCCTTATCTTAGATGAGCCTACCCATGACTTAGATATTCCAACTATAAACATACTTGAAGAGTATATACAAAACTTTCAAGGAGCTGTTATCCTTGTAAGTCATGACAGATATTTTATTGATAAGATTGCAAAAAAACTCTACATCTTCAAGGGTGATGGAAAAATAGAAGAGAGCTACCAAAGCTATAGCGAATACTTAGAGATAGAAAAAGAGTTAAAAAAACTAGCCTTATTTGCCCCTAAAGATAAAAAGATTGGCTCTAAAACTACAACAAAAAAGAGCACAAAATTAAACTATAAAGAGAAGCAGGATTATGAAGCTTTACCTATAGAGATAGAGAGGTTAGAGAGTGAGATAAAAAAAGTAACCCTGTGTCTACAAGATGCAGAGTGTTATGAAAAAATCGGATTAGCTCTGCTTAGTGAAGAGCTTCAGGCTAAAGAGAATCAATTAGAAATATTAATAGAAAAGTATCTTAATCTTGAAGAGAAAATAATAAATTTTATGCTATAATTCAAAATTACACTTACAAATTGGAGATTTATATAGATGAAGTATATAAAGTTTTTTAAAGAGTTGAGCAATGATGATGTCTCTATGGTTGGAGGCAAAAATGCTAGTTTAGGCGAGATGTTTCAAGAGCTTGCACTCAAAGGTGTCAAAGTTCCAAATGGATTTGCTATCACAACAGATGCATATTGGGCTTTGCTTGATAATAATTCGCTAAAAGAGAAGATAAGGTCTCTACTTGAAGATACTGATGCTACAGATTTGGATGTTTTAAAGGCCAGAACCAAAAAAGTTCGAGATATGATTTTTGCAACACCACTACCAAAAGAGTTGACTGAGGAGATTATTGAAGCTTACACTACTCTTAGTAAAGAGTATGGTATGGATGAGGCTGATGTTGCTGTTAGGAGTAGTGCGACTGCTGAGGATCTACCTGATGCATCTTTTGCAGGTCAGCAAGATACATACCTTAATATAAGAGGTATTTCTGAGCTAACTCATCACATAAAGTCATGTTTTGCTTCACTATTTACTGCTAGAGCAACTAGCTATAGGGCTAGTAGAGATTTTGATCACTTTGAGGTGGCTCTTAGTGTTGGTATTCAAAAGATGGTCAGAAGCGATAAAGCGAGTAGTGGAGTCATGTTTAGCATAGACACCGAGAGTGGATTTGAAGATGTAGTTTTCATAACTTCCTCGTGGGGGCTTGGAGAAAATATAGTAGGAGGAACTGTTAATCCTGATGAATTTTATCTTTTTAAACCAGCTCTAAAGATGGGTAAAAATGCTATCATAAAAAGAAAATTAGGGCATAAGCACATAAAGATGATTTATGCTTCAAAAACAAACAAAGAGAAGACCTACAACATACCAACAAGTGAAGAGGAGTTTAAGAGTTTTAGTATGTCTGATGAAGACTTAACGACTCTAGCAAACTATGCAGTCGCTATAGAGAAACACTATACACAAAAAGCGGGTGAAGCGAGACCTATGGATATTGAGTGGGCAAAAGATGGAAACAGTGGAGAGATTTTTATAGTACAAGCTAGACCTGAGACAGTTCAGAGCCAAAAAACCAAATCCAACTCAAAAATACTTGAGACATTTCGTCTTGATGCAAAGGATGATGAGAAAAATATCATCATCACAGGCTCTTCAGTCGGTACTAAGATAGGTGCAGGAAAAATTAGAATTATTGAGAATTTAGACAAAATCAATGAGTTTCAAAGAGGAGAGATTTTAGTCACTGACAATACTGATCCAGATTGGGAGCCGGCTATGAAAAAAGCTTCGGCAGTTATAACAAATAGAGGTGGAAGAACTTGTCATGCTGCTATAGTTGCTAGAGAGATTGGTGTGCCTGCTATCGTTGGAGCTGTTGGTAGTACACAGATTCTAAAAAATGCTCAAGAGGCAACAGTGAGTTGTGCTGAGGGTGAGGTTGGGTTCGTTTATGAAGGTATTTTGTCATTTAAGATTGATAAAACAGATTTAGGTAGCCTAAAAAAGACAAAAACAAAAATCTATATGAATGTTGGAAATCCTGAATCTGCTTTTAAGTTTGCTAAAACTCCAAATGATGGTGTAGGGCTAGCTAGGATGGAGTTTATCATAAACAACTATATAAAAGCCCACCCTTTAGCTCTACTTGATATGTATAACGGAAAAACAGATGTAAGAGATTTTGATAAAATCAAAGACATTATCAATGGATATAAAGATGAAAAAGATTTCTTTATTAAAAAAATTGCTGAGGGAGTTGGAACAATCGCAGCAGCTTTTTATCCAAATACAGTAGTAGTAAGAACGAGTGATTTTAAGTCCAACGAATATAAAGAGATGATAGGCGGACACGATTATGAGCCAAATGAAGAGAACCCGATGCTTGGATACAGAGGAGCTAGCAGATACTACAGCGATGCATATAGGGTAGCTTTTGAGTGGGAGTGCGAGGCTTTAAAGATGGTAAGAGATGAGATGGGCTTGGTCAATGTTAAGCCAATGTTGCCATTTGTCAGAACTCCTGATGAGGGCAGAAAAGTGCTTGCAATCATGAAAGAGCAAGGCTTAGTGCAAGGACAAAACGGGCTTGAAGTGTATGTGATGTGTGAACTTCCTTCAAATGTGTTACTTGCCGATGAGTTCTTAAAAGATTTTGATGGCTTCTCTATAGGCTCAAACGACCTTACTCAGCTTACTCTTGGAGTTGATAGAGATAGTGAACTTGTCTCTCATATATTTGACGAGAGAGATGAGGCAGTTACTATGATGATAAAACAGGCTATATCGGCTTGTAAAAAAGCAAACAAATATATAGGTATCTGTGGACAAGCCCCATCAGACTATCCAGAAGTTGCAAAGATGCTTGTAGAGGAGGGTATTGATTCTATCTCACTAAACCCTGATACACTTCTAAGTGCTTGGAGGAATATATCTGAAATAGAAAAGTCTATGAGCGAGAATAAGTCTTGAATTATCTAGTCGGAGTTACCCTGCTTTGGGCATTTTCGTTTTCTCTTATTGGAGAGTTTTTGGCAGGTAGAGTAGATAGCTATTTTTCTGTACTTATAAGAGTTGCTTTAGCCTCTTTAGTGTTTTTGCCTTTTATAGACTTTAGAGGCATAGCACATAGTTTGAAACTGAAGATTATGGCTATTGGTGCGGTACAGCTTGGCATAATGTATCTCTTTTTCTTTAACTCATTTCTATTTTTAAGTGTTCCAGAGGTTATACTATTTACTATCTTTACACCTATATATGTTACGCTCATTTATGATGCTTTGCAAAGAAGATTCTTGCCACTATATCTATTGACTGCTTCTTTGGCAGTAGTTGGAGCCTTTATCATACGATATGACAGTATAAGTAGTGATTTTATAATCGGATTTTTACTTGTTCAAGGAGCAAATATATGCTTTGCATTGGGACAAGTTAGCTATAAGTTCTTGATGGAAAAAAAGAGTATGCAAGATATACCTCATCTGTCGGTCTTTGGCTATTTTCATCTCGGCTCACTCGTAGTTGCAATCATAGGAGTTATGATTTTTGGAAATACACAAAAGATGGATCCAACATTTACTCAATGGGGTATACTTGTATGGCTAGGTATTGCCGCGAGTGGAGCTGGATACTTTTTGTGGAATAAAGGAGCTTGCAAAGTAGATTCTGGGATTCTTGCTATCATGAACAATGCTCTTGTGCCAGTTGCTTTGATGGTCAACTTAGTTATTTGGAGTAAGGATGTGAATCTGATTACACTAACTATTGGTGGTAGTATAATCTTCTTCTCTTTGTATCTACATAAACGCATAATGAAAAGAAGACAAATAGTAATGTAGTTAAAAGGGTCTATCCTAGACAGCTTTGATAGCCCTTTTCATTCTCTCTAGCCCCTCTTTTAGCAATACTTTTGTAGTTCCAAAGTTCAGTCTCACAAAATTTTTATCTCCAAATCCACCACCATCACTCAGCCCAACACCAAAAGATAAAAAATGCTCATACGGATTTTCAAGCTCCAAAGCACTCACATCAATCCATGCTAGATATGTTGCATCTTGATCTAAAAGCTTCAACTTTGACTCACTCTTCACAAACTCTTGAACTATATCAAGATTCTCTTTAAGATAGTCTCTAAGCTCATAGAGCCACTCATCACACTCAGTATATGCCACATGTGTCGCAGTGATAGCAAGTAGGTTTATCTGACTTACAAGATTTCCGATAGTTTTTTTAAATCTTTTTCTTAAATCACTATCAGATATAATTGCATAAGAGCTTTGAAGCCCCGCTATGTTAAATGTCTTACTAGGAGCCATAAGAGTTATGCTTCTTTTTGAAATTTCACTATTGAGTGATGCGATTGGTATGTGTTTTGTTTTAGGATTTAAAATCAAATCAGCATGAATCTCATCAGAGCAGACCATCAAATCATGTTTTATGCAGATATCGCTCAACCTATCTAACTCCTCTTTTGTAAAAACTGTTCCACCTGGATTGTGGGGATTACAAAACATAAAAAGTTTACATGTAGGTGTGATAGCCTTTTCAAACTCATCAAAGTCTATAGTCCACCTCTCTTTTTTCTCTACTAATGGCACTTTTATGACGCTCATACCAGCATGTTCTGGAGCTTTTATGAAGTGAGGATATATGGGGGTAGTAGTAATCATCTCTTTGCTTTGTATAGTTCTACATGTGATATTCATTCCACTTACAACTCCTGGAGTCCAAACTATCCAGTGAGACTCAATATGCCAACCATAGTGCCTTCGAATAAAATCCACAACTGCTTGATTTGTCTTTTTGTCAACATCAGTGTATCCAAAAACCCCATGTTTTACTCTCTTATGAAGAGCATCAATCAAAGCCTTAGGGGCTTTAAAGTCAGTATCAGCCACCCACAAAGGAATAACATCTTCTCCTTTATACTTTCCCCACTTCTCCCCATGGACTGCAACCCTATCTACTTTTTCATCGAACATTTTAGTAACCTTTTTGTTATATTATAGTAAAATAAATTCAAAAAGGCATTAGATTGAATTGGATAACTATACTAATCGTCATGTTTTTGTTTTACCTGCTAGTAAGAGGGTATAAAACTGAAGATTATCAACATATACATATAGGAAAAAAACAGAGACTAAAGGGTGATTTAGCAGAGCATGAAGCTGGGCTTTTAGTCGCACTTATGGCAAAAGTTGCAAAGGTAGATGGTAGAGTGAGCGAGCTTGAAGCGGAGCTTCTTGGCAATACTTTTACTGATATATCTAAAGCTTTTGAAAATACTCAAGAGATAAGAGAGAGTCTAAAAGAGATATACAAAAAGGAGATGCAGAGTTTTGACAATACCATAACTATCTCACAAAAGTATCTAAAGCTTACCGCTAGAGACTATCGAAAACGCTTAGGGGTTGTGGAGTATCTTTTAAATCTTGCTTTTATTGATGGAGGCTTTTCAGAAATTGAGTTTATGATATGCGAAGATATAGCGAATGCTTTAGATATAAGAGAAGTGGACTTTAAGAGCATGATAGCAAGATTTGAGCAGTTTTATGCTCATAAAAAGCAACAAACGAGCATGAGCCTCAAAAAGGCATATGAGGTTTTAGGGCTAAAAGAGGGAGTAGAGTTTAGTGTGGTAAAAAAAGAGTACAGAAAGCTAGTAAGAGAGTATCATCCCGATATACTGATGGGGCAAGGCAAAGAGCAGTCTATCATAGATGAGGCTACTGCAAAACTTCAAGAGACAAATGAAGCTTATGAGACTATAAAAAAGGGTAAAAATTGAGAGCATTGATAAGTGTAAGTGATAAAACAGGTGTGGTGGAGTTTGCGAAAAGCTTAGAAAAGTTAGACTATGAGATTATCTCAACAGGAGGCACTTTTAAGCTTCTCAAGCAAAATGATATAAAGGCTATAGAGATTGATGAGATTACAAAGTTTCCTGAGTGTTTTGAGGGTAGAGTCAAAACTCTAAATCCTTTTATCCATGGTGGAATACTGTATCGTCGTGATAGAGATTCACATGTAGTCCAAGCAAAAGAGTTAGGCATTGAGGCTATTGATTTGGTCTGTGTAAATCTCTATCCATTTAAAGAGACTATTGCTAAAACAGATGATTTTAGTGAAATTATAGAGAATATTGATATTGGTGGTCCTTCTATGATAAGAGGTGCCGCAAAAAACTTCAATGATGTTGTAATAGTTACAGATGTTGGTGATTTTGATAGTGTTATAGATAGTCTTAAAAATGGTAAAAATAGCATAGAGTTTAGACGAGATTTGATGATAAAAGCTTATGAGCATACCGCTGCATATGATAGTATGATTGCAAACTACATGAACAGAAGATTTAGTGATGGTTTTGGTGAAAAGCAGTTTATAGTAGGCAAAAAAGTATTTAAGACGAGGTATGGAGAGAATCCTCATCAAAAAGGTGCTCTATATGAGTTTGACTACTTTTTTACAAACAACTTTAAAGCTCTAAAGGGCGAAGCGAGTTTTAACAATCTAAACGACATCAATGGGGCAGTAAAAATCGCAGCATCTTTTGGTCAAGCTCCAGCAGTATCTATCACTAAACATGCAAACCCTTGTGGATTTGCTATTGGTGATGATTTGCTTGATTCATATCAAAAAGCATTAAAGTGCGATCCTGTTTCAGCTTTTGGTGCAGTTGTGGCTATAAATGGTACTCTTGATGTAGAGTTGGCTCTAAAAATAAATGAAATTTTTGTAGAGGTTATCATAGCTGCCAATGTCGATGATGAAGCTCTAGCTGTATTTCAAAAGAAAAAAAGAATCAAGATATTTACTCAAGAGAGTAAGTTTTTAGTACAGAGTGAAGATGAGTATGACTTTAAGCATATTGATGGGGGATTTATCTATCAAGATAGCGATAGAGTTAAGAGTGATGAGGTAAAAAACTCTACATGTAAGACTCTAAGAGAGGCAAGCAAGCAAGAGATGAGTGATTTAGAGATTGCTCTAAAAGTAGCTGCCCTTACAAAATCAAACTGTGTTGTTTATGTAAAAAATTCAGCTATGGTTGCGATTGGTATGGGTATGACTAGTCGTGTTGATGCTGCAAAGTCGGCTATTAGAAAAGCTGAAGATATGGGCATAGATTTAGAGGGTTGCTCTATGGCTAGCGAAGCATTTTTCCCCTTTAGAGACAGTATAGATGCGGCAGCTAAGGCTGGTGTAAAGTCAATCATAGAGCCAGGTGGAAGTATCAGGGATGATGAGGTTATTGATGCTGCAAACGAACATGGAATAGCTCTTTACTTTACTGGAGTTAGGCACTTTTTGCATTAAGTCAGCTATAAAGTATTCACTCTTTTTTTTGCTTATCCATCATCTCTCTTAGTTCTCGCATCTCCTCTAAGAGAGTATCTAGCTTTTTACTATCTTCGTGAATCTCCTTCTTCATCTTAGCATCTTGTATCTTTTGCATCTCTCCGATGATAACTGCAACAAAAAGATTAAAAAATACAAAAGCAGCGATGATGATAAAACTTACAAAGTAGAGCCAAGACCATGGATAAACCTCCATCGTCTCATACATAACATCAGTCCAATCCTCAAAAGTAAAAACCCTAAAGAGTGTCAACATCGCCACTAAAAAGTTATCCCAAAGACCTGATTGCATGTCTGAAAAGATAAAACTACCTATGACTGCATAGATATAAAATATGATAAAAAGAAGTATTACAATATCAATGATTGAGGGAATAGCTCTCATAAGCATATCTAGGATTGACTTTAGCTCAGGTCGAGCTGTAAAGAGTCGAAGAATTCTAAAAATCCTCAACAGTCTTGCAATCGCAGCAAATGAGGTATTTTCAAGCGGTATAAGTGTAACTAAGACTATAAAAAAGTCAAACAAATTCCATCTACTTTTAAAAAAATTCAAAAACCTATCTTCAGCAACCATCTTAATAGCAATCTCTAGTGCAAAATAACCCGTAACGATATAGTCCAAAACAAAAAGTATATTACCATATGGCTGAGCTGCCTCTTCGAGTGTAGAAAAGCCAAGTACGCAGGCATAGAAAATGATTATCGCAGTAGTTAGATTAGAGAACCACCTTGAGTCCCTAACAGCTTTAATTTTGATAAAAAAAATACTATTTTTCAAGCTATATGTCTTGCTCAACAATCTCTTTAAACCTATCAAAATAGATACTTTTTAATCCTTTTAAGTTTGCCGATATATCATTGCATACAAAACCACTCTCTTTAACTTGACCTATCTTGAGCGCACTTAAGCCTAGCTTCTTTGCCATATCTTCAAATAAAATTTCATCTTTAACTTCAACAATAGCACGAGAAAAGCTCTCTGAAAACAGATCTCTACTATCGTCTAGTTCGACACTACACATAACACCTTTTTCACTCAAGCAGCTCATCTTCGCTAAAGCCATAACAATCCCACCAACATTTATATCTTTTGCAGCACTTATAGCATCAGCCTTGTTAGCCTCTATAATCAACTCCCAAAGAGCTAACTCTTTAGCATAGTTGATACTTGGCAATACTCCTTCGGTCTTCTCAAACAACTCTTTCATATAAAGACTTCCACCAAACTCACTCTTCGTCTCGCCTACAAGATAGATAGGTGCTCCTATCTCTTGAAAAAAACTAGGAAGAGTCTTTGAGGCATCATCATTTAATCCAACCATGACAATTGCAGGAGTTGGATAGATTCCCACCCCATTTGTCTCATTGTAAAGCGATACATTACCACTTACTACTGGGGTATTTAGCTCTGCACAAGCCTCTTTGATACCATAGCAACCCTGTGCAAACTGCCACATAACTTCTGGATTTTCAGGGTTTCCGTAGTTTAGACAATCTGTAATAGCCAAAGGTCTAGCTCCACTCATAGCAACATTCCTACCGCTCTCCATAACTGCTGCTGCCGCTCCACCTTTTGGATCGATATAGTTATATCTAGGATTGCAGTCGCTACTCATAGCTAAGGCTTTGTTATTCTCTTTTATACGAATCACACTCGCATCAAGACTTCCAGGAGCTTTTATAGTATTTGTCTGAACCATAGAGTCATACTGCTCAAAAATCCAAGACTTATCCAAAACCTCAACTGAGCCAAACAACTTCTCAAAAGCCTTTTGATTGTCAACTCTTTCAAAATCATCTATACATGTAGAGGATATTTTATCCAGATAGTCTGGACGAGATACTGGTCTATCATAGATAGGAGCCTCTTCTCCAACAGGCAAAACAGGTATATCAGCTACCTTATCGCCATGCCAAAAAAGCTCCATATTGCCGCTGTTAGTCACTTCGCCGATAACCTCTGCATCTAAATCCCACTTTCTAAAAATCTCTAAGACTCTCTCTTCATACCCTTTTTTTGCACAAATCAACATCCTCTCTTGCGATTCACTAAGCATAAACTCAAATGGTTGCATATTCTCTTCACGAGCAGGAACACGGTCTAAATGCATAATCATACCACTTCCACTTCTTCCAGCCATCTCAAATGAGCTTGAAGTAAGTCCAGCAGCACCCATATCTTGAATACCTACTATATAATCTTGCTTAAAAAGCTCCATGCAAGCCTCTAGTAAAAGCTTTTCAGCAAAAGGATCACCAACTTGAACTGTAGGTCTTAGAGATTTGTTCTCCTCAGTAAAGCTATCACTCGCCATAACAGCTCCGCCAAGACCATCTCGTCCGGTTTTACTACCAACATACACCACGAGATTGCCAACCCCCTCAGCTCTTCCATAAAAAATCTCATCAGTTTTTGCAAGACCAATCGTAAAAGCATTAACAAGTATATTTCCATTGTAGCTCTCATCAAAAGAGGTCTCACCGCCTATAGTAGGAACCCCCATACAATTACCATAATCCCCAATTCCAGCAACCACACCTCTAACTAAATATCTTTGGTGCTTTGAGATGCTATCGCTATTGGTTATGCTTCCAAAACGAAGAGCATTCATGTTGGCAACTGGTCTAGCTCCCATAGTAAACACATCCCTAAGTATCCCACCAACTCCAGTAGCAGCTCCTTGATAAGGCTCTATAAAACTTGGATGATTATGACTTTCCATCTTAAATACAGCCGCCATACCATCACCTATGTCTATAACACCAGCATTCTCACCAGGTCCTTGAATAACCCAAGGAGCAGATGTAGGAAAGCCATTGAGATACTTTTTACTAGACTTGTAAGAGCAGTGCTCGCTCCACATAGATGAAAAGATACCAAGCTCCAACATATTTGGCTCACGCTCCATGATTTTGAGTATATTTTCATACTCGTCCGCTGTAATCTTATGTTTTTTTAAAACTTCTTGTAAATTTTTCATTTGTATATGCCCTATAGATAAATTGTCTTATCTTACTAAAAAAATGCTAAATATGTTCTGTTGCTTGACCTCGTGCATTCCAATCCCCTAAAAACTCAATTTCAAGAAAGGTGTAAAAATACCAGAGATAGCCAAAATAACAGATGTTTTACAAAGAACTCTTTATCGTTGGCTTGATAGATTTGACAGTAACAATTTAAATAGTGTTCATAAACTTACAGGTCGTGGAAGAAAGCCGCTATTGAACATGCAAGAGCATACATAGAGTGTGAAAATTAATATAAAAAAACATAATCTAAATGAGATTTTTCTTGCATTTACAGAAGAGAAGAGGTCATTGATGCAATTCATAGGCTAAATTCACGACCTAGGAAGTGTCTAGGATTTGCAACACCTTATGAGACTTTTATGGAACTCGCAGGTTTAGATGTTACAATTCTGGTTAAGGGTATTCGGTTGTGAGTTGAATCCGCCTTAGCCTATAACAGTATCAAGCCACTTTATAGAGCACCCTTGTGAGCTTATCTGTTGAGATGGTGCTGGTTGTTTGCCAAATAGTGATATGATGGCCTCTCTTAAATCCTCCTTTTTTACACCTCTTGAGTCGTACCAACTGTCATCTAGCCTTCCATGGTAATAGAGTTTTGCAAATTCATCAAATAAAAATATCTCAGGAGTGCAAACTGCTCCAAGTGATTTTGAGACCTTTTGCTTGGCATCAACTAGGTATGGAAAATTTAAATTAAACTCCTCTATCTTGTCTCTCATGTGAGCAGGGCTATCTTCTGGATAGTTTGGATGTATGTTTGGATTTAATGCAACTGTAGTGATGTCAAGTTTTTTTGCAAACTCTGCTATTTTTGAAACTCTGCTCCAAATAGCATTTGCGTATGGGCAGTGGTTGCATGTGACTACTATTAGCATGCCAGCCTCTTTAAAGGCTTTTTTAGAGTCAAATTCAACTCCAAAAGAATCCTTTAAAACAAAATGCTCAAGCTCTTTTCCTAGTTCTATATCAACTGATTTTACTAATGCCATCTAGTTTCCTTTTAATTTTGGTCCAGCTCCTGAAAAATCTGAATCTTCTGTTATATATTTTTTAAAATTTTCTATAAACATGCCAGCTAACTCTTTTTGTGATGCGATAAACAGGCTTCTGTTTTTCCATGTATTGATCGGATTTAGCATATCAGTGTCAACATTGTCAAGTTTTTTAGGGATACTTAAGCCAAAAATATCTGTTTTTTCAAACTCCTCTTTTTCTATGCTTCCATCTAAGATAGCATTAACACAAGCTCTAGTCGCTTTGATGCTCATGCGAGTTCCAACACCATAAGACCCGCCAGTCCAGCCAGTATTGACAAGATATACATCAACACCATGCTTGTCTATCTTTTGACCTAAAAGCTTTGCATATACTGTTGGATGTAGTGGTAAAAATGCTTCGCCAAAACAAGCACTAAATGTAGCAACTGGCTCTGTAACACCCCTCTCAGTTCCTGCTACTTTTGCAGTATATCCACTCATGAAGTAGTACATCGCTTGCTCTTTAGAGAGTTTTGAGACGGGAGGCAGTACCCCAAATGCATCAGCTGTTAAAAAGATGATCTTTTTAGGATGAGTAGCTTTTAGTGATCTTTTATGGTTTTTTATATGCTCTATTGGGTATGAGACTCTAGTATTTTCAGTTTTGCTATTGTCTGCATAGTCTACTATGCCATCTTCATCTATCACAACATTTTCTAAAAGAGCATTTCGCCTAATCGCTCCATAGATTTCAGGCTCACTTTGAGGGTTTAGACCTATACACTTTGCATAACAACCACCTTCAAAGTTAAAAATTCCTTTATCGTCCCAACCATGCTCATCATCGCCTATCAATCTTCTGTTTGCATCTGTTGAGAGTGTCGTTTTTCCAGTTCCTGAGAGTCCAAAAAATAGAGCAGTATCTCCATCTGCTCCGATATTGGCTGAGCAATGCATAGAGAGCTTGCCCTCAAGTGGCAGCCAGTAGTTCATCATCGAAAAAACTCCTTTTTTCATCTCGCCACCATACCATGTACCACCGATAATCGCTATATTTTTCTCTATATTAAAAACAACAAATATGTCAGAATTAAGACCATGTTTTTCATACTCACTGTTGTTAAGCTTGCATGCATTATAGACAGTAAACTCTGGCACAAAGTTGTCTAACTCCTCCTCTTTTAGATGAATAAACATGTTTTTTACAAAGTGAGCCTGCCAAGCAAATTCAGTTACAACTCTTATGCTTTTTCTACTCTCAAGAGCCGCTCCACAATAGGCATCTTGTATATATATTTTTTTATTGGATAGGTGAGCTTTTACTTTTGAGAAAAGCTCATCAAAAACCTCTTTTGAGGTTGGCTTATTGATCTCCCCCCAAGATATATGTTTGCTTGAAGGTTCACTCATGACAAAATATTTATCTTTAGGACTTCTCCCTGTAAATATACCAGTATCTATTGCAAATGTATCATTATATATCAATCTTCCCTCGCTATTTTCTATCTCATGTTTATGTAGCTCATCATAGCAAAGATTGTGATAAATCTCCTTGGTTCCATTTAGGCCTAGACTATCTAGTCCGTTGACTTTAGACATACTTTAATTTCCTTGATTTTATATAAATATAGATAACAAAACACCTGCCGTAACAGCAGAACCAATGACACCAGCAACATTTGGACCCATAGCACATGCATAAGAAGCATGTTTGATGAATCCTCTTTCATGCCCTCTTTGTTTACAACTCTAGCTGACATAGGCACTGCACTCACACCTGCTGCTCCTATGAGAGGATTGATTTTTATCTTTACAAACTTATTCATAATTTTTGCCATCAAAACACCAGCAGCTGTTCCAATAGAAAAAGCAATTAGTCCTAAGACAATAATTCCAAGTGTTTGGGATACTAAAAAAGTCTCAGCTGCAAGTTTTGAGCCAATCGCTAAACCCAAAAGAATAGTTACTATGTTGATAAGAGAGTTTTGAAGAGTATCTGACAGTCTCTTTGCTACGCCTGACTCTTTGATGAGATTACCAAAAGCTAAAGCGCCTATAAGAGGGGCAGCATAAGGAATAATCAAAAGAGTAAGAACTATAATGGTTATAGGAAAAACAATCTTTTGTAATCTTGAGACCTCTTTTAGTTGTATCATTTTGATTTGTCTCTCTTTTTTTGTCGTCAAAGCTCTCATGATTGGAGGCTGAATAATCGGTACTAATGCCATGTAGGAGTAAGCTGCGATAGCGATAGCTCCTAGTAGTTCAGGGGCGAGTTGTGAAGCTATAAAGATAGCAGTAGGTCCATCTGCCCCACCTATGATGCCAATAGCAGCTGCATCTTGAAGAGAAAAGTTAAAAAATGAAGTGTATTGGGTAAGCGCTAAAGCACCTATTATGGTTGCAAATATACCAAACTGAGCAGCCCCTCCAAGTATGGCCAATTTCGGATTAGCTAAAAGTGGTCCAAAGTCAGTCATAGCTCCCACTCCCATAAATATCAAGATAGGGAAAAGACTGTTTTCAATACCCATGCTATATATGATGCCTAAAAATCCATTTGGTCCTGCTATATCTGCGATTGGTATATTGGCAAGAAGACCACCAAATCCAATCGGAATCAAAAGCAGTGGCTCAAACTTTTTTGCAATCGCTAGATAAAAGAGCAAAAAAGCTATAAATATCATGATGATTCGACCCATAGTCTGACTAAAGGTTGATACCTCTTTGCCCTCTTTAATCAAACCTTCAGTTGGATTTAAAAAAGCATTTATACCAGTTGACCGATAAAAACTATAAAATAGCTCCGACATAGTTTTCGAGACATACTCCTCTTGCTGAACTTCAATAGAGCTAGTCTGAGAAGTAGCATTTGCAGTAGTTAAAGTCAATACAAAAACTGCAAAAAGAGATAATAAAAAATATTTCACTCTACACTTACCTTTAGATAGTTGCTAAAACTTGCCCATCTGCTACAACATCACCCTCTTTTACATGGATAGCACCAATAACACCATCTTGGGGAGCTACAATCTCTATCTCCATCTTCATAGCCTCTAAGATTATGATAACATCACCCTCTTTTAGACTATCTCCTACTTTAGCAATAACTTTAAAAACACTACCAGGTAGACTAGCAACCACCTCAACTGCTGATGAGTCTACCACAGGAGCAGTAGTATCAACTGGCTTTATATCAATTGATGTATCAATACCCTCTTTGATTTGTATATTGTACTTTTCACCATTTACAACTACTGTATACTCTCCATTTAAATTTATCATGCTTGTACTCTCCTGTTTTTCATTTGTATCAATTTTTCTTACATTTACTTTCGCTTCACCCTTTAAAAAAGCTACACCCTTCTCTTTACAGCTCGCTACAATAAATAGATTTTCATCATCTACCTCAATACCCTCTTTTTCCAATATATCTTGAATATATCTAAGAGATTTTGTCTCATCAGCATCTGCTATATCAATCGCACTTTTAGTTGTTAACTCCATATTTAACTGCTCACTTGCAAGTTTTATTATCTCACTGTTTGGAGCTACTGGAGTGCGTCCAAAATAGCCTAAGACCATTTTGCCATAACCGTCTGCTATCTTTTTCCATTCACCAAACATGACATTGTTAAATGCTTGTTGAAAATAGAATTGGCTTACAGGAGTTACGCTTGTTCCATATCCACCCTTCTCAACAACCTCTCTCATCGCCTTGATGATTTCAGGAAATTTTTCAAGTATATTGTTATCCCTCATCATTTGAGTATTTGCAGTCAATGCACCACCTGGCATAGGCGAAAATGGGATAAGTGATGAGACTTGTGTAGCTTCAGGAGGCATAAAATACTCCTTTAAGCAGCCTTGAAGCACCTCCTGATAGGTTAAAATCTTCTCTAGCTCTAAGCCACCCAAATCAAAATTTTTACCCTTAACAGCATGAAGCATAGTTAAGATATCAGGCTGACTTGTTCCGCCACTCACTGGACTTACAGCCATATCAATTCCATCTACTCCAGCTTCAAGAGCTGCAAGATAACAAGCTACACTAATGCCAGCCGTCTCATGAGTGTGAACTCTTAAGTGAGTTCCATCAGGCAACAATCCTCTTGCCATCTTGATTGTTTCATAGACTTTTTGTGGATTTGCTGTTCCGCTAGCATCTTTAAAACAGATGCTATCATAGGGAATTCCAGTATCTAGTATCTCTCTTAGTGTTTTTTCGTAAAATGCAACATCATGAGCACCGCTACAGCCAGGAGGGAGATCCATCATAGTTACACACACTTCGTGTTTTAAGTTATGATGAGTTATCCTCTGAGCACTGTATCTTATGTTCTCTGTATCATTTAGAGCATCAAAGTTTCTGATTGTTGTAGTTCCGTGCTTTTTAAACATCTTTGCATGTAGGTCTACAATCTCACGACTACCAGTATCTAGCATAACTGTACTAACACCACGCGAGAGAGTTTGCAAGTTTACTTCGCTTCCTGCGATTTTTCTAAATCTATCCATCATATCAAATGCATTTTCATTTAGGTAAAAAAAGAGACTTTGAAATCTAGCTCCTCCACCAAACTCAAAGTGAGTAATACCAGCTTTGCAAGCAGCCTCTACTGCTGGCATAAAGTCATCCATAAGCACTCGCCCACCAAAAACTGACTGAAAACCATCTCTAAAAGTGGTATCCATTATATCGATATATTTTTTTGCCATCTATTAGCCTTTATTAGTTTTTTGATTTTTTAAACTCTATGATAGCAGCTGTTATAGCAGCTACCAATACTGTATCATCGGTTTTTGATAATATCTGAGGAGAAGTTGTAGTTTTTTGCGGAAAAAATCTGTTTATAAATTTTGCTTGATAACGAAGAATAATAATCAATAGAGTCAAAAATAAAAATACTGTAACCATACCTAAAACCATAAATTTTAAGCCTTCAATGACTAAATTTACCTCCATACAAACTGCCTTTTTTTTGTTTATTTTAACATAGGTTATATTAAATGCATGTAAATATTATTTTGTGCAACGATCAACTAGATAAAAGATAGACCTATAGTCTATGCCACTATGCTCACTTAGCCCTATTTCACATGTCTTACTGGTAGAAAAAGCATACTTAACATCACTTGGAATTGAACTTTTTAGCTCTCTTAGGGCTGAGCTATTGAGCTCAGGAAATGTAAAACCACGATCGCCTGCAAATCCACAACACTCTATATCTTCTGGAACTGTTACACTGCTACTGCACACTCTTGCAATCTGTTCAAGTTTCTTAGCAAGTCCTATTTTTTTAGTACTACAGGTTATGTGTATAACAATAGGCTCTTGTATCTGTTTGAATTCCAGCCTATCAAGCAAAAACTCCGCTATAAACTCGACACTATCATAAACCCTCAAAGTTTTTGGAAAGTTGTTTGCTATAGTCTTACTACAAGGACTCATATCGCATACTATCGGGTACATGCCATTTTTACTAGCACCTCTTAGCTTAATCTCTAGCTCATTTGACTTTCTCTTACCCGCCTCTATGTACCCTTTAGAGCTAAAAGGCATACCGCAGCAGAGATTTTCAATGCTATTTGGAACTATAACTTCATAACCAGCTCGCTCTAAAAGCCCAATCACAACAACATCTAAGGGTAACTCACCATTTTTTTGGCTTGGATTTGCCATGGTTCTGTTTATGCATGAAGAGAAATATACCACTTTGTCTTTACTTTTTAGCTCTGTTTTAGCTTTTGAGCTATAGCCACTAGGCAAACTTTTCGTCCACAAAGGGAGTGTACCTCTGCTAATAGTCCTTAAAGCAACACTCATCTTTGTCATGGAGCTATCACAGATAAGATTTTTGTTTATCCACTTAACACCACTCAAAGCACCGCTTCCTATCTTTAGTGTGTTGCTATATCGCTTTGCGATTGTGCTGGCTACTTTTTTACCAAAAGAGCCCACTTGTCGAGCTCTTAGTCTTTTAGTTATGCTTCCAACATCTATGCCAACTGGACATAACATCGAGCAGAGCGAGCAGGTGGCACAGGTCTCTATGCCGTCGTACTGATAGAGCTTTTTAAACACTTTTAACTCATCGCCATTGAGACTTTGCATGTGCCTAAGAGCTACTACTCTTTGTCTTGGTGTTAAGCTTAAGATATTTGAAGGGCATGCTCGCTCACAAAAACCGCACTCAACACACTTGTCTATTATGTTGTCAGTTTGGGGCATAAGTTTTGTGTTTTTTAGGTGCACTTTTTTGTCATCATTTAAAATCACCCCCGGATTTAAAACTCCTTTTGGATCAAATATCTGCTTTATCTCCTTGATAAGTCCATAAGCATCTTCGCCCCACTGAGTCTCAACAAATGAAGCCATGTTTCTACCTGTTCCATGTTCTGCTTTTAAGCTTCCGCTATATTTAACAGCAACCATCAAGGCCACCTCTTGCATAAAATCATCATACTTTTTTATCTCTAAATCACTATCAAATTTTTGAGAAAATATAAAATGCAAATTTCCCGCTAATGCATGTCCAAATATAACAGCATCATCATATTTGTATTTTTTAAGCAACTCTTTAAGATCTAAAGCACCGTCTGCTAGTTGCTCAATCGGATATGCAACATCCTCTAGTATCAAAGTAGCATCATTTGCTCTTAGCACCCCAACTGCTGGATATAGCCCTTTTCTTATGTTCCAGTACGAACTATACTGCTCTTTATCTTTTGTAAATTCAATTGGCAATTCAGATGATATCTCGTCTAAAGTGTTTAGTATGGTTTCTATGTTTACATCTAAGTGTTTACTATTTTTTGCTCTAGTCTCAACTAGAAGAGCTACTGAATCATCCCCTAGACTTTTTATAAATACCGGTGCATACTCTTTGTCTTCAATAGTTCTAAGCGAAGCTCTATCTATAAGTTCAGCCGCATCTACACTATCTTCACAGCCAGTTTTTAACTTCACAACCGCATCACAAGCATCTCTCATACTCTTAAAAACCATAAAAGCACTAGCTTTGTCTTGATATTCGTAAACTGTTTTGTATGTTATCTCCTCTATAAAGCCTAAAGTTCCCTCACTACCTATCATAAGATGTGAGATTATATCAATCGGGTCATAAAAGTCTATTAGTGCATTTAGAGAGTATCCGCATGTATTTTTTATCTTGAATTTTCTTTTGATTTTATCACTAAGTTTTTTATCTTTTTTTACTCTTTGTGCAAGTAGATTAATCCTCTCAAATAGACCAAAATTAGTATCTTTAAACCTATCTATACTTTTTTTTGAGCCAGTATCTAATCTACTTCCATCGTAAAAAATTATCTTTAAGCTTTTAAGAGTCTTATAGGAGTTATCACTAACACCACAACACATCCCACTTGCATTATTTGCAGCAATTCCACCAATCATAGCAGCATTTATACTAGCTGGGTCTGGTCCTATTTTTTTACCATATGGAGCTAGTTTTGCATTAACCACTCCGCCTATAGCTGAAGGTTCAATCGATACAGTAGCACCATCTTCGCCTACCTTAACTCCGCTCCAGTCTCTTGAGGTTATAATCAAAATAGAGTCTGTGATGGATTGACCAGAGACACTCGTGCCAGCTGCTCTAAACACTACTGGCAAAGACTCCTTAGAGGCAACTTCTAAAACCCTACTTACCTCATCAGAGCTACAAACTCTGATAACTATCTTTGGTATAAGTCTATAAAAAGAGGCGTCAGTGCCATAAGCTAACATCTTTAATGGGTCTGTGAAGATTCTCTTTTTTGGTAAAAATTTTACTATGCTTTCATAAAATTTTAGATATTTTCCGTGTAGCGGATTCATATAGTGTCCTCATATATTAGTGCGACTATCGTACAATATTTGTATTGTATTTGATTTTAGATATAATTTGGATTAAACCTTAAGGGAAAATCATGAATAATATCTGGCACAACATCAGCGAAAAAGAGGTAGTAAAAAAGCTTGCTTCAAATTTGGACACTGGACTAGAGGCAGATGAGGTGAAGCAGAGGTATCAAAAATATGGTGCAAATATTTTAACTATAAAAAAAGCACAAAGCTCACTAGTTCGTTTTTTACTTCAGTTTCATCAAGCTTTGGTCTATATACTACTAGCAGCTATTGTAGTCAAACTGTATCTAGGCGGTTTTGTAGATGCTGGTGTGATTTTTGGTGTTGTTATGCTTAATGCTATCATAGGATTTACTCAAGAGAGTAAGGCTATTAGTGCATTAGATGCTCTTTCAAAAGTTTTATTGACTACAAGCAGTGTTTTACGCTCAGGAGAAAAGTGTCAAATAGATGCTAAAGAGCTTGTAGTTGGAGATATTGTATTGTTACAGTCTGGCGATAAAGTGCCTGCTGATATGCGTCTTCTTAGTTCTCGTGAGTTGCAGATTGATGAGTCTGCTTTGACGGGTGAATCTGTCCCTGTTGCAAAACTTAACTCTGCTTTGCAAGAGGACACCTCTCTTGCAGATCGTATCAATATGCTATACTCTTCTACTTTAGTCACATATGGCACAGGCATTGGTGTTGTTATTGAGACTGGCGATAGTACCGAGATAGGCAATATCTCAAAACTACTAAGTGATACTCAAATTCTTGATACACCTTTGACGCAAAAGATAACTAAATTTAGCCATATTCTACTACTAGTAATTCTTGGGCTAGCTATGATGACATTTTTTATAGGTCTTTTACATGGTGCTTCTTGGGATAGTCTATTTATGGCATCTGTTGCTTTGGCAGTTGCTATGATACCAGAGGGACTACCTGCTGTTATGACGATTATCTTAGCTGTAGGTGTTTCAAGAATGGCAAAACGAAATACTATCATTCGTCATCTTCCTGCAGTTGAGACTTTAGGAAGCACTACAGTTATCTGCTCAGACAAAACAGGAACTCTAACTCGCAATGAGATGACCGTACAAGAGCTTTGGAGCGGGAGTGAGAATTTTGAAATAAGCGGAATCGGATATGCACCCAATGGCGACATAAAACAGCAAAATAGCAGATGCGATATAGATACAAAACCAGCTCTTTTAGAGTTATTAAAGGCTGGTTTTTTATGCAATGATTCTGTGCTTAAGCAGAGTGATGAGTCTTGGTTTGTAGAGGGAGATCCTACAGAGGGAGCACTTGTTGTTTCGGCTAGAAAATCGGGTATTGATTTTGATTTGCTTAACGAACAGATGCCTAGAAAAGATACAATACCTTTTGAATCACAGCACCAATACATGGCAACTCTTCATGTAGACAAAAAAATACAAAAGCAAATAGTCTACTTAAAAGGCTCTGTAGAGAGTGTTTTAGAGCGTTGTAGTACTCTTTTGGATATAGATGGTAGCACAAAACCACTTAGAAACATAGATATTGATGCTCAAGTAGAAGCTATGGCAAAAAAAGGGTTAAGAGTGTTGGCCTTTGCTAGACTTATTATAGATGCAAATACCCAAGATATCGATCACAGTAGTGTTGCTAGTGGGCTAGAGTTTATTGGATTGCAAGGGATGATAGACCCGCCAAGAGAAGAAGCAATCTACTCAATAGAAACTTGTAAAACAGCTGGCATAAAGGTAAAAATGATTACAGGAGATCATGCTACAACAGCCGCAGCAATCGCTGAAAAGATGGGTATAAATCAAGACAAAAAAGCTGTAGTAGTTACAGGAAAAGAGCTTGAGGGTCTAAGTGATAGTGAGCTTATCCAAATCTCAAGCAGTGCATCTGTTTTTGCTAGAGTTACACCTGAGCAAAAATTGCGTATTGTAGAGGCATTGCAAACAGATAACGAGATTGTTGCTATGACGGGAGATGGTGTTAATGATGCACCAGCTGTCCGTAAGGCCAATATCGGGATTGCTATGGGGATTACTGGTACAGAGGTCGCTAAAGAGGCTGCTGATATGGTACTAACGGATGATAATTTTGCTTCAATAGAGGCTGCAGTTGAAGAGGGGCGTGGTGTATTTGACAATCTAATCAAATTTTTAACATGGATACTGCCTACTAATGCTGGTCAAGGACTTGTGATTATTGTTACTGTAGTGTTAGCACAGCCACTACCTATACTGCCGGTACAAGCTTTGTGGATCAACATGACTACAGCCGTGCTACTTGGTCTTGCTTTAGCTTTTGAGCCTCGTGAACCCAACATCATGGAGCGTATGCCTCGTGTGCCAAATAAGCCTATTCTCAATGGGGAGCTAGTTTTTCGTATTGTTTTGGTTGGACTATTGTTGCTAGCTGGAAGTTTTGGTCTGTTTGAGTGGGCTTTGCATAACGGTGCTAGTGAAGCGGAAGCTCGTACAATTGCAGTAAATGTGTTTGCTGTAGGACAATCTTTTTATCTTCTTAACTGCCGCTCTTTACAAGTTTCTATGTTTAAAATAGGGGTATTTAGCAACCTATGGATATGGATTGGTATAGCCGCTATGGCGATAGCACAACTAGCACTTACTTATCTACCGATAATGAACACAATGTTTCATACAGCCCCTATCAGCTCAAGCGACTGGATAGGTATTTTTGCAGTGGGATTTGGTATCTATTTTGTTATTGCTATTGAAAAAATGATTCGTCAACGACTTAGAAATCAAAAAAAGAGAGGGTAAACAGATAATTTTAGATACAATGTCCAATAGAGTTTAATGATGGATGAAATATTGGAGAGATTTTAATGTCAAAATTGTGGTCAGGTAGATTTTCAAAGAGTGGAGCAGATCTTTTAGATGAGTTTAATGCATCTTTGCCATTTGATAGAAAGCTATACAAAGAGGATATAAAGGGCTCAATCGCTCATGCTTCAATGCTTATGAAGAGAGGCATACTAACTACTAAAGAGACTAGTGATATTGTGTTTGGCTTGTCGCAAATCTTAGAAGAGATACAGAGCGATAAGTTTGTTTTTAAGATAAGTGATGAAGATATACATATGGCAATTGAATCAAGACTGATTAAACTTATCGGTGATGCTGGTAAAAAACTACATACTGCAAGAAGCAGAAATGATCAAGTTGCTTTAGATTTTAGACTCTATGTTCAAAAAAATACACTAAGCATTATAACTCTTATCGAGGAGATGATTAAGACCCTTTTGGAGATTTCAAAAAAACATACAAAAACGATGCTTCCTGGCATGACACACCTCCAGCATGCTCAGCCGATAAACTTTGCTTTTCACATGTTAGCCTATGTGAGCATGTTTAAGCGAGATATAGAGAGATTTGAGAGTGCATATGAGAGAAATGATGTACTCCCTTTGGGTTGTGCAGCACTTGCAGGGACTCCTCACGATATAGACAGAGAAGAGACCGCAAAACTACTTGGATTTGGGAGTGTGAGTGTAAACTGTCTTGATACTGTGAGTGATAGGGATTTTGCACTTGATATACTGTTTAACATCTCAACCATGATGATGCATATCTCTCGTTTTTCTGAAGAGTTGATTTTGTGGAGTAGTTATGAGTTTGGATTTGTAACTTTGAGTGATGAGTACAGCACAGGAAGCTCAATCATGCCTCAAAAGAAAAACCCAGATGTTCCAGAGCTTTTAAGAGGAAAAACAGGAAGAGTAAATGGAAACTTGATTTCACTTTTGACAGTTCTAAAAGGCTTACCATTAGCTTATAACAAAGATATGCAAGAGGATAAAGAGGGTACATTTGATAGTGTAGAGACTGCTGTGATTTCTCTAAAGATACTCAATGAAGCTGTAAAAACGATGAAAGTAAATGCCAAAAAGATGGAGTCAGCTTGTCAAGTTGGACATCTTAGTGCTACTGATTTGGCTGATTATCTTGTAGCAAAGTGCGACATAGCCTTTAGAGAAGCTCACTTTATCACGGGTCGAGCAGTCGCTCACGCAGAGAGCTTGGGTAGAGACTTATCACAGCTTACATATAAAGAACTTCAAGAGGTAGATGCAAGGATAGGCGAAGATGTTTTAGAGTGTTTAAACCTAAGAAACTCTATGAATGCAAGAACCTCACAAGGCGGAACTTCTACAAGCTCCACCTTAGAGCAGTTAGCGTACTTTAAAAAATGGATAAAGACTAGATAAAGTCCCTTGGGTTTTCATCATCAAGATTTGTCCATTTGAGTTTTGCTCCCCCTAAGAGGTGAAAGTGTAAGTGCATCACCTCTTGACCTCCGTTATCTCCGTTGTTTGTTATGAGTCTATATCCG
>CAZLXQ010000006.1:0-24708 GCA_964563675.1 uncultured Sulfurospirillum sp.
TAACCCCTTTTTTAAATTATTATACCAAAAATTCACTTTTTTTTGTTACAATTAGCAAAGTTAAAATGAGGAGCATATATGCGTACTATTTAGCTTGATATATAAGACGACAAAATGAGTGCATTTTTAACCATAGTAAAAAGTTTAAAAAGCGGTATGATACAAAGTGTTAGAACAGATAGCGACATATTGGATATTGAATCTATACGAACCAATAGCGTAGATTATATAGATATAGAAAATTTGAAAAAAAAGAATAGTCAAAAGTATAGCATAGGTGAAGCTAAAGAAAAACTAGGCTTTTAATGATAGTTGAGATTGACAGTATAGAGTAAAGCATAGAAAAAACAGTTACAAATAGGAGTTAAAATGTTTAAAGAAATAAAAGAAGAGATTACCGCAAGCAAACTATCCCAGAAGATAGACGATTTGTTGGCTAGATTTGAGGATATGAGGTCTGAAAATGATAAACTAAGACAAGAGTTAGTCACTCTAAAAGCTCAAAGTGAGTCAAAAAACATACAGATATCTAAGCTCGAAGAGGATTTGATGAACAAAGATATAGAGTCTGACGATATATTTGCTAAGATTGAGGAAGTTCTTAGGAGATGAGTAGGCTGAATATCTCTGTAGGCTCAAAAGATTTTGATATAACGCTTGAGTCAGAGTTTTCAAAATACTTTGAAGAGGAGTTTAGAGAAGCTTTTGAAGAAAAAACCACCATAGAGACAAAAGAGCTTCTTTATGCCTATGTGCAGAAGTGCTATGATGAGTTTATAGATAAGCAAGAGTATAAAAAGATATCAGCCAAGATTGATGAGGTAGTCCCCTAGATGCTGAATCTTTGCACTATAAACTTCGGAAAACTCAAGGAACAAAAATTGCTAGATGAGCTATATCCCAATATAACAAGCAAACAATGACAATAACAGACTATGAGACCACTGCACAGTAACAACCCCTAGTTATTTGTCTAGTTTTTAAAAAGTATTCCACTTTTTAGGATAGTCAAAAAAGAGGATTTTACCACTTTTCTCCTCTATCTCCCTAAAACTATCTATTTTAAACTCTAAACAGACGATAGAGCATGTCGGCATATTTGTCAAAATTGTTCCACTTAGTATCTCGCTAACATCTGTTAAAGTTGGATTGTGTGCGACTATGAAAATTGAACTTAGCCTATTGTTTAGTGAATCTAAAAGATATCTGTATGCCATATAAGAGCTATCATACAAAGACTCTTCATAGAGGATATCGCTTACTCTGTAGCCTATAGTATCTGCTATAACTTTAACTGTTTTTCGTGTCCTTTTTGCTGGACTCGATAGTATTAAGTCTGGTTTTATACCATACTTTTTAAGCCTATTTGCCATAAAGGGAAGATCTCTTTTTCCTCGTGTATTTAATGGTCTATCAAAATCACTTATCCCAACTTTACTCCAACTTGATTTAGCATGACGAATCAGATATATTTTTTTCATCCACTCTCCTTATGTTTAAATTATACAATAAAAATTATAAATCCCCATAGACAGGAGTTTATGTAAAATAATACATAATTTATTGTGTATTATTTTACTAATAACACTAGTAAATAGTATAAATATAGTCATGCTCTACTTGATATTAAATTAAATACACTGTATACTTCTAAACATAGAAAAGGAGTTAAATAATGAAACAAGAGACTTTGGCTCTACATCATGGATACAACAAAGGTAGCTCAGGAGCCATGGCTGTACCACTCCACCAAACAACTGCATTTGACTTTGGTTCTACTCAGACAGCTGCTAATCGTTTTGCACTTAAAGAGTTAGGACCAATTTATACTCGCCTAAATAACCCTACAACTCAAGTATTTGAAGATAGATTTGCGGCTATTGAAGGTGGCGAGGCTGCATTAGCAACTGCGAGCGGGCAAGCTGCAATTTTTATGAGTATTGCAAATCTAGCTGAAGTTGGGGACAATATCATAGTTTCAAAAAAGATATATGGTGGAGCTACTACACTTCTTACCCATACTATCAAAAGATTTGGTATCGCTGCAAAAATCTTCGATAGTGACAATGCACATGACCTTGAAGAGTTGATAGACAGTAAGACAAAAGCTATCTTTTTTGAATCATTATCAAATCCACAAATCGCTATACCAAATATTGAAAAGATAACAGAAATTGCAAACAGACACAGCATAGTAACTATCTGCGACAATACAGTAGCAACACCTATACTTTTTAATCCCATAGCTTACGGAGTTGATGTTGTAGTTCATAGCACAAGTAAGTACACTACGGGACAGGGGTTGGCTCTTGGAGGTATTATTGTAGCTAGAGATAAGCTCAATACTAAGTTGATAGGCAATGAAAGATATCCTCAATTCAATGAACCAGATGAGAGCTATCATGGACTTGTTTATGCTGATATACCTCTTCCTTTGTTTACTTTGAGAGCCAGGCTCTCTTTACTTCGTGATATTGGTGCCACCCCTGCTCCTTTTAACTCTTGGTTGCATATTCAAGGACTAGAGACTCTACATGTAAGGATAAGGCAACACTCACTAAATGCACTTGAAGTGGCAAGATACCTAAAGTCTAATCCAAAAGTAAAAAAGGTATCTTATCCTGCTCTTGAGGGTGATATGCAAAATGATAGAGCAAAAAGATACTTTAAAGATGGATTAACTTCTGGGCTTCTTAGTTTTGAAGTAGAGAGTTTTGAGGTGGCAAAAGATATCTTAGATAACACAAAATTGTTCTGTATTGTAACAAATATCGGAGATTCAAAATCAATCATAACTCATCCAGCAAGCACAACACATATGCAAGTTCCAGTAAAGGAGCTTGAAGATTCAGGAATTAGACAAGGACTCATTCGTCTTAGTATTGGTCTTGAGAATCCTGTTGACTTGATATCTGATTTAGAGCAGGCAATAGGATAGAGATCAACAGAAGTTTTTTTGCAAAAAAATAAAAAAGGAAGATTGTGAAATACGCACAAAATATTACGCAGCTCACAGGCAATACGCCTCTAATAAAACTAAACCAAGTATCAAATGAGACTAGCTCAACTATACTAGGCAAATGCGAGTTTTTAAACCCTACTCACTCAATCAAGGATCGCATAGCTCTTAGCATGATAAAAGATGCCTTTGAAAAAAAGCTCATAACAAAAGAGAGTATCATCATAGAGCCGACTAGTGGCAATACAGGCATTGGTTTAGCTGCTGTTTGTGCTAGCTATGGGTTAGAGCTTATCTTGAGTATGCCAAGCTCCATGAGTATTGAGAGGCGGAAGCTTTTAACTGCACTAGGAGCTAAGCTTGTACTTACTGATCCTCAGTTTGGTATGAAAGGTGCAGTAGACAAAGCAAAAGAGATTGCATCTCAGACACCAAACTCTTTTGTGCCTCAACAGTTTGATAATGCTGCAAATCCAGCCATACATGCAAAGACAACTGCCCAAGAGATTTGGGATGATACAGATGGAAAGATAGATGTTTTTGTTGCTTGTGTTGGAACTGGTGGTACCATCATGGGGGTTGGAACAGCTCTAAAAAGAAAAAATCCTCACATAAAAATCATAGCACTAGAGCCAAACTTCTCACCTGTTTTAAGCGGAGGAAAAGCTGGGTCTCATAAGATTCAAGGCATAGGAGCTGGTTTTATTCCAAATGTGTTAGATACCAATGTTTTTGATGAAGTATTACAAATTAGCTATGAAAATGCTGTTGCAACTTCAAGAGCATTAGCAAACAAGGAGGGTCTTTTGGTTGGGGTTTCAAGTGGAGCAAATGTTTATGGTGCTAAAAAGATAGCTTTAAGAGCTGAATTTAAAGGCAAAAATATCGTAACTATCCTTTGTGATACAGGCGAAAGATATCTAAGCTCAAAGTTATATGAGTAGGATGGGGCTAGACTTCTTGCAAAAGCTTACTCCCCAAAGATGATTATTTCATAGCTATTTCGTCTTTTAACAAGAGGATTGATAGTTTTTTGCCCTCCTTCAAGAGTAGCTATCTCCTCTTTTAACTTATCTATGGTGGTTTCATACTCATCAAGCTTCTCTTTGAGCTGCATAACAACATCAACACCAGCTAAATTTACACCCAAATCTCTAGTAAGTCTTAATATCATCTTAATTCTATCTATATTTCTTTGAGAATATAGACGCATCTTTCCATCTGTGCGAGATGGCATAACAAGCCCCTCTCTTTCGTACTGACGAAGAGTTTGCGGATGGATTGTTAAAACTTTTGCAACAACACTTATAAGGTAGACCGGTTCATCATATCCATGCATAACTACACTCCTTGAGGAAGCTTCTCTTCCATAAGTTTTACTAAATTTTCATCTAAATTATCTATATTGGGGATGACGATATTTGCTTTAAGATATAAATCACCTTTTACTCCAGTTTTACGATTCATAGCACCATACTCTTTAACCCTAAATTTCTGATTGTTTTTAGTACCTGCTTTGACTTTTAGTGTTATCTCTTTATAGAGGGTTTCTACTTTAATCTTGCCACCAAAAAGAGCGGACTTTAGAGGAATGTCTATAGCTTTTACAAGGTCGCTATCTACTATTTTATACTCAGGGCTCTCACTAACTTCAATACCAAGTATCATATCTCCTCGCTCCTCTTGATAGCTTTTCCCTTTTCCTCTTATGCGAAGTTTATCGCCATTTTTGATTCCAGCTGGAACTTTTACATCAAAACTCTCTCCACCATATCCAACAGAGTGCTTTCCACCAAGTACTGCAACATTGAAAGGTATAACTATCTTAGCACTTACATCAAGATTAGGCATACTAAAAGAGGCTCCTTGAAAACCACCACTAAAACCACTAAAGCCACCGCCGCCGAACATGCCTCTAAGTATATCATCAAGATTTGCTCCACCCTGTCTTCTTGCAAAATCATGAAAGTTTTGACCACCAAACATGCTATCGCCATGCTGATCATATTGTGTTTTTTTTGTCTTGTCGCTTAGTATCTCATAGGCTGCATTTATCTCTTTAAACTTATCTTCCGCCTCTGGTGCTTTATTGATATCTGGATGATACTTTCTTGCTAATCTTCTGTAGGCTTTTTTTATCTCATCAGCAGTAGCATCTTGAGAAATATCTAAGGTGTCATATAAACTCTTACTCATACTATAGGTTGTCCTCTTAAAATTGTTTATATAGATTTTACCATAAAAGTTTAGTCTATGTCAATCAACTTTACTCTTCTACATGTAGAGAGCATTAATCAAATATTAACTTCAGTATACTATACTCTTTAGTAAAAAGGATATTAAGATGAAATATGCCGTTCCGCTCTCTTTTATGACTGCCATAACTCTTTTAGCAGGTAGTATAGATATAAAAAGCATGCCAAGCGACCCAAAAAGAGTCTACCCTACAAATGACAGAGTTGTCCTCTCTTATAACCACTCTATTAAAGATGTGATAGGTAGTGTTGTAAACATATCAACAACTAAAACTATAGAGCAGCGAGGTCATCAACACAATCCCATGATGAATCATCCATTTTTTAGAGATTTTTTTGGGCACTCATTTCCAAATGTTCCACAAAAAAGACAAGCTCATTCGCTAGGGTCTGGTGTCATCATATCAAAAGATGGCTATATAGTCACAAACAACCATGTTGTGCAGAATGCTGATGAGATTATAGTCACTTTTGCTGATAAAGACAAAGAGTACAAAGCAGAGATTATCGGGCTTGACCCAAAGACTGATTTGGCTGTTATTAAGATTGAAACAACAAACCTTAAGCCTGTAAAATTTGGCGACTCCGAAAACCTAAAAAAGGGGGATTTAGTCTTTGCACTAGGAAACCCTTTTGGAGTTGGTAGCTCAGTTACCAAAGGTATCATCTCAGCTCTAAATAAGACCAGTATAGGACTAAATAGATTTGAAAACTTTATCCAAACAGATGCCTCAATAAACCCAGGAAACTCTGGCGGAGCTTTGGTAGATAGTCGTGGAGCTCTTATAGGTATAAACAGCGCTATTCTTACACGAAGCGGTGGTGCTGATGGTATTGGTTTTGCAATCCCTTCAAACATGGTTAGACATATCGCCGTCTCACTTATAGAGGATGGTAGAATTGATAGAGGCTATATCGGTGTATCTATATCAAACCTTACAAGTGATCTTAGAGAGGTATATAAAAGCCAAAGTGGGGCACTTGTGTTAAATGTTGAGAAAGGCTCTCCAGCCTCAAAAGGTGGCTTGAAACTTGGTGATTTGATAATTAAGATTGATGACAAAACAATCAAAAGTGCAAATGACTTGAAAAATAATATAGGTAGGAAAGTGCCAGGAACAACTATAGAAGTCAAGTTTGAGCGAAACAGAAAAATACATAACATCAAAATAGTTTTAGCAAACATGGACAGAAGTCTTGACCCGACCACAAAGATAGAGTATATAGAGGGTCTTAGTATGAAAGAGCTCAATGACATGATAAGAGCAAAACAGAAAATTCCTAGTCATATAGATGGTATCTTTGTGTCTGGTGTTAAAAGTGGCTCACATGCACACAAGCTGGGCTTTATGCCAGGCGACATAATAGTGCAAGTTGACCAGATAATCATAGAGGATTTTGATGATATGAAAAAAGCACTTAAAAAAGAGGGAAAAAAAGTAATCTTTATAAATAGAAATGGTTTTCATAAACCAATAGTAATTAAGTAAATGATATAATCCTCTATCTTTTAAAAAGAGAGTGCACATGATAAATATCTTAATGATAGAGGATGACTTAGAGCTTGCAGAGATTTTAGCAGAGTATTTAGAGCAGTTTGATATGCATGTAACTACTGCTGAAGACCCTTTTATAGGGCTCTCAACTCTAAATATAAAAACTTTTGATTTGATTATCTTAGATTTAACTCTTCCAGGGTTTGATGGGCTTGAGGTTTGCAAAGAGATAAGAAAAAAGCACTCAACCCCTATCATCATCTCCTCTGCTCGTCATGACATAACAGACAAAGTTGCCGCTTTAGACAATGGAGCGGATGATTATCTACCAAAACCATATAACCCTATGGAGCTTCAAGCAAGAATCAAAAGTTTATTGAGGCGAAACCAGCAAAGCACTATCTCACATAGTAAAGCAAAAACTATAGAGAAACAGCAAGACTTAGTAGTCAATGAAGGCTCAATGTCTATAAAGTTTTTTGGAAGTGAGCTTAACCTAACTAGGGCGGAGTATGAGATACTTAGCTATCTTATTAAAAAAGATGGTGGCGTGGTTTCAAGAGAGGAGCTTATATATAATACGGACTCTATAAATGAAGACACATCAAGCAAAAGTATAGATGTCATCATAGGGAGGATTAGGCACAAGCTAGGTGAAAACTCAAAAAAACCAAAATATATACAATCTGTTAGAGGCATAGGGTATAAGTTCCTAAGATGATTAAAATCAACAGATCATCAATCTTTGCTAGTATAACTTTTACATTTTTTCTCTCCTTAGTGAGTATATTTTTAGCAGCGATGTTTCTTTTAGAGTATGATAAGCAGAAGTACACCGAAGAGCTCAATACAAAATACTCTATCATCGCTAGGGCTACACTTTTTCACCTAAATAATCTTATTGATGATGCAGAACTACAGCAACAGATAAAAAACTACAAGATAAGAGAGATAGGCAATGACAAGATAAAAGAGTATATCATAAGAGAGTCTGAAGTGATACAAAAACTAGAGAGTAAAATAGGAAGTAGCTCTATACTCAAATACAAAAGATATCACTATCTTCTCATAGAAAACGAGGAGCACTCACTGCTGTTTAAAGATGAGGATTATCAGCCTCATCGTTATGATGTCATCAAAACTATCTTTGGATTTATACTTCTTGTTATAGTCGCATCATATATATTTACTATCAAAAAAATCAAGCCGCTTAGGAGATTAACAAGAGAGCTAAACAAGTTTGCCAATGGCGATTTGAACATAAACTGCAAAAGAGATGGTAAAGATGAGATATCCGAAGTGTCCAACTCTTTTGCTTATGCAGTCGAGCAGATTAAAAAACTAAATCACTCCAGACAACTGTTTTTAAGAAATATCATGCACGAGCTTAAAACTCCTATCACAAAAGGTAGGATTAGTGTTGAGATGATAGAAGATGGCAAGCAAAAAGATAGACTTATCAATGTATTTGAAAGGCTTGAGCTTCTTATAAATGAGTTTGCCTCCATAGAGCAGATAACATCGGGAGCGGGGATACAAAACATAAGAGCTACAAGATTAGTTGAGATTATAGATGAATCCGTTAAATTAGCTATGATTCCTTCAAAAACACTCAAGCTTGAAGTAGATAACTCTTTGGTATTAAGTGTAGATTTTAGACTCTTCACAACAGCTATAAAAAATCTCATTGATAATGGCATTAAATACTCAGCCGACAACTTTGCAATCATAACTGCAACAAAAGAGAGAATTTGTGTAGCTAGTAGAGGCGAACCACTTCAGTATGAACTAGAGTACTATGCACAACCATTTACACAAGGAAAAAACTCTCATCAAAGCTTTGGGCTAGGTCTGTATATAGTTGATAGCATAGCAAAAGCACATAATCTTGAACTTAAATATCAGCATAAAAATGGTCTAAACTACTTCTATTTTGAAAAAATAGAGATTTTGCTGTAACTATCTGATTTCTAATGAGAAATGGTACTATTCGTTTCTAAGGGTATCTAAAACATCTACACCAGTAGCTTTATGAGCTGGGTAAAAAGAGGATAGAGTCACTACGACAACCGTACCGAGCAGTATCATGCCAAAATCACTTGCAGATAGATCTAGTGGCAACTTTGAGGAGCCATAAACATCTGCTGGTAAAACAATCAAGTCAAATGTACCTAAAAGATAGATAGATAAAAACCCAAGAGCTATCCCAAAAAGCATACCACCACCACCGATAATAATACCTAAATAAAAAAATGCTTTCCTAATCTCATCCTTATAGACACCAAGAGAGAGAAGAAGAGCTATCTCTTTTCTTCTATTCATCACCGTCATCAAGAGTGAGCTTATGATGTTAAGAGATGCTATGAGGATGATAAGCATCAAAACTATAAAAAGTGCCCGTTTTTCAAGAGCAAGTGCAGCAAAGAAGTTTTGATTCATCTGCCACCATCCCACTACACTTAGATAATCTGGAAGTGCCTCTCTTACTCTCTCTATATCTTCAAAGGGTGTATCACTATATACATGTATACCATCATACCTGCCCTGCTCATACCCCAATATAGCTGATAAACCCTCTATCGTTGTGTACATGTAGAGCTTATCATATGCAATCAATCCAGATTCAAAGTAGTCTTCAAAGGTAAATCTTTTCATCTTTGGCACTAAAGAGAGTCCTATGGGATTGGTCTCTATAAAAATAAGAGTAAGCTTATCTCCCTCTTCAAGATGATGCATATCTTTTATCTGCTTTCCCACCACTATATCAAACTTATCTAGTCTTGTTTCGCCAATCCCCTCTTTTAAGACACTATTTATCTCTATCTCTTTTTCAAAATCTACACCAAAAAGCATGCCTCCCTCTAGCTTGTTACCCTTTCTAACGATAACTTGCGAGGAGATAAATGGACTAAATTTAAGTTCAGGAAATTTCTTAGAGAGCACAAAGAGATCATCACCACTTACTGGCTGAAAGCTATTTGGATGAATTGTTAAGGGGTAGTTCATAGTAAAAAGCTTCTCTTTAAACTCTTTACTAAAACCATTCATGATGGCCATCGCTACCATAAGAACCATCAATCCAATCGCAACCCCAAAAAAAGCTAAAAATGCACTTATAGCTATAAAGGGCTGGGTTTTATCAAATCTTAAGTATTTTTTAACCAAATAGCTGCTTATATTCACTATGCGAGTATACCTTTTTTAGGTCCGCTTTTTCCACAACACTGCTTATACTTTTTGCCACTTCCACAAGGACAAGGGCTATTTCGAGGTACTTTTTTCTCAACTATTGGTTTGCTTGTGATGCTTGAGTGTTCCATCTTCATACCCTCTAAGTTATCAGCCTCCATGCGGGCTAGCATCTGAGTCATAGCTTCCTTCTCTTGCTCTTGCTTCTCATCTCTTAGTTGAACAAGTTGAAGAGTCTTGATACTCTCAAACTTAATATGCTCAACTAACTCCAAAAAAAGACTATAGCTCTCTTTTTTGTACTCTGTTAAAGGGTCTTTTTGGTTGTATCCACGAAGCCCAATTCCAGTTTTGAGTATATCCATCTGATATAGATGATCTCTCCAAGACTTATCTAGAACCTGCAAATAGAGGATTCTACCTATCTCTCTTCTTTGTTCATCATCAACAACAGACATCTTTGCATCAAATTTATCTTTTAAAATTTTCTCTATATGCAGAGCTAGCTCACCAATATCTAAACCCTCTAGCTCCTCTTTGTTAAACTCCTCTTGCACATCAGCTTTTAAAAGCGAGATTAGTCTATCTAGGTCAAACTCCTCTTTTATACTACTCTCATAAATCTCAGCACGAAAAAGAGTATTTTGAACATACTCCCCTCTTACTTCATTTAGTTTTGTGTCTATATCATACTCTTTGTTTAAAAGATTGTCTCTAAAGTGATATATGGTTTTTCTCTGCTCATTTGCTACATCATCATACTCTAAAAGATGCTTTCTGGACTCATAGTGCATCTGCTCTACTTTTTTCTGAGCATTTTCTACCGCACGAGTTACCATCTTAGACTCTATATGCTCACCCTCTTCAATACCCAACCTCTCCATAATAGAGCGAATTTTATCGCTACCAAAAATACGAAGCAAACTATCTTCAAGACTTAGATAAAATCTACTCTCACCTGGGTCTCCTTGTCTTCCAGATCTACCACGAAGTTGATTGTCAATCCTGCGACTCTCATGTCTCTCGGTTGAGATGATATAGAGTCCGCCAAGTGCTTTTATCTCATCTGTAAGCTTGATATCAACACCACGACCAGCCATGTTGGTTGCGATTGTGATAGCACCTTTGCCTCCTGCATTTTTTATGATTTGAGCCTCTTTTTCGTGGTTTTTTGCATTTAGCACAGAGTGAGAAACTTTAGCACTTTTTAAAAGCCCATGCAGAAGCTCACTCTTTTCGATAGATGCCGTACCCACAAGAACAGGTTGTCCTTTTTCACGACGCTTTTTTATGTCTATGATTACAGCTTCAAACTTCTCTTTTTCGGTTTTATATATAAGATCATTCTTGTCATCTCTTATCGTAGGTAAGTTTGTTGGAATAGAGAGAACATCAAGAGAGTATATCTCAGAAAACTCCGTCGCTTCAGTTTGGGCAGTTCCTGTCATACCAGCTAGCTTTTTATATAACCTAAAGTAGTTTTGAAAAGTTATGTCTGCTAGAGTTTGCGACTCCTCTTTGATAGCAACCCTCTCTTTTGCCTCAAGTGCTTGATGAAGACCCTCACTAAATCTTCTACCCTCACTAAGACGACCAGTAAACTCATCAACTATAACTATCTCACCATCTTTAACAACATAATCAACATCAATCTCAAAAAGATATCTAGCCTTTAGTGCTTGGTCAAGATGGTGTGAGAGTATTGCATTTTCCATGCTGTATAAATTATCGACTTCAAAAAGCTCTTCCGCTCTCTCGTTACCCTCTTCTGTTAAAGAGACGGTTCTGTTTTTTTCATCTATGACAAAATCTGCCTCTCTTTTTAGTTTATCTGCAATCTCATCAGCCTTTTTATACCCATCAAGAGTCCTATCAATCGGTCCTGAGATGATAAGAGGAGTTCTAGCCTCATCAACCAATATAGAATCAACCTCATCAACTATAACAAAGTTGTGAGCTCTTTGCATCTTTTCGCTCGAAGAGTAGCGCATGTTGTCACGAAGAAAGTCAAACCCATACTCATTGTTTGTGCCATAAACTATATCACAATCATACTGCTCTTTTCTCTCCTCTCCAGTTTGGGCTGTTATAACACCAACACTAAGACCTAAAAAGTTATATATAACACTCATATCGTCAGCATCTCGTTGAGCAAGATAGTCATTGACTGTTACTACATGTACACCTTCTTCGCTCATAGCATTTAACACAACAGGAAGAGTTGCAACGAGTGTTTTTCCTTCACCTGTCTTCATCTCAGCTATATTGCCTTGATTTAGCACTATGCCACCTATGAGTTGTACATCATAATGCCTCATGCCAGTTGTCCTTTTGCTAACTTCTCTAGTTATTGCAAACACATCAACTAGCACATCATCCATAGTTTTTGATTTTTGCCGTATCTCATCTTTTAGAGCATCAAATACGCTTCTAAGCTCATCATCACTCATCTTCTCATAAAACTTCTCAAGAGCATTTATCTGCTCTATTTGACTTCTGTATTTTTTGATTATTCTCTCATTTTTTGTTCCGAACACTCTGTCCATTATGCCTAGCATTTGTATATACCTTTTATAGTTCTGTAATTTAAACAAAGATTTTACCATATTTTTGCTATTATTTGGATAAAACTATCTTTAGGAGATATTATGAGATTTTTTGGCATATTTTTGCTTACATGTAGTGTTTTAGTTGCTGGTGTATTTGACTTTAAAACCATCAGTAGCGAGTTTGAACAGACCATCACAAACGAAGAGGGTTCAATAATCTCATATAGAGGAAAGTTTTATGCTTCAATAGATTCAAAAGCTCTATGGATATACAAAAGTCCAGTAGAGAAAAGGATATATTTTAGCCAAAATCGAGTAGTTATAGTTGAGCCTCAACTAGAGCAGGTCATCATCACAAATCTACAAAACACACCAAATCTAACTGAGATTTTAAGAGGTGCAAAAAACATAGATACCAACATCTATGAAGCAACTTATGGTGATACAAAATATATAATATATATAAAAAATGGAAAAATAGATACCATCTCATATAGCGATAGATTAGATAATCGTATCTCAATAAGGCTATTTAATCAAGCAACAGATATATTTTTAGATAACCATCTCTTTAATCCCACGATACCAAGTGGATTTGATATTATTAGATAGTAGTATTTTATGATATAATATTGCAATTCCAAATAAAAGGTGTTCTTAAGATGTTCGGCAAGATACTCTCTCCAGCAATATCAATCATGAATAGATTGCCGTTTAAATTAAAAATCATCTTAAGTGTCTCTATGCTTTTTTTACTCCTTATACTGCCTTCATATGCAATAATCTCAAACTACATTCAGAAAAAAAATCTATACAACATGCAGCTTATAGGCTCATCCTATGGCAAACTTACCCACAGTCTGATCCGAGCAGTACAGACACATAGAGGAGCGACCTCTAGTTACCTAAATAGCGACACTGCTTTTAGGGACACTGTTAAGAGTAGCCAAAAGAAGATAGATGAAAAAGTGCTTAAACTACTAGAGTTCGACTCTAAACACTTAGCTATACTTGAAAACAATGAAAATTTCACTAGTGCATTAAACAAGTTAAAGCTTGTCAGCCTAGAGAGCATCATGCTAACTCAAGATATAGACCAAAATTTTGAGATACATACTAACATCATCTCATCAATTACCAATACTCTTGATGAGATCTCAGCAGAAACACATTTAATGGATAGTGAAAATAGAAAATTAAACTACTTAGCTCTAACACTACAAGAGAAACTACCTCTAATAAAAGAGAGTATAGGTCAACTAAAAGAGTTAACCATAGGAGCTCTTATCAGAGGTAAGGTTTCACAAAAAGAGAGAGAGGAAATTCTCTATCTATATACTCTCATTAGAGCCCTAGAGGAGGATATGCTTAGTAATAGAATTCTTAAAAAGCTAACCAACTATGACCAGATCTATCAAGCAACGGCACTCGCTTCAGCTAAACTAAACAAGGTACTATATATCGCTAAACAAGATATTATCATCCTAGAAATGCCGGTCTACAATAGTAAAGCCTTTTTTGCACAGACCACAAAGGCTATGGATGCTTATGATAAGTTATATAAAATACTTACCTTAAGCTACAATGAGTTAATTATGGACTTAAAAGAGAGATTGTATGTAGATTTTATCTTAACCACAGTAAGCTTTTTTGCAATACTATCTTTTGCTCTCTATATTTTTACTGCTTTTTTTATCTCAATTAAAACAAGTCTAAAAAAACTTCAGTATGCATCTGAGATGATCTCTAAAGGCAAAACAGCTATCCAGCTAGAGGTTGATACACAAGATGAGATAGGTAGTGCTATTTTAGCATTTAACGATATGAGTAAAAAACTAAATGAAAATATATCTTTTCTTGATAGTTATAAAGTGGCGATAGATGAGTCTAGTCTTGTCTCTAAAACTGACCTTGAAGGAGTTATAACTTATGCAAACAGACTCTTTTGTGATGTATCGGGCTATAGTAAAGATGAGCTTATCGGAATGCCTCACAAAATCGTTCGCCATCCAGATATGCCAAAAGAGGTATTTAGAGATTTGTGGGAGACTATAAAAGCTAAAAAAGTTTGGCATGGTATTGTCAAAAATAGAGCCAAAAATGGAGGGTTTTATATAGCAGATACGGCAATTGTACCTATTTTAAATAGTGATAGAGATATAGTTGAGTATATTTCGATTAGACATGATATAACTGAGCTTGAAAAGAGCAAAGAGGAGATTAAAAAGCAAAAAGTTGATTTTTTAACAGACTTGCCAAACAGAAATCAGCTACTTGAGGATTTAAAAACTCTACAAACCCCTACTCTACTCTATCTAAATATCGATGACTTTACTGGCTTAAATGATTTTTACGGCACTAAAGTGGGAGACATTGTGCTAAAGCATATAGCAAAGCTCTTAGATAAAACCTCTAAAAATATCTGCTCTAAACTATATAAACTTAATACAGATGAGTTTTTGCTTCTATTTAAAGAGGGGGTTCTAACTAAGATAAGCTCACAAGAAATTATGAATAATGTTATTGATAGTATTGAGTGCGAAAAGATAGAGTTTAGTCCTAAAAATTTTATCAGCATTACTCTTTGTGGAGGTATTTCATTTTATAGAGCAGATCAAGACCATAAAGATCTACTCACCTATGCTGTTTTAGCCAGAAAAATGGCAAAACATAGCAATAAAAAGTTTCTACTATACGACAGTAAAACAAGGCTCTATCTAAATTATAAAAGCAACATCGAATGTATAAATAGGATAAAAAAGGCTATTGTAGAAAATCGTATAGTTGTCTACTTTCAGCCAATCATTGACAACAAAACCAACACTGCAACAAAGTATGAGTCTCTTGTGAGAATGATAGGGGAAAATGGTGAAGCTATATCTCCATTTTTCTTTTTAGATATAGCTAAAAAAGCAAATATATATACTGAGATTACTAAAATTGTCGTTGACAAAACACTAGAAACATACAAAAGACTACCACAATACAGTTTTTCCATAAATATCACAGTTGAGGATATAAACTCAAAAGAGATATCTTCATACCTACTCAACAAGCTAGACACTCTTTCTCGGCCAGAGAATCTCATATTTGAAATCACAGAATCTGAGGAGATTAAAGACTATTTGGCTATCGGAGAGTTTACAAAAAATATTAAAAAGCATGGTGTAAAAATTGCTATTGATGACTTTGGATCAGGCTATGCTAACTTTGAGCACATAATAGCTCTAAATGCAGACTTTATCAAGATAGATGGAAGTCTCATAAAAAATATAGATAAAGATGAAAACTCACGCATTATCACTGAAGCTATAATAGCATTTTCAAAAAAATTAGGCAGTAAAACTATCGCTGAGTATGTGCATAACGAAAAGATACAAGAGATAGTAAAAAGCATGGGAGCTGATTTTTCTCAAGGCTTTCATCTAGGAAAGCCAAGCCCAGATATAGCTTAAACCCGAATTATGCAATAGAAATCACTAAATTAGCGTTTTTTACTGCATAATTCGGGTTAAAGATACTATTGAGAGTGTTTTTAGTTTAAACACTTTAAGTTCTTTTTAGTAAAGAATAGTTACCATTGTAAAAAAAGTTTATAAAACAAAGGAAATCATCTCAATGAAACCAATAATTCTATTTTTAATACTGATTTCATTGCAATCTACTATACTTGCCAAAGAGAGTGTATTAAAAATCTCTGCTTGCGGAATTGTTCGTTACTCGTTTATCACCAACATAGCAAACTCTTTTGGTGAAAAAAACAGTATAGAAATAGAGATAATGAAAGGTAGCGACAATGTGGTTATGCAAACACTTAGAAACCAAAAAGCAGACATAGGAGCAGGGTGTAGGATATCTTTTAGAAACAATACTCAAGATGAGAGCGGTATTTGGCCAATACAGGTAGCTTGGGGGGCTATGGTTTTTACAGTTCACAGAGATAATCCTATCAATAATATCACTACTATAAATGCAAGAAAAGTTCTTACTGGAAGAATTACAAACTGGAAAGAGCTTGGTGGCAACGATGAACCGATAAATCTCTATCTCAGAAAAGGGAAGACTACTGGTGCTGGATTTACAGCTAGAGCACTTCTTTTTCACAATCATCAAAAGGAGCTTCACTCAAAAGCCATCATAAAAAATAACTCTACAGAGATTAGACAGATGGTAAAAGTAGACAAAAATGCTTTTGCGATTGATGACATAATCAGTGCTAGAGACAATAAGAACTTAAAAGTATTGATGGTAGATGGATTTAGTCCAACAAGAGAGAATATTATGAGAGATAAATACAAACTAGCAAGACCATTCTACCTCTACTCCTACGGACCTCCAAGGGGGATTGTGCGACAGTTTATTAGGTATGCCCTAAGTAAAGAGACTCAAGAGACTATATCAGATCTTGGTCTTATCACTTTAGGGGAGGGTAGAACTTCGGCTAAGTTGTCTCACCTACTAAATTCGCTAAATCCCTAATCGCAACATCCACTACTCCTCATAGCTTCTATGATTTGCCTAGTAGATGGCTCTTTTTTGATATTTAGTTTTTGTATGAAAACATAATCTATACCTATGCTATGCTCATCTCTAGCATAATCTATAAGAGCTTTTTTGAAGCTTTTTTTACCTTGTGAAGTTAGCAAGTCTTCTAAAAAAAAGCTTCCGACTACTATGTTTAGAGTATCAACTACTTTAAAATCATACACCTCAACATCTCTTCCTTTGAAGATGATGGAGGTCTCAATTTGAACTGGCTCTCTATTGAGTTTGCTAAAAATAGTAACTTTAAACTCATCTATTTGCAAGACCTCATTAGCTTGCAGTAGTTGTAGACCTACAAAAAACAGTAGTAGTATTTTTTTCATGCCTTAGTATCCAATACAGGAACATTTAGTTCGCCAAGTCTCACATCAATCATCTCTAAAGCTCTATTTATAGTCTCATGACTAATATCTGGAAGCCTTCCGCTCCACATATCCTCAGCCTCATTGAAGCCTTGCAAAATCCCCTCTCGTCCAGCTTTAAGTCTATCTACATCATCTCCCGCACTCATAAGAACAAAATTTGCTATGCGTTCACTTGTTTGATTTATCCCAAAAAAGCCATCCTCGCTAACAAGTTCTTTAGCTTCAGCTTGAGTTAGATTCTCTATAGACTTGCCTTGATAGCCTATATCACTCAAACTAAAAAGCTCTGCTTGCCTGTTCGTTTCGGTTTTCAAATCAACAATAATCTGCATCTGAAACTCTAGTAAGTATTGATTTGTTATATCTTTTGCTCTTAGAGTTTCACTCTCTTCAATGTTTTTTTGAACACCTTTTGCTATATCCAAATATGCACTATGTATAAATGAGTTATCAACATTCATATCCTAATCCTTTCATTCTATTATCGGTCTTCTTATATATCGTCAAAAAAGAGTATCCTCTTCAATCCTATCTATTTTACTCTTTTGATAAAACTCTCTAACTTTTTGTGACACTTGCATGCACCTTTGTAGGTGATTTGGAAAATTGTCATAGCTATAATCTAAAAGCAGCTTTTTTGGATCTTTTGCCCTGCTTATTGCCACATAAAACTGACTCTTTTCAAAGATATTGTCTATATTGCAAATTAGTGAATCTATGCTCATTCCTTGTGATTTATGTATAGTTATGGCATAAGCAAGTTTTAGAGGAAATTGCTCTAAGCTCATTAGTGGTTTCTCTTCGAGTTTACTATCTAGGGTTATCATCTCACTTAAAATGTATTGAGCTCTTTTTACTTTTACAACTTTACCACTGCTTTTCTCCACTACAACCTCCTCCTCATCAAGTTTTATAACTTTTCCTCTTTCGCCATTGTAGTATGAACCCCATCTATTTGTGCAAAAAAGTATGTTAGCTCCGACTTTTAGAGTAAGTTCGGTTGGCACTGGAAGATTTTTTTTCCAACTCTCAACCTTCTTCACATGTAGAGATTTTATATGCACTTTCTCTTTTGCTTTTAACAAAATCGCCTCACTCTTTAGCTCCCCTAGTTTTTGCAGATTTACTATATCGGCCTCTTTGTTTCTGCCGTACAGTATAGTTGGATTTTCATTCCTTACATGCAGGTTCTCCCTAAGTGCCTCAAGATAATAGCCAACTTCATCATCAAACTCACCAACTCTTATGCGATTTAGTATATAGAAAAACTCCTCATCTTTAGTTCTTTTAGTACGAGTCAACTCCACTACATAAGGGTCAAAAAACTCCCAAGCCGAGCCCTCAAAAGCAAACTCTAAATCTCCAAACAAAGAGTTTGACTTTACTCTTGATTTTACAGGAGGAAGCTGAAAAAAATCTCCAACAAAAAGAAGTCTCCCTTCAAAACTGCCACCCCTAAGCCTATATAGTACCATCTCCATCAAATCAGTACTAACCATGCTAATCTCATCAATTACAAGTAAGTCAGCACTATGAAGTATCTTGTTTAGCTCTTTAACTCTATTTTTTGTATATCTGTCATTTTTTTTCATCTCCTCAAGACTGCCTGAGATCCCAAAACAAAAAAAACTATGAATCGTATGCCCATTGACATTAACAGCACTCACACCAGTGCTACCTAAAACAACCACCTGCTTACCCTCTTGTCTAAGTGAGCTTATAATCTCAGTTGTCAAGTAGCTCTTACCAACTCCTCCACCACCAGTAAGCAGTATATTTTTTGTCTCTAGTAGTTTTTTGACTTTTTCTAATAGTTCCAACTAGAATCCTATTTTATTGTTTTGTATTGATAAATTATACAATAGATTCTTGAAAAATTCCTTTTTGCATCTTTAGGAGAGTTAAGTCCTATTGAATATTTAAATGAGTACAATTCAAAAAGAGTTATTTCGTTTAGGCTAGGTTGGTTTAAGGGGAGTTAAAACGATAGAAACAGCAGGGTAAAATATAGATGGGAAAAACAGTAGCAAGAAATAAAAAAGCATATCATGATTATGAGATACTTGATTCTTATGAAGCAGGAGCAGTGCTCAGAGGTAGCGAGGTAAAGGCGATAAGAGAAGGCAGGGTCAATCTTAAAGACTCTTTTGTGAAGATTATAAAGGGTGAAGCATTTTTACTCAATGCTCATATATCTCATCTTGAGACGGCTCACTCTCACTATAGGCCTGATGAGAGAAGGGACAGAAAGCTTCTTTTACACTCTAAGGAGATAGCCAAACTACATGAGAAAACTACAAAAGATGGTCTGTCTATAGTTCCAACTAGCCTCTATTTTAACCATAAAAACTTTGTGAAGATTAAGATAGCTTTGGCTCGTGGTAAGAAACTTCATGATAAAAGAGAAGATTTAAAAAGAAGAACAGCTAACCGTGAGGCACAAACTGCTATGAAAAATCATTTTTATAAGTAACTAGCCTTGTGTGTTTTTTAAAAAGTGCCTACAGAGGATAGATAAAATATTTACTATTTATTGGTAGAATATAAAAAATAAGGAGCTTAGATGAAATTTTTAGCTAGCTTGATTTTAGTTTTTGTGTTTTTTGGGTGTGGAGTTGAAGAGGGGAGTGCTGAAAGAGCTGTGTTTAAAGATGGGGATGTGATCGTTCTTGAGAGTATAGCGGGTAGCAAGATAACACTTTTAAGAAAACATGGTGGATTTGTTTTAGAAGGGGATGAGGATAAGATACTTCTGTTTGATATTTTTGCAACCTACTGTCCGCCTTGCCAAAAACTAGCGCCAAAACTTATGAAATTTCAACTTGAAAATAGTGAAGATGTTATGGTGATAAGCTTTTCTCATTTTGAAACAGTAACAAATCAATACATAATTGACAATTTTGCCTCTAAGTTTAATGCCTACTATTTTATAGTAAACTCTCCATATAACGAGAAGATAATAAATACCGTACTAGAAGATATAAACTACAAGAGGGCACTTCAAATACCGTTTAAGGTTGTTTTAAAAGGTGGTGAGTATCAAGCTCTAACAGATGCCCATACAGGAAGCTTAAGCAATAAGTTCTATCTAGGTGAGATATCTATAGATGTCATTAAAAAAGATATAGCGAGAATCATAGCACAATGAACCAGTTTGAGCATGAGTTGAGTGAAGTCGTGCAACTTGGAAAGCCAAAAATGTACAAAGTTATACTACTTAATGACGATTTTACTAGCATGGAGTTTGTGGTAAAGACTCTTATGGTTATATTTCATAAGAGTGAAGAGGATGCATATGCTATAATGCTTCGTATACATAGTGTTGGAAAAGGGCTTTGCGGAATCTATACACATGAGATAGCTGAGACAAAAGTAACTCAAGTTTTAAACTCTGCAAGAAAAAGCAAGTTTCCACTAAGAGCAGTGATGCAGGAGGATTTTTGATGGTAAGTAGTGAATTAAACTCAATCTTTAGTGATGCTATTAGCTTTGCTAGAGAGAGTAGACATGAGTATATAACAGTTGAGCATATATTTTTCTCTCTTATACACAACAAAGAGATAGCTGAAATTTTGAGTGAGTGTGCAGTTGATATTGGAGCACTAAAGCAGAGCCTAGAGAGCTATTTTGTGCAAAATATAGCAAAAGTTTCGCATGATAAGAGTTTCGAGCCATTTGAGACGGTGTCTCTTACGAGAGTGATAGAGAGCATGATGCTTCAAGTTAGAGGCTCTGGTAAGTTAGAGGCTAAGTTGACTGATATGCTTATAGCTCTATTTGATGAGGAGCATTCGTATAGTGTTGCACTTTTGAAGCAGTATGGTGTTGAGAAGTTGGATATCTTGGAGATTGTAACTAGCCTTGAAGACTCGTCTGTAGAAGAGAAAACTCAAATGCAAGATAAAAAAAGTGCATTAGAGATGTACACTATCGACCTAGTTGAGCTTGCAAAAAAAGATAAGATTGATCCTCTTGTAGGTAGAACCGAAGAGGTACAAAGAGTTATGCAGGTTCTTTGTCGTCGCAAAAAAAATAACCCTATCTTAGTAGGGGAGGCTGGTGTTGGAAAGACTGCTATAGTTGAAGGGTTGGCACTTAAAATCGCAAAAAGTGAGACACCAAGGGTTCTTGAGGATGCAAAGCTATATGCACTTGATATCGGCTCACTACTCTCTGGTGCAAAGTATAGGGGTGATTTTGAAAAGAGACTAAAAGATGTTTTAGGGGAGTTAAAAGCGAAGCCAAATTCAATTTTATTTATAGATGAGATTCATACTATAGTAGGAGCAGGGGCTACTAGTGGAGGCTCTATGGATCTCTCCAATCTACTTAAACCTTCACTTGCGACTGGTGAGATAAAGTGTATAGGTGCTACAACCTATAGTGAGTATAGAAACTTTTTTGATAAGGACAGAGCTTTAAGTCGTCGTTTTTCAAAGTTTGATGTGAGTGAGCCCAGCATTGATGATACCTATAAGATACTTTTAGGACTCAAGAGTCGTTATGAGAAACACCATGGTATAAAGTATCCTCAAAAAGTTCTAAGAAGCTCCGTCGAGTTAGCAAAAAAGTATATCAATGACAAGTTTTTACCAGACTCTGCTATCGACCTTATAGATGAAGTTGGTGCATCTTTTCATCTTCAAAAAAGAAAAAGAAAAGCTGTTAGCATTCAAGATATCGAAACTATCCTAGCACGAGTTGCAAACATACCAAGCAGAAGTGTTAGTAGTGACGAGACTGAGCTGATGAGAGACTTGGAGTCTAAGTTAAAAGCAAAGGTTTTTGGTCAAGATGAGGCGATAGAGAACTTAGTAGCTGCGATAAAAAGAGGTCGAGCAGGGTTGAGTAATCCCAATAGTCCTGTTGGCTCATTTCTTTTTAGTGGTCCTACTGGTGTTGGAAAAACAGAAGTTGCAAAGCAGTTAGCAAAGCAGCTAGGTATACATTTTGAGCGGTTTGATATGAGTGAATATATGGAAAAACACACCGTAAGTAGGCTCATAGGAGCTCCTCCTGGATATGTGGGTTATGAAGAGGGCGGACAGTTGACAGAGGCTATAAAGAAACATCCATATAGTGTACTTTTGTTGGACGAGATAGAGAAAGCTCATCCAGACTTGCTTAACATTCTTTTGCAAGTTTTTGATGATGCAACTCTAAGCGATAACAATGCAAATAAAGCAGACTTTAGAAATGTTATCATCATCATGACTTCAAATTTAGGCACTAAAGAGTCTGCTCAAGTTGGCTTTACAAAAGTTGAAAATCATCAAACAAATAGTGCAATCAAAGAGTTCTTTGCTCCAGAGTTTAGAAATCGCCTTGATGCGATAGTCAACTTTAGTGCTTTAAAGAGCGAAGTTATGGTTTTTGTAGTTCAGAAGTTACTAGCTGAGCTAGAGCTACAGTTAAAAGATAAAAATATCAAAATCGAAGCGACAAGTAGAGCCAAAAAATACTTAGCCGACAAGGGCTACTCTAAAGAGTTAGGTGCTAGAGTTGTGCAAAGAGTTATCAGTGATGAGATAAAAACTCCATTAAGCGATGAGATACTTTTTGGTAGGCTTAAGGGCGGTGGGATTGTAAAGATTGATTGTAAGAAAAAAGCATTAGAGTTTGAGTATTCAGATTGAGATTCCCAAGCTTTTAGACAGTAGGCATACTTTTCCTAATCCCTTTGAGGCTACAAATCAGGGTCTTTTGGCTTGGGGAGGGGATTTATCACTCAAGAGGTTATTGAGTGCCTATAGAAGTGGTATTTTTCCGTGGTACTCTAAAGGCGACCCACTGTTATGGTGGTCGCCAAATCCGAGACTTCTACTTTTTCCAAAAGAGTTTAAAGTTACAAAATCATTAAAAAAATCAAGAAAAAAGTTTACAATAACATATAATCAAGATTTTGAAAAAGTTATCTATGCATGTAGGGATAGAAAAAACAGCACATGGATAAGCAAAGAGATGCAAAAAGCATATATATCTCTACATGTAGAGGGTTTTGCAAAAAGTATAGAGTGCTTTGAAGATGACAAGCTTGTGGGTGGTCTGTATGGAGTTTTGATCGGCTCTGTATTTTGTGGGGAGTCTATGTTTAGTAGTGTTAGCGATGCTTCAAAAGTGGCTCTTTGGGAGTTGTGCAAATTGATGCAAAAAGATGGTGGGGATTTTATAGACTGTCAAATGCCAACTGAGCATCTTATGAGTTTAGGCGCACGGATAGTTGATAGAGATGAGTTTTTAAATATGCTCTTTACATGTAGAGATAAAAAGATGGAACTGTTTTGATAGAGCATATTATGCCCATATTTATATTTGTGTTATTGGGTTATCTGTTTAAAGTTTTCAAAAAAGATATATCTGAATCACTTATAGATTTTGTCATCTACTTTTCACTTCCTGCTTTGGCACTTGTAAAGATACGAGAGCTAGAGTTTAATGAAGTTGTCTTTAGTATCATCTTTATAGCCTATCTCGCTATGTTTATCTCCGCTGTGATCTCTTATGTTGTAGGCAAAGCACTTAAGCTAAACAGAAATCTTTTAGCTACTTTTATGGTTGTCTCTATTTTTGGAAATACCTCTTTTGTAGGCTTCTTCTATGTAGAGTCTCTCTTTTCAAGCAAAGAACTAGTATATCCTTTGATTTATGATCAACTTGGAAGCTTTATCGCACTCTTGACGATTGGTATGATTCTTATTGCTTGGGGAGGCAACAGGAGAGAAAAAACAACTATAAAACAGAAATTCAAGACTGTTTTAACTCCCCCTTTGATAGCTATAGTTGTAGCCATTGCACTTCATGGGGTTAGTTTTCCCGGTTTTGTAGAGGGAGTTTTAATCAAGCTAGAGTATACACTCATACCGCTTGTTACTATTATAGTTGGTATGAAGCTAGAGATAAAAGCATTTAAGAACTTTTTTAAAGAGAGTGTGATTGCTGTTGGAATTAAGATGATTTTAGTGCCTTTTATCATGCTCCTTGTTCTTTACCCATTTTTTGATTTTAGTGCTATTTGGATAAGAGTGACTTTTCTCGAAATTGCGATGCCTCCTATGACTATGGCAGTAGTTCTTGCAATCAGAGGAGGACTCAATAAAGACTTAGCTATAAATGCTTTGAGTTTAGGTATACTAGTATCTTTTTTAGTAATTCCTTTGTGGCACTCTGTTTTGAGTTGATTAGAGCGGTTGAAATGGCTTTGATATTGAAGTTAGACTCAATGAAAAAAATGGGGGTTTGAATTATTCTTTTTTCTTATAGCTAACAAGATAATCATCAAAAATTATAATACCCTCACAAAAACAAATAAAAAATTTGCAATACCATCTAAAATATCTACTGATGCTAAAA
>CAZLXQ010000007.1:0-24190 GCA_964563675.1 uncultured Sulfurospirillum sp.
CTTCAGTCGCGAGGAATTTTTGCTGGACTTGTTCAGTAAAAAGGGGACAGTAAAACAGACTACAGAAGTTCCTACTTCGTGCTTCAGTCGCGAGGAATTTTTGCTGGACTTGTTCAGTAAAAAGGGGACAGTAAAATGATAGATACTGGCGAAGCTCGAAATGTAACAGGGCATATTGTGAGTGGAGCTTTTGCTGCTGCGGTGGTTGCTGGAGGTGTTAGCTATGTTAGCTATACAAAAGATGAGATAAGCAAAGATAAGGCCATAGCAAATAGCATCAAGCTTACAGCTCAAGGTGGAGTTGCAACGGGTTCAGCGATAGCAGCTACAAACTATATTGGACAGGGGAATTATCTTGGGATGTTTACTGCTATAGCTGTAGGCTTTGGAGGTGTTTATGCTATTGAAAAAATTATGCAAAATCTTGATATAGAAAAACAGATTGAACAAAAAAATGAAGAGGCAGGAGAGTAGAGTGGATAATCCATACATAAATAAAGTAGCTGATATTTCAAATATTCGCACAGACAATATCCTAGAAACTATCAATACAAATGACTTTATAAAAGGAGCATTAATTGGTGCAGCTGCGACATATCTTTTGACAAATGAGTCAGCTCAAAAGGCTATTTTTAAAACTGTAGCAAAAGGAACTGAGATGTTTCAAGCAGGTATTGAGGAGATGAAAGAGAGAATGGAAGATGCAAAAGCAGAGTTAGAAGCTAAAAAAAGTTAGAGAATAATTATGCAAAAAAAAGTATCGGTCTTACATGCAGCAAGTGGTCGAGTTAGATTTCGTTATAAGTCTTTAAGTGAAGATACTAATGCAAAAAGGCTACAAAAACATCTTGAGAGTATAAAGGGTGTGAAATCAGCTAGAGTAAATTTAAAAGCTAAATCTCTCGTTTTAATTGGTCAAGGTTTAGATATTGGCTATATTGAAAAACAGATTTTAAAGATAGATATCTTAGACTTTAAGTCTATAAGTGATAGCTCTATAAAGTGTTTTGTATCTGATGAAAAACCCTCTTTGTTTGGACTAGTAAGAGCAACTTCTATTTTGGCAGTTGTGCCTTTTGTTATGGACGATAGAGCTAAGTTAATTCTTACAGCTCATGCCGCCGCACCTCTGTTTTTGGATGGTGTAAAAGAGCTTTTTAAAGAGGGTTTGACTTCAAGAGTTTTAGAAGCAACAGCTGTTGGTGTTTCGCTTGCTAGAAGAGACTATCTTGCAGCAAATAGTACTAATGCGATGCTTGAGCTGGGTGAGTATATAGAGGAGACCACAGTTCACAGAAGTGATGATCTTATAAAAGAGCTAGCAAAACCAAATGTAGAAGAGGCTTGGATAGAGTTTGATGAAAATGGTAAAAAAGCATTAAAATTGGTAAAAACAGATACTCTAAAGATGGGAGATATCGTTATAGTTGGAGCTGGAGACACTATAGCAGTTGATGGCCATATCATTCAAGGAGATGCTTCAGTTAATCAAGTCTCTATGACTGGTGAGGCTGAGCCTATAAAGAGAAGTCGTGGGGATAGAGTAATCTCAGGAACAGTAATAGAAGAGGGTAGGATAAAAATCTGGGCTGAACAAGTTGGAGATGATACTGCAACCTCAAGAATTAAAGAGTACATAAAAAGCTCTCTTGACGAGAAGTCCTCGGTAGGCTTGAAGGCAACAAAGCTTGCTGATAGATTAGTTCCTGTTACTTTAGGATTAGCGGGACTCTCTTATGCCATAAATAGAGATTTTGAGAGTGTAACTTCAGTTTTGCAAGCAGATTACTCTTGTGCTTTAAAGCTTGCAACTCCAGTAGCTTTTAAATCTTCTATAGCACAAGCTGGAAGAGATGGTATATTGATAAAGGGTGCAAAATCTATCGAGGCATTGGCTGTTGCGGATACTTTTGTATTTGATAAAACTGGCACTTTAACTCGTGGAGAGTTGGAGGTAGTAGATATAACCTCGTTTAGCAAGCAGTGGAGTGAGGATGATATACTAAATCTTACAGCGAGTGCAGAGGAGCACTACTTTCACCCTGTAGCTGAAGCTATAGTGAAGGCTGCAAAAGATAGAGGCTTTATACATATGCACCATGACGAAGTTGAGTTTATAGTGGCTCATGGTGTAAAAACGACAGTTAACAATAAAGAGGTTCTAATAGGAAGCAGACACTTTTTAGAAGATGATGAAGGCGTATCTTTTAGAGCTCATAAGACTAAGATAGAGAACTGCCTAAAAGATGGGAAAGCACTACTTTATATCGCTTATGATGGTAAGCTTTTAGGAACTATTAGTATGTATGATCAAGTGAGAGAAAATTCAAAAAGTACGATAGTAAAACTAAAAGATATGGGTGTAAAAGAGATAGTTATGCTCACGGGTGATGTTAAGTCAAAAGCGGATGTTTTAGCAAGAGAGATTGGAGTTGACAGGGTTTATGCTGATATGTTACCAACACAAAAAGCTGAGATTGTAAAGAGGCTAAAAGCAGAAGGTAAAAAGGTAGTTTTTGTTGGGGATGGCATCAATGATGCACCAGCTTTGATGAGTGCTGATGTGGGAATAAGTATGAAAAGAGGTGCTGATATTGCCAAAGCTACAGCTGATATCGGACTTTTAAAAGACGATATAGGAGCGATTAGTGAAGTAAAAGAGCTAGCAAACAAAACGATGAAGCTTATAAATACAAATTTCAATGCAACAGTTGGAATCAATAGCTTAATTTTACTTGGGGCTACTGCAGGAATGCTTAGTCCGATTAATACGGCAATTTTGCACAATGGAACAACAATTGGTTTGCTTTTAAACTCTCTTAAGGGCATAAGATTGGATAAAAAGAAAGTCTAGATTTAGTTTGTTTTAGGTATGATTATGATATTAACTATCATAGGAGCAGACATGGCAATCTTTTTTCCAATAGCAAGCGGCATTGCAGCAGTGTTGACAGCCGCTTTAGCATATGAAACGGGTAAAAATGCAAAAAGAAAGTTTGATAGAAAAAAAAGAAAGAGTCTTAAATCTTGATTTAGATACAAAAAAAGAGATTGCAAAGATAGGTATGACCGCTTCATTGGGCATCGTCACTGCAACCTCTTTTTACATGAAAAATGACCTTATAAAAAACCTTCATATAGGCTCAGGCGTAGCTTTGATTGGATTCTCATTTTGGCATCATATGTTATATCAATCAGATAAAAAAGAGAAAAGCTTAAGTGTGTCAAAAAGCCAACAAAAAACAGAAAAAACTAAATCATCAATAAGGATAAAAAAAATCTATACAGAGCTGAGTGTAGATGGAAAACTTACAAGTGAGGATATAAAGAGTTTTGAAACAAAGCTTGAGTCTCTTGTTCAAGAGCATAGTGTGGCATCAATCGATACTTTAGTTGACACAAGAGAGATGAGTGGTATTAGTTTGGTTGCTATGTGGGATGATTTGGTTTTTTATCTCAAAAATATTAGGATAATTGATAAAGTTGCAGTGGTGGGAACGAAAAAACTAGGTAAACTTTCATCAGTTATAACACAGAGTCTTACGCCAAGCAGTATGAGCTATTTTGATAATTATGAAGATGCTAGAGAGTGGATTTTATAAACTACTGCACTCTTTTTGTGATATAATAGCTGACCCTAACCCCATTTTTGTAAAAAAGGGCGTAAAAATCTATAGATTCTCAAAAAGCTCCTTTTTGTAGCTTTAGGGGGTTGTAGGGGATTTATCCCCTGCCACTATAATGGGCTTTGCTCATTATAGTGCATAAGGTCAGATAATAAAAATAGAACTAAAGGCTTTTGATGATAAATGTACTAATGATAGAGGATGATACAGAGTTTGCTGAAATTCTAAGCGAATATCTAGCACAATACAATATAAAAATAACAAATTATGAAGACCCGTACTTAGGGCTAAGTGCTGGTATAAAAAATTATGATCTGCTTATACTTGATTTGACTCTTCCTGGTATTGATGGGCTTGAGGTGTGTAAAGAGGTGGTTGATAGGTATGATATACCGATCATAATTTCAAGTGCTAGAAGTGATGTGAGCGATAAAGTTATAGGGCTTCAAATTGGTGCTGATGACTATCTTCCAAAACCTTATGATCCAAAAGAGATGTATGCAAGAATTAAAAGCTTGATTAGAAGATATAGGAGACTAAAAGAGCCAGAAGAGAGTAGGGTCGAAAGTGATTTTAGGCTTGATCAAAAGAGGCACCAGATATTTTTAAAAGAGGAGGCTATTAGCCTTACTCCTGCTGAGTTTGAGATACTTGAATACCTGATAAAACAGCATGGTTTTTCAATATCCAGAGAACAGCTTGTTTATAACTGTAAATCTTTAAAAGACAAAGGCTCAAAAAGTTTAGATGTCATCATCGGACGACTTAGAGTTAAGATAGGCGATAGTTCAAAAAATCCAAAATATATTCAGTCTGTAAGAGGGATAGGATATAAGCTAATAGGATGAGAAAAAACTCTCTTAACAATAAGATAACTTTAGTTTTTATCTTTTTAATTCTTCTTTTATGTATGTTTTTCGTGCTACTTTTAAAGTATCAAACTGAGAAAGAGTTTGAGATGATGAAAGAGAGGCAGTTGCAATCCATCAACTATATATTTATGCTCTATAGGCACAACTTATCTCTTAGAGGAATCAATCAATACTTTAGTAGCTTTGGGCTGCAGAGGGTTGTAAATCAGAACCTTAAGGATTCTGTGCTGAAAAATGGCACTATTGTATTTCAAAAAAGCTCAGAGATAGGTAGATTTTCATCCATAAAGCATAATGATAGATACTATCTCTATGTAGACAATATAGTATCAAATATGCTTTTCAGATCAAAACATGAAAAGCGAACCAACAACTTTCTTTGGGTAGGTTTTTTTGTTACCTTTTTGCTTTTGGTGTCTATGTATATCTCAATCCTAAAGAGCATTTCTCCACTTAAAGAGCTTAGTTCTCAAATTAGAAAATTTGCTTCGGGTGATATGGATATAGACTGCAAGAGCGATAAAGAGGATGAGATAGCAGAGGTTGCCAATGAGTTTGATAGGGCAGCTTCAAAACTAAGAGATTTAATTCATTCGCGTCAACTCTTTTTAAGAACTATTATGCATGAGCTAAAAACTCCTATTGGTAAAGGCAGGATAGTATCTGAGATGATAACTGATGAAAAAGCAAAGAGCAGACTTATAAGTATATTTGAGAGGCTTGAGTTACTTATAGATGAGTTTTCAAAGATAGAGCAGATAGTATCAAAAAACTACTCTCTCCAGCCTCAAGAGTGTCGCCTAATCGATATAGTTAATAGTGCAACAGACATGTTGATGCTTGATGACGATAAAGAGTCTTTATGTGTGCAGATCGATATTGATACGAGTGTCGGTATAAAAGCTGATTTTGAGTCTTTTTCATTGGCTATAAAAAACCTTATGGATAATGCAATTAAGTATGCAGATGATGGAGTCGTGCAAGTAGGGATGAGGGGCAATAGACTCTGTATTCAAAATAGATCAAAAGAGTTTCCTATGGATATAGAGGAGTATTATAAGCCTTTTGTTTCAGGTTTAAGTGGGGCTAAAAAGGGGTTAGGGCTTGGTCTTTATATAGTTAAAAATATCATAAAACTAAATGGTTTTGAGCTTGACTATGAGTATATAGATGGTATGCATAGATTTTCAGTGGATATATCTTAGTGGTCAAGCACTCAAAGTCCTTACAACTCCCTAAAGCTACAAAAATATATAAGGCAAGCTAGTGAAGCTAGAAAAGTTTGATAATTTGGTTGAGGCATTAAGTTCGCTTCCTAGTGTTGGAAAAAAGTCTGCCCAAAGATTTGCATATCATCTTGTACTAAAGGACACTTTTGGTGCTATGAAAATCTCAAATGCCATAGAGAGTGCAGTCCGCTCCATAAGAAACTGTGAGAGATGTGGTGGACTAAGCGAGCATGAGATGTGTGAGATTTGTTTAGATGAGCAAAGGGATAGTAATAAGCTTTGCATAGTTCAAAGTGCAAAAGATTTGCTTGTTTTGGAAGAGAATAATCTTTATGATGGAGTCTATTTTGTACTTGATAGTTTAGAGGAGGAGCATATAGAGAGGCTTAAAGCTATTGTTAGTAGTGGAATTTATGAGGTTATTTTTGCCTTAACTCCATCACTTGCCAATGATGCAGTAATTATATTTATAGAGGACAAGCTAAAAGATTTTGATTTAGAGTTTACAAAGATAGCACAAGGAGTACCGACAGGAGTTAATCTTGAAAATGTAGATATGTTGTCACTATCAAAAGCACTTAGTTTAAGAACGAAAGTCTAAAGATCCTCTCATAAAATTCTCTATTTTTTTATCATCTAATTTATTGTCAAAAAATAGATTAAAAGCAAGTACACCTTGATATAGCAGCATGTCTGCCCCATCTTTACATGTAAGCTCGTTCTTTAAGGCTAGTGCTAAAAATGGTGTTTTTTTATTATATATCACATCAAATGCAAATTTTGATTTTGCCATAAGCTTTGATAGTAGCTCTTTATCAAGAGGGAGTGAGTTGTCACTAAGTCCAGCTGAAGTTGTGTTGATGATAAGCTCATATGAGGCTAGCTCAAACTCTTTATGAGTGTATGCTTTGATGGAGTTTTCATGAAAATACTCAAGCCTATTTTTGGAGCGATTTAGTATAGTTATATCTACCTTTTTCTCCTTTAGGATTGTTGCGATCGCTTTTGCAGTTCCACCACCCCCAAGTATAAGGGCTGTTTTTATATCGCCAAAAGACTCTATCGCTTTGTAAGATCCAGGAGCATCGGTGTTGTACCCATGTATCTTATCGCCTTTCTTGACGAGAGTGTTGACTGCACCTATCTTTTTTGCAAGCTCATCAAGCTCATCACATAGCTCATAAGCATACTCTTTGTGAGGAACTGTCACATTTGCACCATCAAGTTTTAAAGCTTTGAATTTTTCAATAATTTTAGAACCATCCTTAAGGAGAGTTTTCGTATAAGAACCATCAATCTGAAAACCTCTCAAAGCAAGGTTGTGTATATCTGGCGAGATTGAGTGTGATACGGGATTGCCAAATATACTAAAAAGTTTCATTCAGGTCATTTAGTGAACTAGTCATAGCTTCAAGCTTATTGATTACCTCTTGATACTCTAGCTCAGGTTTGCTATCAGCGACTATGCCAGCCCCCGCTTGAAAGATGATTTTCTCATCATCTAAATAAGCAGTCCTTATCATGATGGCACTATCCATATTGCCATCAAAACCAAAGTATCCTACAGCTCCAGTGTAGAAACTTCTCTCTATCTTTTCAAATTTGCTTATAAGTTCCATAGCTCTTATTTTTGGAGTTCCCGTCATCGTTCCTGCTGTAAAAGTTGCTGCAAAAAGGTCAAACATATCACTCTTAGAATCAAGCTTTCCACCAACATCACTCACTATATGCATTACATGTGAATAGCGCTCAACTCTCATCATATCGCTTACATGTACACTACCAACTTCTGCCACTTTTCCTACATCATTGCGACCAAGATCTATAAGCATAAGGTGCTCAGCTCTCTCCTTTTCATCACTTAAAAGCTCCTTTTTATAAGCTCTGTCTTCTTCATAGGTAGAGCCCCTTTTTCTAGTTCCTGCAATCGGTCTGAGGGTTATATGTCCATTTTTAAGACCAACCATCACCTCAGGAGAGCTTCCAGCTATTGCAAAGTTTTTAAAATCAAGTAAAAACATATATGGAGATGGATTTTTGTTTCTCAACACCCTATAAAAACTCAATCCATCTACTTTGATATATTGAGTAAGTCTATTGGATATGAGTATTTGAAACACATCACCACTTCTTATCATCTCTTTTGATTTAGCTACCATGTTAAAAAATATCTCTTTAGTAAAAGCAAATGAGCCTCTCTTACTAATAGGAGTAGTTTTTTTAATCTTAAGATAGTTGTGTGGCTCTTTAAGTAGGGACTCTATCACATCAAGTTTTGAAGCTAAGCTTTGCATAAAAGTATGAAGTGTAAGAGTGTTTGATTTATGAGAAAAAGTACAGACTAATTTTGGTCTAATTAGATCAATATTTGGAATATCAATCTCTCTTTTTAGGTTATTCATATGAGCTACTAGACGAGGTTCAAAAATCTTAACAGCATCATACCCAATATAGCCTATAAAACCATCTATAAAACCAAGTCCATTTTTTTGAGCATATTTTTTGTACTTGTCAGTATCAAGTGAGCTGTATCTTTTTTTTAGATATTCAAATGGATTTTTTCCAAGCGAGTTTTTGATGCCATTTTCATCTACATGTATAGCTTCGCTATCTTTATGGATAATCCTTTCTCGAGCACCTATAAAGAGAAAACTAAAATTTCCCTCTTCAGAGCTTATCGCACTCTCAAAGAGAAACACCAACTCACCTTCAAAATGAGCTCTAAGCTTAGAGAAGATTGTGATTGGGGTGAGCTGATCAAATAGTATTTTTTTAGAGTAGAGCACTATTTTACTCTATAGATAAATGCATCTTTATTGATGTTAGATCTTACTTTGCTAAGTTCAGCTCTCGCAGTAGCACTATTTGTAAAGGGTCCTATCAATATTTTTGTAACTTTTGTGCCTTTGACATCTATCGGTAAAAGTCTGTGTTGATAACCTTTTGATACTAGTTTCGCTAGAAATTTTTCATCAGGAGAGAGTCTTGAAGTTGCTCCAACCTGGATATATACTCCCGTTGTTGCTAGAGCACTAGGTTTTTTTACTGGTTCGATCTTTGCAGTAGGAGCTATAGGTTCTTGAATCTTTGGGGGGATAGCTACTTTAGGTATGTCTTGGACTTCTACCTTTTTTACAACTTGTTTTATCTCCTCAATTTTTGGTCTTAGATTCTCCTGTTTTTGAATCTCTTTCTCTTTTAGACTCTTTACCATCTCCTCAAAACTCTCTTTTTTGTCTTCAATTTCTGTGATAGGAACTTGCTTAAAAAGATCATCCTCTTTTTTAGTCTCTACTACTTTTTGAGTAGGGGTTGGCGGTAAGTTTAGCTTTGTATGGTCAGCTTGTCTGTTTGAAACTTTCATTATAATTAGAACTATCAAAAATATAACTATTAAAAGTGCCGCAATGATAAGTATTCGTTTAGTTTTCATAGACTTGCCATCATCTTTTTCTAAAATTATATCACTTAGTTCATTTTTATCTTCCATCTTAACTCCTTTGTGTTTTGTAAGCATTATTCATACCATTGAGCTTCTTACATATGCTTTGACCAAGAAGCTCCCCTCTCTTTGTTGTACAGCCTATATGGAAAAGTTAGTATATTGAACTCTTTTGGCATATCTGGATTTGGAAACACTTTCCACTCTCTTGGCAGTTTTTGAGCAAGTTTTGCAGATATCATCTTGCCTATCTGATAAGCCTCCTGTAGAGTTGTATGCCCTTTGTGTATATAGACATGTAGGTGGCCTGGAGTTTTACTCTCGTATGCAGTGAAGTTTATAAAGCCTTCTTCTCTTAAGAGGAGTTGAACTTTATGCCAAAACTTCTGTGTATTTCTTCCGTTATAATCAATAACAATATTTTCCACCTTATCTCTTGAATTAATCAAAGAGTGAGCAACTGTAATCTCACCTTTTAGGTGCTGATTGATTATGGAGCTTGTTAGTTTTTTATCTATTTTCTCATATTTGTCAAAAAATAGACGACTATTGTGAGATCTTTTTTCAACTATAGAATCCCTTTTAATCCAGTAGTGGTCTGTTGACATTTTTATAAGAGAGGTATCAATACTTTGCATTTTAACTATCCTTTAGTAGGTCGCTCTATCATATATGATAAACTTACTTGCCAACTCTTTCATCTCTTTTTTTATCTCAAGCTGAAGAGCTGTGCTGTGGATGTTATCTAAGATGTCAGCTATTTTTTCGCCTATTATTTTGAACTCTTTTACCTTCATGCCGCGAGCAGTTAAGGCTGGACTTCCAATGCGAATACCGCTTGTTACAAATGGACTTCTATTTTCACCTGGCACGGTATTTTTGTTTATGGTAATTCCTGCATTTCCAAGAGCAGCATCTGCATCTTTTCCGCTAAACTCTCGTCCTAAAAAACTTACTAAAACCAGATGATTATCAGTACCTCCACTCACTATATCATACCCTCTTTTTACAAGAACTTCACCTAAAGCTTTTGCATTCGCTTTTACATCTTTCGCATACTCTACCCACTCAGGCTTTAAGTTTTCAGCAAATCCAACAGCTTTAGCAGCAATCACATGAACTAAAGGACCACCTTGGATGCCTGGAAAAATCGCACTATTTACTTTTTTTGCTATATCTTCGTTATTTGTCATGATAAGCCCACCTCTTGGGCCTCTTAAGGTTTTGTGTGTAGTTGTTGTTACTATGTCGCAGTGAGGAAATGGACTTGGATGCTCACCAGCGGCTACGAGCCCAGCGATATGAGCAATGTCAGCAAAAAGATATGCACCAACTTCATCAGCTATCTCTTTGAACTTAGCAAAATCAATCTCTCTTGCATATGCACTTGCTCCACATATAATCATCTTAGGCTTTACGATATGTGCTATCTCTTTTACTTTGCTATAGTTGATGTTTCCATCTAGCTCAACCCCATAAAAGAAGCTTGAGTATGTTTTTCCAGAACTGCTTACTTTGGAGCCATGTGTTAGGTGTCCCCCATGACTTAAGTCCATGCCAAGTATCTTATCAAATGGCTTTAGAAGTGCTTGATACACCCCTTGGTTGGCTTGACTTCCTGAGTTTGGTTGAACATTTGCAAACTTACACTTAAAAAGCTCACAAGCTCTATCAATTGCAAGTTGCTCTACTTTATCAGCAAACTCACATCCACCATAGTATCTTTTGTTTGGATACCCTTCTGCATATTTGTTTGTAAAAACACTTCCCATAGCCTCCATCACAGCTGGATATGTAAAGTTTTCACTAGCTATCATCTCTAAGTGGTCAGTCTGTCTCTCTAACTCATTCTCTATTAGTCCATAAATCTCTGGGTCAATATTTTTCAATATGCTCATTGCTCTTTATCCTTGTTTTTATTTGCTTGTATCGGTTTCATCGCTGGAAATAGTATAACATCTCTTATGGACTGCTCATTCGTTAGAAGCATGACAAGCCTATCAATTCCAAGTCCTTCACCAGCTGTTGGAGGCAGTCCGTAGCCCAAAGCTCTTACATAATCCTCATCCATCTCGTGTGCTTCATCATCTTTTACACTAAGTTGGTTTTTAAATCTATCGTACTGCTCTATTGGGTCATTTAGCTCGTTAAATCCATTGGCTATCTCTCGCCCTGCAATAAACAGCTCAAACCTTTGTGCAATATCTGGATTTTCGTCACTTCTTCTAGCTAGCGGACTTATCTCTATTGGGTAGTCGATGATATATGTAGGGTTTATGAGCTTTTTTTCGACATATAGGTCAAATAGCTCTTCATGTAGTTTGCCAAGACTAAGACTTTCATCTATCTTTTCACCTTTCCCTATAAGGTAAATCATAACACTCTCTCTTGTTTTAAGGACATCAGGCGGAACACCCCCTATCTCTATAAGTGAATCTCTATAAGATATTTTTTTGAACTCACTTGAGAAGTCTATCTCAATATCGCCATAAGGAATTTTACTAGGAAGCTTTAGTTGTTTTAAAAGTACACTAAACATATCTTCTGTAAGTTTCATCAAATCGTGGTAAGTATGGTATGCCCAGTAGAATTCTATCATAGTAAATTCGGGATTATGAGTTAAGTCCATGCCCTCATTTCTAAAGCTTCTATTTATCTCAAATACTGCTTCAAATCCACCTATAACAAGTCTTTTTAGATAAAGTTCAGGTGCAATTCTAAGATATCTATCAATTCCTAAAGCATTATGATGAGTAACAAACGGTTTTGCATTTGCTCCGCCTGCTATGGGATGCATCATAGGGGTTTCGACTTCTAAAAAGCCTCTCTCTTCAAAGAAGTGTCTTATTGTGCTTACTATTTTGCCTCTAGTCTTAAAAGTCTCTCTTACTTTAGGATTCATTATCATATCAAGATAGCGTTTTCTGTAGCGAAGCTCTTTATCTGTTAACCCATGAAATTTTTCAGGCAGAGGGGTTATGGATTTGGTGGCAAGCTCTAAACTCTTTACATGTAGAGATAGCTCACCGGTCTTCGTGACAAATGGAAAGCCTGTAGCACTTACAATATCACCAACTTCTATAAGTTTTTTAACTGACTTAAACCACTCCTCTCCAATACTCTCTTTATTGAAGTAAACTTGAAGAATCCCTCTTTCATCCTCAATCTTAGCAAATGCTGCTTTTCCCATGTGTCTTAGAAATTTAACTCTTCCAACTACTGTATTCTCTTTGTTTTCATCTCGCTTTGTTTCAAGTTTTTTCACATACTCATAGCATTTTTTAAACTCTTGCGTAGTTGAATTTTTTTTTACATTATGAGTGTATGGATTCTTTCCTAACTCTCTTAGTGCCTGTGCTTTTTCTGCTCTTTGCTGTTCATACTGATTGTCAAATATCAAACCTTAATCCTCTTACTTCTATTTTTGTTGGCACTCTTTGCATATACCGTATAGTTGCATTAAGTGGCTTGTTAGCTTAAAGTCATGCTTTTTAGCTATCTCTTCTTGTTTTTTCTCAATCTCATCATCTTCAAACTCAATAATCTCTTCACAGGTTTTGCATATCATGTGGTCATGATGAGGCTTGTTCCCTAGCTCAAACTTTTTTCCAGAGGAGCCAAAAGAGAGCGAAGTTACCATGCTAGAATCTTCTAAAAGATTTAGTGTTCTATATACTGTTGCTATACCAACATTTAGTTCAGGACAACTCTTTTTTATAAGCATATACAGACTCTCTGGCGTGAAATGCTCATCATTGTTGTACATAGTTTTTAGCACAACCTCTCTTTGTTTTGTAAATTTAAGAGTATTGTGTCTTAAGATATCTTTAAATCTTACTAGTAGCGAGTCATACTCCATGTTTTCTATGTCTGCCATTTTACTCTCCTAAGTTATTTTTTATCTCATTTACAATTTTGTTACTATCTATCTTGAGGATATATCTACCCGTTTCGATAAAGATAGGGTGCATAAAACTTTTACCCATAAACTCATCACTCTTTGTTTTGATAAATTCAATATTTGATAGCGTTACAGCTAAAATAGAGAATATTAGAAAGATTTTTGTACTTCCCACAGCGAAACCGGCAAGTTTATTTATAGCTCCTAACCCACTCATCTTTACCATGCTCTCTAAAAGGTGTCCGATAAACAGACTAAGAATCCAAAAAGCCATCAAAAGAGTGATAAATCCAACTAAATATAGAGTAGCACCACTTTCAAGCAGATAGAGATTATCACTTATAAAACCTCCTGCCTGCTTTGCAAATCTTGAAGCTACAAAGATACCCCCGATAATCCCAATGAGTCCAAAAATCTCTTTTATAAAACCATTTACTACACCTTTTATCCCGAGTATAAATATAAGGGAGAGAGAAACAATATCAAAAATAGATACACTATCCATACTAGCAGTCTACCTTAAGGCAGTTTTTACCATTAGACTTTGCTTTATAAAGAGAACTGTCAGCTTTTTCTATGAGCATCTCAGGAGTATCTCCTTTTTTATAGCACCCAATTCCTGCACTAATAGTGAGGTTTATGTTGTGTCCTTTGTAAAGAAGCCTACTTTGCTCAACCTCTTTTATGATTCTTTCTACACTACTTGTTGCCTCTTGTAGGGTTGTTCGGTTTAAGATAACTATAAACTCTTCACCACCATACCTGTACACTTTCACACCTTTTCTAAGAGAGCTTTGTATGAGTTTTGTTAAGAATATCAGGGTTTTATCTCCAGCAACATGCCCAAAAGTATCATTAATTTTTTTGAAGTCATCAGCATCTATAATAGCAAGAAATAGATTGGCACTTTTGTCCTTAATTGCATTTAAAATTTTACCAATATCTTTTGTAAAAACTCTTCTATTGTAAGCTTTTGTTAGAGGATCTATGTGCGACTCTTTTTCAAGCCTCTCTATATCGAGTTTTAGCTTGGTGATAGTTTCATCTGCATTTTTTAGCTCATTTAAAATCTCTCCCTGAAAAGCACCAAAAGCATTAATAATGTCTTGTGTACGAACTCCCTCATAATCATTTTTTATATCTTCAATATTGATAAAATTTTTATGTGATATCTCTTTAAGATTTTTATTTGATTTTTCAAACTCTTTTATACTAGACTCTGCAAGCTCAAAAGAGATTTGACTGCTTGAGTTTTCTGCTTCACTTACACAGAAGAGATATGAGTACTTTTTTGATAAATCTATTAGTGTAGGATTATTGGTAGAGGTTAGTTCATCCATAAAAGTGTCATAATAGTATTTTGGATAGGGCGGAATACTAAGCTTTTTTAATTTATCGAAAGAGCTCTCTCCTATAACCGTTATCTGGTCTTTTATGTTACTGTTGTTAGTCATGATTAAATCTCGCTTTAAATTTGAAGACTCTTTTTAGAAGTCCAGTCAAAGACATCTTTAACTTTTGCTAGAAAGAGGTGTCTTTAGGGGTATGATACCTAATTTAGACCGTAATTACAATAGGCTTCTTAAGAAAGTGAATTGAGCCCCCTGAAAATTTGATAGTTAGTAGAGGATAATCATAATCCTATTGAATTTATCAACTCCTGAGGCTGTGTAGAGAAACGCAAAGCATCCTCTTTTGTTATTCTGTTCTCTTTAAGAGACTTTATCATAGATTGTGTTTGGGTTGTCATGCCAGTTTTTGATTGGTTTAGTTGCATTTGGGAGTAAATTTGGTGAAGTTTATTCTCTCTTATAAGGTTTGAGATGGCAGAGTTGTTTATGAGTATCTCATGAATTGCAATACGACCACCACCTCTTTTTGGAAGTAGGCTTTGAGAGATTACAGCATATAGAGATGTTGATAACATGTTTCTTATTTGTACCTGCTCAGGTCCTTCAAAGCTATCAACTATTCTATTGACTGTTTGAACTGATGAGTTGGTATGAAGTGTTCCAAAGACTAAGTGACCAGTCTCAGCCGCTGTTATAGCTGTACTAATCGTCTCTCTATCCCTCATCTCTCCAACTAGTATAACATCGGGGTCTTCGCGAAGTGAGTATTTTAGTGCATTTGCGAAACTTTTTGTATCTTCCCCTACATTTCTGTGTGAAAATAGAGATCTTTGATTTTCATGAACAAACTCAACAGGATCCTCTATGGTGATGATATGTCTGTGTTCACTATGGTTTATTTCATTTAACATGGCAGCTAGAGTTGTTGACTTTCCGCTACCAGTAGGACCGGTTACAAGAACAAGACCTTTCTCTCTTTTTGTAATCTCCTTAAAAATACTAGGGCAATTTAGCTCATCTAAAGATGGTATTTTTAGAGGAATAACTCTAAAAGCAGCAGCAAGCTCTCCGTTCATAGTATAGTAGTAGTTTGCACGAAATCGTCCAATATCTGGGAACATGACAGCAAAATCAAGCTCTTTATTCTCTTCAATATCCTTTTTTTGCCTATCTGTAAGAAGAGTATAACACATCTCCTCAATCTCTTTTCCGCTAAGCTTATCCATATCAAGTGCTACAAGCTTACCATCTATTCTGATTTGTGGCTCGCTCCTACTTACTATGTGTAGATCTGATGCTTTATATGCAATGATATTTTTTAATAGTGCTTTGATATTAAGAGCCATTTTAACTCTCCTTTATTCGATTATTTTTGGTACAACAAAAAAACCATTTTTATTTTTTGGAGCATTGGCAAATACTGTTTTTATGATTTTAGAGTCTACATGTACACTATCTTTTCTCATAGGGGTTCCGCCTTTTAGTGTTGTAAAAGTTGCTTTTTCTTTATCTAGGAATAGCTCATTTAAGTTTTCGATAAATTCAACTATCTCTGTTAGTTGAGCTATCATGCTCTCTCTTTTTTTGCTATCAATCTCTAGTGAGGAGAGTTTTTCTAGTTTTTCTAGTAGAGTATTGTCAATTTTCATATTCTTAAAATCCTTTACTTGTAATTGTAGCAAAAAAAGTCTTTTTTTATCTTAATTGTGATAAAATATTCTCTTACTTAGTTTAAAGGATTGAAAGTTGGCACTTAAGGATAATATCAAAGCGATAAAAAAAGAGATAGGGGTTGAAGAGCAGTTTTTAGAGAGCATGATAAAGAGCGAGCATTTCTACAAGAGGTATAAAAAACAGATTATAGCTTTTGCTGTTGTGCTGTTTTTAGGGATAGGTGCTTACATAACTCTTAGTGTGATTAGTGAAAACAGACTGCAAGCTTCAAATGATGCATTTAGTAAGCTTTTAAAAGATCCAAATGATGCTATATCAATAGTGATTTTAAGAGAAAGTAACGAAAGACTCTATAACTTTTTTAGACTTCAAGAAGCGATTAAGATAGATGATATTGCTACTTTTAAAGAGTTAGCACAGCTTGAAAATGATCCTGTTATATCTGATTTAGCAACATTTCAACTCTATAGCTTGGAGGGCAAAAGTGGTTCAAAAAGTGAACTTTTATCCGATTTTGTTGCATTAAAAGAGGGTTATAAGCTTCTAAAGGAGCATAGATTCGAAGAGGCGAGACTGAAGTTTGCTCAGATTAGCCTAGGCTCTCCTTTGAAAAATATATCAAACAATTTAGAGCACTATCAAGGCATTGAGTATAAAGGGAGTAATTAGTGAAATACTTTAAGAGTGCTTCTAAATATCTCCTGCCTTTTTTACTTCTATTGGTATTGAGTGGTTGTGGAACAAAAAGGCAAAATTTTGAACCAGCTTATGTGTCTGGTAAAATTGGCTATGATGGCACATTCGCTTCATCTATAGCTGATGTTACTAGAGGAGGGGCAACTCTTAAAAATGGTCAAATTATAACAAAAGATGGTCTTTTAAATGTTAAGATACCTGAAGGATACACATTTTTAAGTGAATATAGCGAGAGATACATAGCCACATCAAGATGTGGAGATTTGATTATTGTTAATAAGAGCAGTAGGGTATTGTACGAGAAAAAGTTTGATTTCGTTGTTGCCTCAGCCTCCTTGAGAGAGCAAAAATTAGCAGTTGTTTTAGGCAATAACACGGTACTATTGTTAGATATAGAAACGAATAACATACTTTTCCGCAAGAGTGGAGATGAAACTTATGCACATGATTCAAGGATAGCTGCACCATACTTTTTAACTTCAGTGTTGATTTTTCCAACACTTGATGGAAAGCTTTTTGTTGTAGATTTAAAGACCAATACTCTTTTAAGAGAGCTGGTTGTAAAAAGTGAAAAATTCTTTTCAAATATTATATATCTTGATGTTTTAGGAGATAGACTAGTAGCTGCTACAAATGAGCGTGTAGTCTCTATAAGTCCAGAGTCTACGGCATCTTTAGATGAAGATGTGAGGGATGTGATAATCTTAGAGGATAAAGTTTTAGTTTTTACTAAAGATGGTAGAGTGATTTTGACTGATGCTGATCTTAAGACTCTTAAAACAAAAAAATTCAATTTTGCTATATTTGTAGGAGCAATGCAAGAGGAGGCTATTTATATTGTTGAGAGAGGAGGCTATGTGATCGTAACTGATTTAAGCCTTGACTCACCTAGTGTATATAGACTGCCTAGTAAAATAGACTCGCATATTTTTATTGCAAACCATGAGCTTTTTTATGACAATAAGTACTTTAAACTCACCAAATCAAGGACAAAATAGAGTTGAAAGAGATTGTTGAGTTTTTTTCTAAAAATAAAATTTTGTTCAAATCCGTAAAAGAGATAGATAAAACCCTTTTAAAAACTAGAAAAAAGTTATCTATATTTTGCTCATTGGACTTAAAGCAAAACTATCACTCTATTTTTGTAGTAGGACAAAAAAGTAGATTTTTAACAAAAAATGCAATAGAGATAGATCAGCTTGAAAAGAGACTTCAAGACTTAGAGAAGCACAATTTTAAATACAAACACTTGATGACACATAAGGCTGTTTGCTCTAAGGCAGTTAGTTATCTAAAAGAGAGAGGATGGCAATTTCACCATGATTTTATGTGATATTGGAAATTCAAATGTAGATTTTTATCACGATGGGAAAATATGGTCACAAAGTTTAGATGAGTTTGAAAAGTACACACCCAAAGAGAGAGTCTACTATATAAGTGTCAATAGCACTGTTACCTCACAGCTCAATAAAAATTATCTCAATATTGAGGAGTGGTTTGAGCTTGATACAATATATCAAGGCATGGGGATAGATAGAGTTGCTGCTTGCTATGTGATACAAAATGGAATTGTCATAGATGCAGGAAGTGCGATAACTGTAGACATAATGAGTGATGGCTTTCATATGGGGGGCTATATACTCCCAAGTATAGCCTCTTATGAGAAGTGCTATGCTCAAATATCTAAAAAGCTAGATAGGCGAATTCATCCAAATGTCATACTTGATGCCTTACCTCAAAAAACAGAAGATGCCATATCTTATGGAGCAATTAAGTCAATCTTGATGATGCTAGAGCATACATGCAAGGATAGAGTGGTCTATTTTACAGGTGGAGATGGTAAGTATTTTTCTAAGTTTTTTAAAAAATCTATCTATGATCGATCGCTGATATTTAGAGGGATGCTTAAAGCAATAGATGATAAAGGAGATTTATAATGTTAACAGTAGCACTGCCAAAAGGTAGAATTGCAAAGGAGACACTTGCGATATTTGAGAGAATTTTTGATAAGTCTTTTATCTTTGATGATAGAAAATTAATTTTAGAAGATGAGGAGTTTAGATTTTTACTTGTAAGAAATCAAGATGTTCCAGCTTATGTACTTCATCAGTCTGCTGATATTGGTGTTGTTGGACTAGATGTGCTTGAGGAGAAAAATGAAGATTTAGTAAGACTTTTAGACCTAGGTATTGGAAAGTGTAGAGTCTGCATTGCTTTAAAAGAGGAGGATGAGCTTGACTATAGCACTCCTGATATAAAAATAGCAACAAAAATGGTCAATATAACTCAAAACTATTTTTCAAAAAAAGCAATAGCAGTAGAGGTTATAAAGCTTTATGGCTCAATCGAGCTTGCACCACTAGTTGGTCTATCTGATGCCATTGTTGATATCGTTGAGACCGGAGCAACGATGAAGCAAAATGGACTTAAAGTTGTTGAGACTATCATGGAATCATCAGCCTATCTAGTAGTCAATAAAAATAGTTTTATTGAGAAAAAGGAGGAGATAATCTCCCTTTATAGAAAGATATCTAACGAAATAGATTTATAAAATAGCCTATCTTAAACCCGAATTATGCAATTCTATTGCATAATTCGGGTTTAAGATAGCTCTAATATTTTTAATATTTTTTTATTAAGCTCAGCCTCTCTTATAGGTTTTACCAAAAAATCAAAAGCTCCTTGATCAAATGACTCTCGTTTTTTAGTTTCATCTGTTGTTAAAACGATAACAGGCACTTTTCTTATGCTAGGCATTGAGCCTAGATTGGTTAAAAATTCAATACCATCCATCACTGGCATCTTTATATCTAAAAGAATTAGTCCAATGCCTGGTTGATTTTTTAAAATATTTAACGCCTCTAGTCCATTTTTTGCCTCAACTATCTCGCTTGTAAAGTCACTTTTTTTAAGCATTGATTGAAGTAACTTTAAATTTATAAAATCATCATCAACAATTAGTATTTTAATTTGTTTGTTCATATTTTTTTAACTCCTTAAATAAACTTTTCTACCAGTTTTTCAAGCTCTTTTTTATTTATCACATTTGATAAGACATTTTCAAAGAGAGTTTTATCTTTTTCTTCTATCTTGCCTGCAGGGTCAACAAGCATGGTTGCTGGAGTTTTGCCAATTATCTTTGACATCTCCTCTGGTGAGGTTGAAGAGATCTCTTTGTCAAATAGCACCATGCTATACTCACTCTCTTTTAATTTTGTTTTTAGATTTTCAACAGAGTTTACACTATCTATGCGGACACCAAGATTTGTTAAAATATTAGAGAATATTTTTGCCTCAATAGAGCTTTTTTTATAGATAAGAATATCTTTTTTTGGAGTCTTAATTTGGTCTAATTCGTTTTGAATCATCTTAGTATCTAAAATCTTTTTGTTGTAGCTCTCTTCTGTTTTAACTTCATTTTTTATCTCTACTGCTTTAGGTGCATCCTCTATCTCTTCAAGAATCTCTTTAGCAGAAGTCTTTTGAGGTACTATTGTCTCTTGAGTTTTCTCATCCTCTTCAACTATTTTATCTTGTAAAAACATATTAAGAACACTAAGCATGCTCTCTTTTTTGATAGGTTTTGCTATGTACTCATCAAGACCCTCTTGCATAAATCTCTCTTTATCACCTTTTAGAGCATTTGCTGTAACTGCTATAATAGGAACATGAGGAGAGTTGTTTTTAGTTTCATATTCTATCATTTTATGAGTTGACTCAATACCATCCATAACAGGCATCGCTATATCCATAAAAACTGCATCATACTCATTTTTTATTCTCTCTTCTAGTGCGATTTTTCCATTGTGAGCTATGGTTACAGTTAGGCCAAATCCCTCTAGAGTTCTTTTGATCAGTTTTTGGTTAATATCATTATCTTCAGCAACTAAAACATTTGCATCAAATTTTTTACCAAATATAGTTGTACTAGACTGTTTTTTTGCCTCTCTTTCTCTTCGTGTAGCTGTTTTTTCCACTTTAGGTATTAGGTTTTTGTTTTGCTCTAGAATTTTTGTTAGCTTTGTAATATTGATTGGCTCATAGACTGGTGTGATATATTTTGTATTAAACTCATCAAATCTACTTTGATTTGAAGCCTTTAAAACCAAAATTATAGGTAGTCTTATTTTTTTATACTCTTCAAGCTCCTTATCATTAAGAAGATCAAAATCAGCAATAATTAAATTTATATTAAATTTATAGATAAGATTTTTTAATTCTGCAAGTTTATCATAGTACTTTACATTTGAGCCAAAATATCTAAAGTAATCATACATGAACTCTGTATGAGCTCTTCTGTTTTTCTCACCTGCTAAAAGAGCACAACTGTATTCAGTAAATCTGTTTTGAAATTCAACATCATCCGAAGGAGATTCATCAAACTCTAACATAAAGTAAAATTTACTTCCCTCGCCCTCAACACTATCAACTTTAAGCTCACCCCCCATAAGAGCAATATATTTTGACGAAATAGTAAGCCCAAGTCCTGTTCCGCCATACTTTCTAGTTATTGTAGAGTCAGCTTGGTTAAACGCATCAAATATATCTTGTTTTTTATCTTCATTGACACCAATACCAGAGTCTTCAATTGTAAAAAGAATCTTAGTTTTTCCAATAAGAGTGCTCTCTACTCTTCTAATTTCTGCTATAATATCTCCGTTGAGGGGTGTAAACTTTACAGCATTGCTCATAAGGTTGATGATGACTTCATTTATTTTTATTGAGTCGCCTTTGAGGTAGTTGTTTAGACTTGGATCTATAAAAAAGGAGAGGTTGATATTTTTTTCTGCTGCTTTTGCTCCATAGATTTCTATGGCACTCTCAAATTCACTTATTGGGGAGAAAAGGACTTCATCTATCTCTATTTTGTTGCTCTCGACTTTTGATAAATCAAGTATATTGTTGATAATCTCAAGTAGATTTTCTGAACTTTTTTCAATTACATCAACAAACTCTCTCTTTTCGTCATCCAAGTCAGTACTTTTTAGAAGCTCAGTAAAGCCTATGATTCCATTTAGTGGAGTCCTTATCTCATGTGACATATTTGCTAAAAATATACTTTTTGCACTACTTGCTTCTTCCGCTTTTGCTTTTTCTATTGCGATATTTTCTACTGCTTGATTGATGATGCTATAGGCTGAATTCATTCCTTGAGCCGTACTAAAATCAACACTCTCTTTATCTCCTGCTAATTCTCCAACTTTTTTAAAGACACTTTCTAAACTCTTTACATTTTTCTTAAATTGATTAGAGAGTAAAAGTCCAACAAATAGTAAAATTAGCGATACAATCCACATTCCACTCGCACCAATAAGTTTTCCGATAGTTTCATTTTGATATCTCTTTATCTCAATACGCAACTCTTTTTTTATCACTTCAGCTGAGCTATTTAAGAGAGTGATTTTGTTGGTCATTAAGTTAAACCAAAGAGTAGGGTCAATCAAATAATCACCACTTTGTGCAGCTAGAATCAACTCTATTTTTGCTTGTTTAATCTCATCAAGAAGTCTTTTGTTTTCTGAACTATTGTACATTGCCATTATCGTGGTTTCTGCTATGCCGCTATGCAGATCATCATAGTTGAAATTTTTTGATTGACTAAATATGTTAATCCAGATATGTAAATCTTCATTACTAAAAGGAGTATATTTGCTAAGTATTTTAGAGATAAAGCCTTTCTCTTGTCCAGTATACTCTATGTCTTTAAAGATAGACATTAAAGATGAGCTAAGAACAACGGTTTGTGGGTTTGTAGCTTTTTCGCTTAGTGTTTGTAGCTCTTTAAGTATCTGAGCATTAATTTGTGAATAGTATTCAAAAAAGATTTTGTTAAAATCAACATTATCGAGAGAGTCTACTTTTTCTCTTACATCTGTTATTTGATTCAATAGAGTAATAACCTTTTTGATTTCATAGTTTACTTCATGAGTTTTGTAGAAGTTGTGGAACTCTTTCATCCTGCTATTGACAACTTGCCTCTTCTGATTAAGACTCTCTTTGGCAATAGCTCCATCACTTGCTATAAAAGTTGAGCTAAGACCACGCTCTTTTGCTATTGCAATTGATAGGTTGTTTAAAACTTCTGTTGAGGTTAGTTTATTTTCAAAAGCAACCATTTTATTGTACTGTCCATATGAGAGGTATAAAAAATATGTTGAAAATAAAAATAGAATAATTAGTGGATATTGACTAATAAGTCTTAGGGTGGAATGGGTTTTAAACTTCATCTTGGCTCTTCTGATCTGTTGTTGATTGCTCTACTCATGCTAGCTCCCTTTTGAATATAGTAGCAAATTTTTCAAATTTTTCAAACTCAACTCTCTTTGATTCTAAATCTTTTGCTTTCAAAATATCCTCCAAGCGACTAGAGAGTTGATGTATATAAAGATTGTCCGATATACCCTTTAGTTTATATGTGCTATTTTCTATAGCTTTTTCATCACCTTTTTCAAGTGAAGATTTTATGACAGGAAGAGTCTCATCGATTTTGTTTATATAGTCTGTGATAAGCTCGCTTACTAGTGATATGTCTAGATTTAACTCATCTATGCATCTAGTCAAGTCAAAATCTATATCTTCTTCTTTGGTGTTTGTGATATAGTCCGTATTTATATCCATGTATGGCTCAAGCTTCTTCTCTTTTGTATCAACCTTTAAAGACTCTTTACTTCTGTAATCTTCTATGAAGTTGTCGCTAATCTCTAGTTTTGCCTCTTTGGGTAACTCTTCATCTGTTTTGAAAATATTGTTATCTACCCCTAGTTTAAGGGCAGACTCTTGTTTACTCTTTTTTTGCTTTGTGGCTTCAGAGTCATCTGATATATCCTTGCCTAACTCTTCTATAAAATTTTCTTCAAATGAGATCTCTCTTAGCTCCTCTTTTTCTTTAAAGGTTTTTATGTCAAGAGGTTTTTCATCTACTGTTTGCTTGGCTTGAGAACTTAGTATAGATTCTGCAAGAGTAGATCCGTTTTGTACACTGTTTACGAATTCTATTGAGTAGTAGAGCTCTTCACTATTTTTTGGTGAAATTAAAAAGATCTCTTTTATGCTTAGAGAAGACTCTACCTCATTGCCTGTTTTTAGCTTCACAATAACACTCTTTTTTGGTACACCGCTATGTAGAGCATAATCTATCCAAGAGAAGTTTTTAAACTTAAAAATATATCCAGGTCTATTTATAAAAAGATCAGCTACATCACTATGTAGGCTCTTAAACTCATCTAAGTCTTCAAAACCCAAAAAAGATAGTTCATCTTTTCCAATACCAAGAAATTCACCATTTTTACTGTAAAGTATCATTACTTACCTCTATTAAAAGACTAATGTTAACCAATTTTCGCTTAACCCTAATAATTCCATACCAAATTAGAAAACAAGCCAAATTGCTCTATAATT
>CAZLXQ010000008.1:0-23415 GCA_964563675.1 uncultured Sulfurospirillum sp.
ATTGATATGGGATTAAGTAGTCTACTAATCACAAGCGATGGTGTTAAATATAAAACTTGGATTCACATCACAAGCGAATACCCTAAAGTAAATTGCTAATGTAGATAACAAGAAGAGCTATGTGCAGATAACCGATTGTTGGTGAAGTGACGCAGAAGCAAAAAGCGTTTTATGATGCTTTTGAGGTTGAGGCTGTTTTATAAGTGCAATAATGAGTGCTAGTTTAGTGATTTCTATCGCATGATTCGGGTTAAACTGCATCACTGACCTTACGCACTTTTTGTAAAAAAGGGCGTAAAAACCTATAAATTCTCAAAAAGCTCCTTTTTTCACAGAAACTTTTTACTTCGTAAAACCGCTATTCGCTAGTTTTGCTTATTATAGTGTGCAAAGGTCAGTTATTCATCTAATTTTATCCTAAAAAAACTACTCCCACTCCCACTAAAAAACCAATTTTTTTTTCTAAACTTCTCCAACTCAGGATAAACTCTAAGCGAAGCTCTAAAAAGGTCATTGAGTGCAACACCATTATAACTCTCTAAAAGCTCAACAGAGTTTATCTTAGACATCTTCTTAGCCAACTCAACATCAACTCTATACTCATCTCTAAAAGCCCTATAAACCGCTCCTGTATCGCACTTTATATCTGGTGTAAAGGTCTCTACATGTAAAGACTTTTCTTTGAGCTCCTCTACTACTTCTCCTATGCCACTCACATGAGCACTCTCATATCCATAAACAAAAAACGGAACATCAGTCCCTACGAATAAACCTATATCTGCTAGCTCTTTATCACTTAAACCAAGATTTGCCTCTTTGTTTATCATATGCAAGAAACAAGCCGCATCACTACTGCCACCGCCCAAACCAGCAAATGATGGGATATTTTTCTCCACCTGTAAAGCTCTACATGTAAAGAACTCTTTTAACTCTTTTTCGTACCCAGCTCTACATGTAGATAGGTATGCTTTGTAGATTGTATTTGATTCTAAAGCACATCCAAACTCTCCATAAAGTTCAAATTCATCATTATTTCGTTTATCTATAAACTCCATCTCATCATACAAATCTCTTAATAAAACAAAGCGAGAAAGTAGCTCATGATACTCCCCTCTTCTGCCAACAATCTTCAAAAAGATATTGACTTTTGCATAAGCACGGTTTATCATTTTTTCTTAAACTTTTTACTTAAGCTCTTAACCTCTTCTATGTTAAGAGTGCTATTTTTTGCTTCTATATTGGCTTGTTCTACCTCTCTTTTAAGCTCTTCACGAAGTATAAGCATATCATCTGGTGCTTCAAATCCTATGCAAACTACACCCTTTGACACCTCAATCACTCTTACTGTTATGTTCTCGCCCAAAACAACTGCTTCGCCTATCTTCCTTGATAGCATTAACATAATTTAATCCCATTTAGTATATAGTTTACTCTTGACTCCTCAGTCATCTCTACAACCGATACCTCATCATCTTGGACTATTTTATACACCCCTTTTTCTTGCTTTTTAAAGCTCTCTTTATAGACTTTTCGACCTAGTCTTATATCCTCTATATCGCCTAGATACTCGTTCTCTTGCATATCTATAAAACCGAGCGGATTTAACTCTTTTTCATTTTCATAAACAAAATCTCCCTCGCTCAAACGCTCTAAAGCACTTAAAGCTCCATCAAATCCAAATTTATTGGCGATAATTTGCCCTATGCTTCGCACATATCCACCCTCGCTTATAGTAATTTCAAATGTCAAAAATGGATGCATATAGTGAAGAATCTTAAAATCATAAATAGTACTTTTTATAGCATTGAGCTCAAACTCTCTGTTCTGCCTTGCTAACGTATAAGCTCGTTTTCCATCTACCTTTTTTGCACAATACTTTGGCGGAAGATACTCAATCTCGCCCCTCATACTCTCTTCGATAATCTTCAAAGACGAAGAAGCAAATGGTATCATCTCAACCACTTTTTCCACTTTTTCGATATCCAAAGTTGGACTAGTAGCCCCAAGCCACAAAGTTGCACGATATGATTTTTTCTCTTTATTTAAAAAGCGAAATAACTTTGTATATTGCCCAAAAGCAACTATCAAAACTCCCTTAGCAAAAGGGTCAAGAGTTCCTGAAAATCCAGCTTTTTTTACACTATATTTTCGTTTTATTTGTCCTAAAAATCGATTAGAAGATATACCTACTGGCTTACATGTAGCAAACAACCTATTCATTAAAGCTTTTCAACAAAAGAGGCGACTATCTCTCTTTTTGTGTCTGAAAAATTTATCTTTAGCTTAAACTCTCTTTTGACTCTGCTTATCTCTAAAATACGCCCTATGCCAAATATCTTATGTTTTACTAAATCGCCTTTTCTGTAGGATGTTGTTTTTTCAAGCACTAGCGAACCTTTACAAACACCAGACTCTTTTAGAAATCTACTCTTTTTAAGCTCTGTTCTTCTTCCTTTGTAGAATCTGCTTTGCGAAAAGCTCAAAGTAAGCTCCTCTTTTGCTCTAGTAATCGCCACATACCCCAACCGCCTCTCCTCTTCGATATCACTCCCGTCTCCAACAAGTGGCAAAAACCCCTCCTCCATACCTATGACAAAAAGGTGCTCAAACTCAAGCCCTTTGCTTGCATGTATGCTCATGATTGAGATATTTTCACTATCTATGCTGTCTTGAGCACTTTGAAGTGCTATGTCATCGAGAAACTCATCTATGGTTATCTCTGGATTTTGCTTTACTTGGTCTTTAAAAAGAGCATAAAACTCATCTATATTTGATACACGCTCAAGTGAGTCTGGAAGCTGTTCATAATACTTTTTTATACCAAAAAGATTTTCAAGCTCATCTATGGTACTGTATATCGCCTCATTTGATGCACCTATAAGCCTCTCTAGGTTTTCACTAAACTCCATAAGTGCACTATAACTTTTTTTACTAACCATGGATTTTAGCTCATCTGTTTTTATTGTTATATATTCGTAGACAGAAATATGGTTTTCATATGCACCTTTTACTAGCTTGCTGATTGTTACTTTACCTAACCCTCTTTTTGGTCGATTAATGATTCTCTTTAAGGAAAAATCATCATCTGGATTAGCAACAATCCTAAGATAAGAGATCAAGTCTTTTATCTCCATTCTCTCATAAAATTTTACTCCACCTACCATGTTGTATGAAATCCCCATACGATTTAAGCCCTCTTCGAGTGAACGACTTAGTGCATTTATGCGGTAGAGTATAGCGATCTCTTTTGGATTAACTCCGTCAGCAATAAGCCCTCTTATGCTATTTGAGACTACTGTTGATTCAATCTTCTCATTATTAGATTCCAAAACAGAGATTTTAGTTCCATCTGCTTTTGTGCTTTTCAACACCTTGCCCAATCGAGAGCGATTATGCTCTATAAGCTCATTGGCCGCTTTTAGTATGTTTGTGGTTGAGCGATAGTTATTTTCTAGTTTTATTATTTTTGTATCTCTAAACTCATTTTTAAAATTCAAAATATTTTTTATATTTGCTCCACGCCAGCCATATATGCTCTGATCATCATCCCCAACTACACAGATATTGTTATGAGTTGAGCAAATTTTACGGATAAGTTTATACTGCAAGTCATTTGTATCTTGATACTCATCTACCATAACATATCTATACCTCTGACTAGTCTCTTTACATAACTGCTCATTTTCATCTAAAATTCTATATGGAAGAGCTAGCAGGTCATCAAAATCTACTAAGTTATTCTCCTCTATGTACTTCTCATAGTTTTCATAAATCTGTGCTATCTTTTTATAGTTCGGTAGCTCCGCTTTTTCCCAAGCAAAGCTTGGGCTTATTAGAGAGTTTTTGTATTTTGAAATCTCATTTACTACTAATCCCACTGGCATATCTATGCCAAAACTCTTTATAATTCTCTTCTTGTCGTCATTGTCTATAACAACAAAGCTATTTTTACGATCCAATTTTTCCATATTGAACTTTAAAAACAGTAGCCCAAACTTATGAAATGTACAAAGAAGTGGCGGATAGATACTCTCGTCGATAAGACTCAAAGCCCTATCTCTCATCTGTGTTGCTGCTTTGTTTGTAAAGGTAAGAGTTAAGATACTTGATGCTGGAATGCCCTGAGCTAGAAGGTATGCCAATCTTGATGTGATTGTTTTTGTTTTTCCACTTCCAGCCCCTGCGAGTATAAGAAGTGGTCCATCTATGGTTTTTACCGCCTCTTGCTGTGCATCATTCAATAGCTCTAGTATTTTTTTCATGCTTCTCTTCTTAGTTTTGTTAGATTAGTTACAATTATATCAAAAAAAATTATATAAAAAAATTAATTAATTTACTCTTTGATCTTATGCGCTTGATAGAAGACAGAGTAGAGACGGGTGAGCTACTTTAAGAACTTCTCGTTTTCAGGATTAGAGAGAAGTGCCTCCATGCTTCTTTTGACCCCTTTTGATGTTGAGCTTGACTTCTCTTGCGTATCTACACTTAGATTGATTAATACTGGTGTTTCATCAACTATGATTTGTAAAATACTAAGCAATGGAGCTGAAACTAAAGAACCAAAATTTTCAGATCCAAAACCAGCCTCAAAACTCATGCCCCACTCATCTACTATACAACTTTCAAAAGTGTAGCCTGCTAAAACAAACATGGTTATTGGTTTAAAAGTGGTTTGTATATCCTCTGGTAAGGCTGGCTCAAATTTCACCTCAGCTAAATTTGTAAGAATTGAAAAATTTGTCCCCTTTTTCAAAAGAATCTCTAAAACATCTCTTACATGCCTCTTCATCTCTTGGCTAAAATCTGGATCACTCAATAGGTCTTGTAACATTACTTAAACTCCTTTAGTAGTTCTCTAATCTCGCCGATACCAATCTTCCAAAACTCTCTATCATCTACATCAAATCCAAATTTAGCTATAAGCTCTTTTGGACTTTTGCTTCCACCCGCACTCAAAAATGCAGTATAAATCTCTATAAAATTCTCGCACTTACCGCTTTTATATAGTCCATAAAGAGCAAGAACCAAAAGCTGACCATAAGAGTAAGCATAGCAGTAGAATGGTGAGTGTATAAAATGAGGAATATAGCTCCACCACATCTCATAATTTTTCCCAAGTTTTACACTACTGCCAAACATCTTTTCACTCTCTTCAAGCCAAAGTTTATTCAAAGTAGATAAGTCAAGCTCGCCATCATGGGCATGAACCCTTCTCTCAAAAGTAGTAAAATTTATCTGTCTATACAAAGTTGCAAATATATCCTCAATTTTTGAAGCATACAAAGAGCTCTTCTGCTCCTCGCTAAGCCCATCTTTTATCCAATCAAACACCAGCATTTCAGCAAATACAGAGGCTGTTTCAGAGGTAGTAAGAGGAGTATCAGAGCTGATATAGCCAACATCACGAGCAAGATACTGATGGATTGCATGTCCTAACTCATGAGCTAAAGTAAACAGATCTCTTCTTCTGTTTGTGTGATTTAAAAGTATATATGGATGAACATCAGGAGTTGCAGGATGCGAGAATGCTCCTCCTCTTTTTCCATCTTTTGGCATCACATCAATCCAGCCCTCATCAAAAGCTTTTTTTGCTATAGTGGCAAACTTCGGACTAAACTTTTCAAATGCTTTTAAAACTATCTCTTTAGATGCCTGAAAACTATACACCTCCTCTTTCGTCTCAATAGGAGCATATCTGTCATAATCATAAAGTTGCTCAAGTCCTAAGAGTTTCGCTTTTTTCAGATAATAGTCTTGAACCAAATCAAAACTATCCATCGTAGCTTCTATCAAAGCATCAACGCTAGATTGGCTTATCTTGTTATCCATATGACGAGCTTGCTCAGGTGAGCTATAGCCTCTAAGCTCACAATCACTTTTATGGTCTGCTTTTATCATGTTGTAGATATACCCAAGAAGTGGCTGATGAGGTTTTAGGCCTCTACTAAACACTATTGAAGCCTTTTTTCTTACCTCTCTATCGGCACTATGAAGGAGTGAGAGTATCTCCTCTTGCGAGATTTTTTTGCCCTCATAAGTAAACTTTAGTCTACTAAAGTGCTCATCAAAAAGTCGGCTAAAAGCATCTCCTCCAGTTGCACTTTTTTTAAGAAGAACTCTCTCTTCTTTTGCACTTAATTGATGTGGCTTTTCATCTTGAAGTGAGCAGAGATAAAATTTGTATCCATTAGAGTTTTGTATAAACTCTTTTTGTTTTATCTTACTAAGACGATTAAACTCCAACTCAAAAAAGATTAAAAATTCACTTGTCCTTGTATACTCTTTTTGATATTTTGCATAAAAAACACCACTATTGATATCGGTCGAAAACTTTAAAAAAGCATATGTCATTATCTTGCTAAGTATCTGTGAAATTACCTCATACTCACACAAAGCCTCCATAAACTCACTAGAATTAAGACTCTTAATAGAGTTTTTATACATCTTTTCAAAATTCTGTGCTTTCTTTTTTGCCCTGTTTAAATCTAAATCCAAGCTATCTTGATTTGCATATAGTGTGCTTAGCTCCCAATTCAATTCTTACCTCTTTTACTATTTTAAAATCTATCAAAGCATTCATTATAGCAAAACTTTCTGCTTTTTCTAAATCCTCAACACTTAGCTCTTCGCACCTCAAAAAACCCTCATCAATCAATCTAGCTCTTGTAGTTCCTGCTAGTAAAGGATTTTTGGGAGTTAGCCAAATCCCATCAATCAAAAGAGCTATATTTGATATAGTTGTATCTCTTATGAATCCATCTTTAGCTATGATTATCTCTTTTTTATCTCTTTTTAGAGCATCTAGTTTATCTCTGTTGGCATACTTGAAACCATACTCTGTATCAGATTCCACAACTCTAAATTCTCTAAACTCTCTACATGTAAGCTCTGTACATGTAGAGAGTTTTACACTTCTTGCATAATCAACTCTAAGTCTAAACAGACCCTTTTTAGGCAGTTCAAACTCTTGCTTTATCAATTCTAGCTTAGTATTGAAGCTAAAAAAACTCCTAGTTCGATCAACTCTTTGCTGATGATACTTTAGATTTAAAAGCTTCCCATCTTTTACTTTGATAGTCTCAAAAAAATATTTGAAATGCTCAAGAGGCATATATATAGATGTCCTTAATTTGCACTAAATTTAGACTCACTAAGTGCATGTAATCTTTTCTCGCATATAGAGATAGTGCTTAAAAACTCTTCTGAAACGATCTCCAAATCTCCATAATATGCTTTTGCTTTGTCTAGCTCAAACTCTGATGGTTTTTGCTGAGAGAGTTTTTTAAAAAATCCGCTCTTTTTAAAAAATATTTGATATATTTTTGCATAGTGCATATGCCATTGAGTATGCAGTATCTCTAATTTTTCATATAATTGCGACCCAAGATACTCCCTGGAAAGTGGTTGCTCATAAAACCATTGGCCAACAAAAGACTCTTTTTTGTTAATAGGAGCAATACCCTCCACTTGCGCATCAATCATAAGTAGTTTTATCTTTCTCGTCTGTCGTTGATGGTACTTTTTTACCTCTAACAAGCTATCAATGAACTCACTTTTTTTTGACATACTCTCCTCTTTCCAACACTTCTTTATTGTTATTATATCGAGTTTTACAAAAAATTTATAAATTAAATTGTATAATCGCTTTATATTTTAACTCAAACTACAAAAAGGTACTATGATGAACTCACCTACACCAATTGATGAAGAGGTAAAACTTAATTCAAAAAGATATATAGTATCTAAAACTGATAAAAAAGGCGTCATTACTTATGGTAATGACTATTTTGTAAAAATTTCTGGATATACTGAAGTTGAGCTTATAGGAAAACCTCACAGCATCATAAGGCACCCCGATATGCCAAAAGTTGTTTTCAAACTGATGTGGGATAGGATTAAAAAAGGTCAAAATATTATGGCAATAGTAAAAAACATGGCTAAAGATGGAAGCTATTACTGGGTTGTCACTGAGTTTGAAACAAAAATGGATCCTTTAACTAATGAGCCTGTATCTTATACTGCTTTTAGAAAAGCAGCTCCTAGAAAAGCGATTGGAGCGATTGAGCCAATCTATAAAAAGCTTTTATCGCTAGAAGAGAGTGGTGGCATGGAGAGTAGCGAACCGTATCTTAAGGGTTTTTTAGAGGATAGTGGAAAAACCTACGATCAGTTCATTGATGAGCTAGTTGACAACAGAGGGATATTTAAGATATTTTTTCAAGCTATGAAAAAAAATCTTTAGGGATTGATTTTTTACAAAAGCAGATATAGTCTTTATCTCTTTTAAAGCAATTAAATATTACAATTTTAAAACTCATGTACATAGCTTAAGGTTTAAGCATACATCATCTGAGACATTGAGTACTCCTTTGATTCTTTCATACACATTGTTATTACATGTAGTCATAATTTAAAACAGGGGAGTATATGAACAATATATTTAAAACACAAGCAGGCATCATAAGTGCTGGAGCAATTATAGGAGTTATTGCAGCTCTTTTACAATACTTTGGAAATCCAGCAAATATGGGTTTTTGTATCGCTTGCTTCGAGAGAGACATAGCCGGTGCTTTAGGGCTTCACGGAGCTGAGGTTGTGCAGTATATAAGACCTGAGATTGTGGGTATAGTTATCGGTGCTTTGATGGTCTCTATGATAAAAGGGGAGTTTAAGTCTAGGGGAGGCTCTTCGGTTATTGTTAGATTTTTCTTAGGCGTTTTTGCCATGATTGGTGCTTTGGTTTTTTTAGGGTGTCCTTGGAGGGCATTTATACGGCTTGCTGGTGGAGATTTAAATGCAATAACTGGCATAGTTGGATTGATCGTAGGTATAGGAATAGGCTCTTACTTTATCAAAAAAGGGTATAGCTTAGCTAGAAACTATCCTCAATCAAAAACAGTTGGACTTCTATTGCCATCTTTGATGGTAGGTCTACTTCTTCTGTTAATTTTTGATTTCTCTAAACTATCTTTAAGTACACAAGGCCCAGGAGCTATGCACGCACCTCTTATCATCAGTCTTATAGGTGGTTTGATAGTAGGCTGGTTGGCACAAAGAAGTAGATTTTGTACTATGGGCTCAATCAGAGATATCATAATAGTAAGAAGTTGGCATCTAGCTTATGGTGTGTTAGCATTTAGTGTAGCGGTCTTTATCTTAAATCTCATCTTAGGACAGTTTAATTTAGGATTTGAAAATCAGCCAATTGCACATGATGTACATATCTGGAACTTTTTAGGTATGCTTTTAGCGGGTTTTGCCTTCTCATTGGCAGGAGGGTGTCCTGGAAGACAGTTGATTTTGACTGGTGAGGGAGATAGTGATGCTGGTATATTTGTTTTAGGGATGCTTTTTGGAGCTGGAATCTCTCACAACTTTGCTATGGCTAGCTCGCCTAAAGGTATCGGCGAGTTTGGGTCTTGGGGTGTCTTGATAGGTATAGTATTTTGCTTTATAATCGCATACACGATGATACAAAGGAGAAAATCATGAAAAAAATCACAATTGACACAAGTGGACTCTCTTGCCCTAGTCCAGTGATTTTGGTTTTAGAGGAGATAGAGAGAGGGAGTAAAAACTTTGAGATTATTCTTGACAATGAGTGCTCTTGTGAAAATGTATCAAGACTTTTAAATAAACATGGCTTTAAAAAAGAGGTAAAACAAAACACAAAAGAGACAATCTTTGAAGTTTCAAAATAGTGATTTGATTTACTTCGATAACTCTGCAACCTCATTTCCAAAGCCGCCTTGTGTGATTGATGCAGTTACGAAGTGTTTAAGCTCTACAGCTGCAAACCCAGGAAGGTCAGGGCACAGGCTCTCTATGGAGGCTGGTGAGACTATTTTTAAAGCAAGAAGTCTGTTGGCAAAACTCTTTGGGATAAAGAATCCTATGCGAGTTATCTTTGAATCAAATGCAACTTCAGCACTAAATCTAGCCATAAAAGGGGTTCTTAGAGATGGTGAACATGTCATCACTTCATCTCTTGAGCACAATAGCACTATAAGAGTTTTAAAAAGATTAGAAAAAGATAGGGTTATAACTTTAACTATTTTAGATGGCAATAAGCAGGGTACTGTCTGCTTAAAAGATCTCAAGAGTGCAAAAAAAACAGAAACTAAAGCAGTAGTTATAAATAGTATGTCAAATGTTACAGGAGCATCACAGTCACTTAAGATGATAGGAGAGTGGTGCAGAAAAAATGAGATTGTATCCATCATAGACTGTGCTCAATCTGCAGGAGTTTTGGATATAAACCTACAAACAGACTCTATAGACATAGTTGCTACTACAGCTCATAAAGCTCTTTATGGTCCTATGGGTGTGGGTGTTATGGTGCTAAATGATGATTTTAACTTTAAAAAAATCAAGCCCCTAAAAGAGGGTGGAACTGGAAGCCTTTCAGATAAGATATATCAGCCAGACTTTTTACCAGATATGTTTGAGAGTGGCACGCTAAATGTTCCAGGAATTGCTGGCTTGCTTAGTGGAGTTGAGTTTGTATTAAACTCAAAAGATGAAATTTTAAGACATAAAGAGAAATTAACCAAGTATTTTATTGAAAAGGCTGATATTGATGGTATTAGACTATTTGTAGCAGATAGCTCTCTTGGTGTAGTCTCATTTACCATTGAGGGACTATCTACATCACTCATCACCGATAGACTCTCTAAGGATTTCAATATAATGAGCAGACAAGGACTCCACTGCTCTGCTTTGACACATAAAAAGATTGGCACATATCCTGATGGAACTGTTAGGTTTAGCTATGGTGCATTTAACACAACCAAAGAGATAGACATAGCCATAAAGGCTCTAAAAAAAATCAAAATGGAAAAATAGTATGAAGTTTACAGAAGCGGTCATACTTTTTCACTCATCAAACAATGCCATGTGGGCAAAAAGTGTACTTGAGGATGAGAGAGTTAGTTGTAAGCTTACAACTGTACCAAGAGAGTTAAGCTCAGACTGTGGCTACTGCATCAAGGTAAAGTATAGTCTTAAAGATAGAGTTAAATCTCTATTAGGGGAAAAACATGTTGAGATTGATAAAATTATAGCTATATAAAAATTCAGAGTTTAGTAGTACTAATTCTCAATATTAATGTAAAATTAATGTAAAATTTGATTTAATACAAATACAAAAACTAGACTTCTTGTAAAAGTCTATTATATTAAAGGAGTCTTAAATGACAAAAAAAATAGTGCTAGCCTCAATGCTAGTTTTTGGTTCAAGTTCATTGCTTGCTGGAAGTTGTAGTGATGGTTTTAAAATGAGTTTTACATTTTTTGCAAAAGCAGATAAAAGTTATGTAATTAAAGACAATACTTTTAAAAAGATGGTGTCTACTTTTCCTGATAACAAGCTTGAAGGTGCGACTGTTGAGATTGATCTGATGTCTCTTGATACCTCAGCTGATGCAAACAATGGTCGAGGGGGAAATTGGCCAGCTTCTATGATAGGACTAAGAGATAGAAACACCTTAAAGCTTTTTGAACCATTTACAACCGACAAAGGCAAAGGTAGTGCAAAAATCACTAAGGTGCATGCAGACTCTGTTGATGTAGAGATAACCATGAATGGTAAAACAGAAAAAATCAACATGACTACTAAAGTTGAGGGAGATATGCTTAGAGCAAATGGAGAACTTAAGATTTCTGATTTTTCTGAAGAGGGATGGAAAAAGTTCACAAGAATTGCTTCAGGTTTTCATAAAGGGAAAAGTTGGGATACTATCAATGTATGCTTTAAAGTTCCAGCGAGTTGCAAATAATGTTTAGTATAAATAAAGAAGTTAAGGCTCATTGTGATATACCTTGCGGTATTTATGACCCAAATAGAGCCCAGATAGCAGCTTTAAGTGTAATTAGAATGCTAGATTTGATTGAAGCTACAGTGCAGATGAAATCAAGTGATGAAGCACAATATCAAAATATCCTCTCAAGATATATAGCGGTAAAAGAGGAAGAGGCTATAAAATGCAAAGAGGAGATTAGAATCATATGGGGTGATTTTATCAAGCCTATACATGTTGAACAATACCCACATATACATCAACTAGTACATAGTATCATGATGAAAGGCGGAGCAGTAAAACAGCAAATATCTAGAGATAAAGCTATGGAACTACTTGCTGATGTAAACAGCTTTGCAGAGATTTTTTGGGAGATTAAGGGAGTTAAAACAAAAACTATCAAATCACCTTATGCTCCAAATGAGGATATAATCTATCCCATATTTTGATAAGAATTTTTAAGATTAACGGAGACTCTCTTTATCCACTCCTAAAAAGTGGACAAAGAGTTCTTTGCATGAAAGTGTTTAGTTTTACAAAATTACAAATTGGCGATATGGTTATTTTTAAGAAAAATAGCTATGGACTTATGATTAAAAAGATAATTAGTAAAAAAGATGATAGTTATTTTGTACAAGGAACTGACGCATTTAGCATAGATAGTAGAAACTTTGGTTCAATTTGGCATTATGAGATAAAATACAGAGTTCTATTTAGATAGCTAACCTTTCACACTTTTGTAAAAAAGGGCATAAGATCATAGTTAAACAAATATCTTTTGAATTAAAAAATATCAATATAGTAGCTACTGTGCAGTGGTCTCATAATTATAAACAATGAAACTAGTATAATCATCTAGTTACCTTTTTAACTGATTTACCGTTTTTAACATCTCATCACTAGTTGTGATTACTTTTGAGTTTGCCTCATAGGCTCGTTGTCCTGTGATAAGGTCTGTCATCTCTTCAACAAGCTGAACATTGCTCATCTCAACAAACCTCTGTCTAGTTTGCCCCATACCATCAAGCCCTGGTGTTCCTGTGATAACATCTCCTGATGCTGATGTATTTAAAAAGTTATTGTCTCCCAAAGAGTGAAGACCTGCTGGATTTACAAAATTAGCTAGCTCAATTTGACCTATCTCAGTCATCTCGGTCTGTCCAGCTTGCAAAACTGATATAGTTCCATCTGTTCCTATAGATACTTGTGTTGCATCTTCTGGAACATTGACTTCTGGTAGCATTCTGTAGCCATCAGAATTTACTATACTTCCCTCGCCATCAAGTTTAAATGAACCATTTCTTGTGTATGCAGTTGAGCCATCTGGAAGTTGAATTTGAAAAAAACCTTTTCCTGTTATCGCCATATCTAAATCATTGCCAGTTTGTTTAAAGTTGCCCTGTGTGAACTGTTTGGCGATAGCAGTTGGACGAACACCAAGCCCCACCTCAATCCCAGTTGGCGAAACTGTTGTGGCACTTGTTGAAGTTCCTGCATACTTCATAGTCTGATACATCAAATCAGCAAATTCTGCTCTTTGCTTTTTATAACCAATTGTATTTACATTTGAGATATTATTTGAAGTTACATCTATCTGTAATTGCTGAGCTACCATCCCTGTTGCTGCTGTGTAGAGTGAGCGTATCATTGCTACTTCCTTCTTTTTTTATGCTTTTGTTGTTGCAAGTTTACTTATTGCATCATTATTGAGGTCGTTCATGTGTGTTGTCATCACTTTTTGATACATCTCAACCATCCTGCTAGCCTCTATAAGCCCTATCATCTCGTGTACTGGATTTATATTGCTCATCTCTAAAAAACCTTGTGCTACTACATCTGCATTTTGTAAATCTACTATCTCATCTATGTCATTAAACCTAAAAAGATTGTCTCCCTCTTTTGTTAAAGACTTTATATCATCATTTTGGGCTATAAAGAATCTTCCCATCGGAACTCCGCCCTCCTCAAACCCTTCTGCTAAATTTTTAGAGTAGATATTGCCTGTTTTATCTACTGTGAAAGTGCTGTTTGGCTCCACCTGTATATATTGTCTATTTTGAAAATATGCCGAAGGAAGAACAGGAAAGCCCTCTTTTGTTGTTAAAATTCCTCTGTCGTTTATAGTAAATGATCCATTTTGTGTTAATCTAACTCCAGCAGGAGTATTGACCATAAAAAAGGCATCCTCTCTTTTAAGTGCAAAGTCTAGTTGATTTCCAGTGGCCTTAAGTCCACCTTGCCTAAACTCAACAAACTGCTCACTCACTTGAGGAACTCTACTGATAGAAGCATTAAGATACCTCGCTGCATCTCTTGTGTGGTTATTTATAGGCATATTTTCTTGATACTCTTGAAAAATCCTCTTAAAATCACCTATAACAACATCATCTCGCTTAAAGGCGACTGTATTTACATTGGCTAGATTGTTTGATATAACATCAAGTCTATTAAACTGTGTTACCATAGCTCCCGTTGCGGCATAATATCCATTTTGCATTTTATCTCCAGTAGTTTTACTCTTTTTTTAGGACACCTATAGAGACTTAAGCAACTAGTGTTCCGTTTTTGCTATCTCTCCTAAAAAGAGTAAAGCCAAAACAGATCTCTTAATGCTATTTTAAAACAATTTGGGTATAATATATACCTTTTTTATACTCACAATTAGGAGCGAACTCGCATGACAACAAAAGAGCTTTATAGTAGGCTAGAAAAGTTATTCAAAGAGAATGAAAAAGATAAAGTAACTTATGAAAAAGTTATGTCACTCTTTATAAAACAACCGACAGTATCAAATATCAAAAAAATGATGACGATGATAGGTAGATATAAAATCTCACTTATAACCTCAGCTGAACTAGCAAAACTAAGAAACCTAGAAGAGGCAAAAAAGAGAGCCCAAGAGGCAAAAAGACTACAAGATGAAGCACTAGAGCAGGAGTTTGACTTAGTGCATGAAAAGGAGCTTTTAGAGTGGTCAAGAAGCGATAGTCCTGTAAGAATGTACCTAAGAGAGATGGGGCTTGTATCGCTTTTAACAAAAGAGGAGGAGATAGATATAAGCAAAAAGATAGAGTTTGGTGAAGATATTATCATAGACGCTTTTTGCTCTGTTCCTTATCTTGTAGACTTTATTATAGATTATAAAGAAGCTCTTATAAATCGAGAGAGGCGCGTAAAAGAGTTATTTAGAAACTTTGAGGATAATGAAGGGACTCAAGATGGCAACGAAGAGAGTGAGAAAAAAACTACTAAAAAAGATAATAAAAGAACCGAAAAAGTAGTAGCTAGTTTTAAATCTCTAGAGAAGGCGAAAAAAGATTGGCTAAAAGCTATAGCAAAAATTCCTAAAAATATGGATAATGATGAAGAAAAAGCGATATATGATGTGACTATCGCATATAAGAAAAAAATCCTCAAAGAGGCTCTGTTGGAGTTGGGCCCTACAAGTAAACTTATCAACGAGCTAGTAAAGTCTATGGAGACCTCTTTAAAGAGTGATGACGAATTTGATAAAGAGCTAAAAAGATTAGAGTATAGACTGCCTTTATTTAACGATATATTGAAGGAAAATCATGATAAGCTTTTAGAGAAAATTATAGATTTCAATAAAGATGATATTGTAGCCTTGGTTCCTGAAGCTACGATGGTATCTACATATGTTGAGATAAAAAAACTATTTCAGACAAAAGAGGCAAGCAAGCAGGGCTTTGATTTGGAGCCTGAGGTACTAAAAGAGGTAATTGAGCAAATCAAAAGAGGTAAAAAGATAGCAGATGAATCGAAAACTCGTATGGCAAAGTCAAATCTTCGTCTTGTTGTATCTATAGCAAAACGATACACAAATCGAGGTTTACCTTTTCTTGATCTAATCCAAGAGGGCAATATCGGTCTTATGAAGGCTGTAGATAAGTTTGAATATAAAAAAGGTTACAAATTCTCTACCTATGCTACATGGTGGATTCGTCAAGCAATAAGCCGTGCTATTGCAGACCAAGCAAGAACTATCCGTATCCCAATTCATATGATTGAGACTATAAATAGAATTAACAAGATAATCAGAAAATACCTTCAAGAAGAGGGAAGAGAGCCTGATATTGACACAATTGCTCAAGAGATAGGATTGAGTGTTGATAAAGTTAAAAATGTTATAAAAATTACAAAAGAACCGATTAGCCTTGAGACTCCTATTGGAAATGAAGATGATGGAAAATTTGGTGACTTCGTAGAGGATAAAAGCTCTATCTCACCTATGGACTTTATGCTCAAGAATGATCTTAAAAATCAAATTGATGATGTATTGGATCAGCTAAACGAAAGAGAAAAGGCGGTAATTCGCATGAGGTTTGGACTTATGCATGATGAGAGTGATAGAACACTTGAAGAGATAGGAAAAGAGCTAAATGTTACAAGAGAGAGAGTGCGACAGATAGAGAGCTCGGCCATCAAAAAACTAAAACACCCTAAAGTTGGGCGAAAACTTAAGAACTACATAGAGAGCTAAGATGACTTTTGGTGAAGCTTGGGTAGAGCATGATTACAATCCCTTTATACTATTTAATGAAGATGGAAGAGTTAAATCTCTCAATAAAGAGGCACAATATCTCTTAGCAGAAACAAAAAATAGAGAGCTTTTTGACTTAACTCAAATATATGCAAGCCACTCTTATGGCTTTAAAACAACTGTTCTTGACCTCTCTTTTGGTTCATACAAATTTTATGCTATCACTATTGGATACTTAGATGAAAATGAGATAGGTATCAAACTCTATAAAACAGCAACAAAGAAGTTTGTAAACATAGAAAAAGAAGGGGATAGTGTAAATCTATATCTTTTGCTAGATCTCTGCATAAGTGCATCAAGCACTAGAGTTAAAGCAGAATTTACAAAAGAGTTTGACCCAACTTTTCCAGAAATAAAGCTACATATAAGTAACTTTACAAAGCTTCTTGATGAGATATACCGATCTCACTCACTCGCTACTCTCATAAAAACCAAACTCTCTTTAGTTACAGGCGAGCATATAAAGCAAAATGGTAAAAAGTATCCAATCTTTTCCATTGCCATAACATCTGATCACAAAGAGAGTAGATGCGAAAAAGAGATAGAACTCATGGCTTTAAAAAGTAATGCGATAGTCAAATTTCAAAAAAACTCTACTATAATCAATTCCGCTTTTATAGTATCCTAGCTATCTGTTTATTATGTATTTCCATTAAGGCAGAAAGAGTCCTCTTTTCGCTAGAGTATACTACCAACTTCTCCATAAAAGCTCTCTATACTTATCTCATTTAACAAAATCTATCTTTTATAAGTTGTCGTAACTTTTCATACACTTTTTCAAAATCAACAGAGTATACTCTGCTCCCTCCAATTGTAGTTATGAAGTTCGTATCTCTTGACCAACGAGGAACTACATGATAATGCACATGCTCTGCTATACCAGCTCCTCCACACTCTCCTAAGTTCATGCCTATATTGACCCCGTCTGCTCTAAAATCCTCTTTTAGTAGCTTTACCGATTTTTGTACAAGCCCGCTCATCTCTAGCCAGATATCATCATCAAGCTTTTCAATAGCATCTACATGCAAGTTGGGTATAACCATAAAATGCCCCGGCGTGTAGGGGAATTTATTCATAATTAAAAAACAGTTTTTAGAGCGATGCAGAACATGTAGACTCTCATCTTTGTCCGCATTTTTTACAGCATGACAAAAAGGGCAACCTAAAACTCTATTTTTCACATACTCATCTCTCCAAGGAGCATATATGAAGTCCATTTTAAACCTTTACTAGCTTTTTTAAAGACTCGCTTATACTCTCTTTTCTTATAAAGTGCTCGCCAATCAAAAAAGCATCAACACCAATACTACTAAGATGTTCTATCATCTTTTTATCGCTTAATCCACTCTCAGCAACTATAATTTTGCCATTTGGGATTAGGGGCATAAGTTTTTCGCTCAAACCCATATCCATCTCAAAAGTATCTAAGTTTCTGTGATTAACCCCGATGATATTTGCTCCAGCAAATATAGCTTTTGTTAAATCCTCTTTATCATGAATCTCTACCAAAGCCTCCATACCAAGCCTCCAAGTATACTCTAGTAGCGATTTTAACTCTTTTTTACTAAGTGCCTTTGCGATAAGTAAGATAAAATCAGCCCCATAAACCAAGGCTTCGAGAACTTGATACTCATCTACTATAAAATCTTTTCTCAAAAGAGGGGTTGAGACATATCTTCTTATGCCTGCTAGATACTCCAAATCACCTTGAAAATAGTGAGGCTCAGTCAAAACAGAGATAGCACTAGCTCCTCCTTTTTCATACTCTTGAGCTATAAAAAGCGGGTCAAAATCCTCCCTAATTACCCCTTTGCTAGGACTAGCTTTTTTTACTTCCGCAATAATCCTATATGGATTCTCTTTAGTTGCTGTTATATATGGCTTTACATCTCTTGGAGCAAAAGGATTAAATGCTAAACTTCTACCAAGCCAATCAGCAGTAAAATCCTTTTTTCTTCGCTCTAAATCATCTTTTGTTTTTTCTATTATCTCATCTAATATCATCTTTTTCTAAACACTCCTTAATTTTTCTCATATGCTCAAGTATCTCCTCTTCGGTAACATCTTTGCCAATTCTATCCATAATCTCTTGTGCCTCTTTGCACTTTCCAAGTTTATATAGTCCCCATGCTAAAGAATCAAGATAATATGGAGAGTTTGGCTCCTTCAAAAGTGCTTCTCGAACAAGTTCTATACCTTTTTCTATGTCTATATCATGGTCAATCAAAAGATAGCCATAATAGTTCAAAAAGAGTGGGTCATGTATCTCTTTTATAACTTTTTCAAATTTCTCTATTATAGAGTTTAAAATCTCACCAGTAAGAGCATCTCTGTTTGCCTCATACTTGTAAATTGCCATTCTTCCAAGATAGTTTATATCCCCGCTCTTATCGTAGAGTTTTCCAGCCACTATGTATGCATTTTTAAAATCTCTTAGCGATAGATATATCTTTAGTAACATTTTTTGATCATATCCGCTCTTCTCTAAAAATGCTATAGCGCCTTTTTTGTCCTCTTTATATATGAGTAAATTTATAACTTTTTTAGCATACCTATCCTCTTTAAACCTAAAGTAAAGTTTTTTATAAGTTGAGATGATGCCATCTATATTTTTCTCTCTACCATACATCTCTATAAGTTTAAAATAGCTACTAACCTCATGACCTTGCAGTCTTATGTGCGTCTCTAAAAGAGCAATAGCATCACTTTTTCTATCAAGATAGTTATATAAAATATCAACAATATGAAACAATGAACTCTCGTCGCTCTCTATAAGATAGGCACTCTCAAAGTACTTTAGTGCTAACTCGTAAAATTTTGTCTGTAAAAACACAGTTCCAGCGATTTTTAAATTTCTAGCACTTTTATCTTTTTTTAAAAGATTTAAGATTTTCTGCTTTGCCTCTTCGACTCTCTCTTGTTTTAATAAAACCCCAATTTCAATTCGCCTTAGGTCGCTATTTTGTGGAGCTTTGGCTATAGCTTCTTCTAAAAGTTGTTTTGTAAATTCAATATCTTTAGTAAAAAAAGAGACTTTTGCCGCCTCAATAAGATAGTGTGTTTTTTTACTATAACTATAAAGTATCCTATATACTTCTATTGCCTCTTTATGCTTGCCGATATTTTGCAACTCTAGGGCTTTTAGTATCAAAAAATCTTCACTTTCAAATGATTTTTGACCTATTTGCACATCCGTTCGCTCTTTTAGAGAACAGCCTGCTAGCAAAAAAACTAAAACAAGCAATAAAGCTTGAACATGCCTAAACAATTTTTTCTACCTCTCTTGTACTATTTTAGAAGTACCATTTTAACATAAAATAGACTCTGTTTTGCTATTTTTGTAGATATCTCCAGCCTCTTTACTGCTCATATAAAGAGGTGGTAGAATTTTACATAAAGATTTTGAGCTTTTTTTAGCATGTAGAAGTACAAGTGATGCCTCCTTGTCCTCCTTTGTATGGACAAATCTCATCTGCACCACTTTAAATCTGTTTTCTAAAAGAGTGCTCAACAGAAAATCGATCTGTTTTGCATCATAACATAAGATAAATGAACCTTTAGGTTGTATATTTGAAGATACTGCTCTACACAACTCCTCAAAAGGCAAAGCATCTGAGTGCCTACTCACTCTTAAAGCTCTATCTTTACTCTTTTGACTACCTTTATGATAAAAGGGTGGGTTTGTGACTATAAAATCAAATTTATCTTTAAACTTAAATCCTCTTATATCTGCACATACAACTTTAGACTCTAGCTCATTTTGTTTTGCATTCCTACATGTAAGCTCTGCATAAACAGACTGTATATCAAGCTGAGTTAGGCTAATTGTTGGAAAATCTCGCTTTAAAAGAAGACCTACTATACCACCTCCACTACCGATATCTAAAAGAGCTCCTTTTGGGTTTAGTTTAGATATAAAATCGCACAAAACTAGAGAATCGCTATTGTATCTATATCCATCCTTATACTGAAAGAGGTATAGAGTTTTATCTACAGACATATATAACAAAACCTCTTCCTAGCTACTTTTGGCTTAAGATATGAGTGATTATATGATGAGCATGATTTAGTGCCAATGCAATTGAACCGCCGCTTTTTACTGCTATATCTCCTGCTAAATAAAGCCCTTTTGTTTTTGATTCATAATTTTTATCAAACTCTGGTTTGTTATTTTCATCAAAAGTTATGCCACAAAGTTTTAAAAAATCAATAGGAGTTGTTCCGCCTATCGCATAGATAACTCTATCGTAGATCGTGTAGTAGCCATCACTATAACTCACCTTTACTAACCCATTTTCATTTTCAAGCAAAACTATATCAATACCCACCCTAAGTCTTAACTTCTCCTGCCCGTCATATTGATAAAGTAAATTTTCGTTAATCTCATTAAGCCTGTTAAACTTGTCTCTTCTGTAGTTTAGTGTTACTGTATTTGTTTTTGAAAGCTCTAAAGCATACTCAGCCGCAGAGTTTCCCCCTCCAACTATAAGAAGCTTCTCTTTGCTTGAGCACTTATCGAGATTGAAATTTACTCTTTGTTTTATTGAGGGAGGTATCTTGTAGTTTGGTTTGTTTGGCTTGCCCATAGTCCCTATGGCTATGATTACATTTTTTGATAAGTAACTTGCAATTGAAGTTGTTATTTGAAATATATCACCATCTTTTTTTATCTTCTCAACTTCTGAGTTAAATGAAGTGTCTATCTTGTCATCATCTAAAAGCTTATCAAAGTAGTTAAGAGTACTCTCTTTTGTTCCATCTTTAAAGTCCACACTACCAGAGAGCTCTATAACTCGGCCTTTGTAATCTTTATCTACTCTTTTGTTGTCTTTATAGAATTTTCTAATTGTTTGAGAGTGGTTATCTCCTTTTTCAATCATCAAAATTTTATCCATACCTAACATCTTAGCCTCAACCACAGCCCCTATCCCGCCAGGACCACCACCTATAATAACTATATCATATATCTGTTGCATATCTTGACACTCCTTGAGCATTTAATAAAATATTATATCTAAAAATTGTAAAATATGTTTTATATTTTAAAGTAAGGTAAAAAATGGACTCTTTTTTAAAAAACATCAAAAAATCTACTGGTATCGTAGCATCACTTGAACCAAGTATAAAAAATGCAGTTTTACATAAAATGGCGAATGCACTAAGAGAGAACTCTGCACTAATCATAAAAGAGAATAAAAAAGATATAGGAGTAGCAAAACAAAACAGCTTAAACTCCGCTCTTCTTGAGAGGCTCTTTTTGGATGAAAAAGGGGTAGAAGAGATGGCAAAAGCTATTGATGATATAGCTACACTTAAAGAGCCGGTTGGTCGTATACTTGAGGGGTGGGTGGTTCCTAGTGGAATTCGTATCGAAAAAGTAACAATTCCTATTGGAGTTATCTCTATCATCTATGAGAGTCGCCCAAATGTTACAAGTGATACAGCAGCTCTTTGCTTTAAGAGCGGCAATGTATGTGTGCTAAAAGGTGGAAAAGAGGCTTACTGTTCGAACCATATTATAGCTCAAACTCTTCAGCAAGTTTTAGTAGAGAGCGGCTTACCAAAAGATATAATCTCTCTCATACCAGATAACAGTAGAGAGGGAGTCGCAAAGCTCATAAAGATGGATAAGTTTATCGACCTTATCATTCCTCGTGGTGGCGAAGGGCTTATAAGATATGTTAGTGAAAATGCAACTGTTCCAGTAATCAAGCACGATAAAGGGTTGTGCCATACCTACATAGATAAAGATGCTGACTTAAAGAGTGCAATAGAGATAGCGATAAATGCAAAGTGCCAAAAACTAAGCGCTTGCAATACTATGGAGACCCTGCTTGTGCATGAAGAGATCGCTCATAGGGTTTTAGAACCTCTAAAGGTTGAGTTTGACAAGTTTGAGACAGAGCTTAGAGGGTGCAAGCTAACACAAGAGTATATCAAATTAAAAACAGCCTCTAAAGAGGATTTTTACACAGAGTATTTAGACAACATACTCTCAATAAAAATAGTAAAAGATATAGATGAAGCGATAGAACATATAAATAGATTTGGCTCAGGTCACTCAGATGCTATCATCACAGAAAACTACACAGCAGGAGAGAGGTTTTTAGATAGTATAAACTCAGCTTGTGTATATATAAATGCAAGCACAAGATACACCGATGGAGCAGAGTTTGGATTTGGAGCAGAGGTTGGCATAAGCACAAACAGACTTCATGCTAGAGGTCCTATGGGTATCAATGATTTAACAACATACAAATTTAAGATATATGGAAAAGGTCATGCAAGAGCGTAGAGTTCTTAAGATAGATAGTTTAACTTTTGGGTATAAAAACTCAGCTTTGCTATATGAAAACCTATCTCTACATGTAGATACGGGTGAAGTGGTCAGTGTGCTTGGCTCTAGTGGGTCAGGAAAAAGCACGCTATTTGAGTTAATCACCAAAAACTTAATCCCCATAAAAGGGAGTATCGCATGTAAAGATTTAGCACAAGTTTTTCAAGACCCATATAGCTCTTTTCACCCAACATATAGTATCAAAAATCAGATATCAGATGTAGCTTCACTTGAGGATTCTAAAGAGATTTGTAACTCTCTTGAGCTTGATACTTCGCTACTAGAGCAAAAACCTCACAAGCTTAGTGGCGGTCAACTCCAGCGATGCTCAATCCTAAGAGCACTTCTTATGAAGCCAAAACTACTTTTAGCAGATGAGCCAACAAGTGCTTTAGACAATGTAACGCAACTTGAAGTGATGCGATTATTGGTAAAGTTCTTAGACAGAGCTGGCATCCTTCTTATAACCCATGATGAAGATTTGGCTTCATGGTGTAGCGACAGGATAGTGAGGCTGTAAAATCTTATGGGGATTGGTCTTGATTTTTACATTAAATACAATCGCATAAAAGACTAGCAATACAATCAAAGTTAGCACTGTTGCAAAGCTTAGTCCCGCTATGATTTGATCTGTCAATCCTAATTCCCACTCAGAATACAACATTCTAAGCCGCTGTAACTTCAAGTAGCATTTTCTCTTCAAATTCAACTGGTGATAA
>CAZLXQ010000009.1:0-22452 GCA_964563675.1 uncultured Sulfurospirillum sp.
GAGAAAATATATTTTTAGTTTTACAAAATCCTCAACTGTTTAATGATACAATTGCGAAAAATTTAACTTTTGGCGATAGTGTTGAGGACGATAAGTTAAGTTTTGCTATAGAGATAGCACAACTAAGAGAGTTTATAGATTCATTAAAAGATGGGTTAGAAACTAAAATAGGAAGAGATGGGATGAAGCTTTCAGGCGGACAAAGACAGAGACTATCTATCGCTAGGATGGTGATACAAAATCCAAATATAGTGATTTTAGATGAGTCAACATCAGCCTTAGATGTGCATACCGAATCAAGGCTTTTTGAGGCTCTCGAGGAGTATCTCAAAGAGAAGACCACAATCATAATAGCACACAGGCTTAGCACTATACGAAAAGCAGACTATATATATGTGCTTGAAGAGGGTGAAATTGCAGAAGAGGGTAATATCGAAGAGTTGATGAGGCAAGAGGGATTATTTTATAACTATATGAAAGAGAGTAGAGGGAAAAAATGAAGAATTTATTGATTGGAATTATAATTTTGTTTAGCACTGTAGGTTTATTTGCAAGTTCAGTCGAAGAGGATATACTAAAAGCAAACAATACACTCAAAAGTTTAGTCGCAAGTGAAGATATACCTATGTCTGTTTTCAAAAAAGCAAAGGCCGTTGTGATAGTACCAGATTTGATAAGATTGGGCTATTTTATAGGCGGTAGACATGGTGATGGAGTGGCAACAGTACGAAGGGCAGATGGTAGTTGGAGCTATCCCTTTTTTGTAACACTAAGTGGTGGTAGCTTTGGTTTTCAAATCGGTTTTGAGAGGATAGAGAGTGTGCTGATTTTTAGAACAAAAGAGAGTGTGGATAGGCTACTAAGCAATCAATTTACATTAGGAGTAGAGGCATCAGTCTCAGCAGGACCAGCTAGTACAAATGTAGGTAAAACCAGTGAACTTGACATAAGAGCAGAGATATTTAGCTACTCTAGGGGCAGAGGCTTGTTTGCAGGAGCGGCACTTGAAGGAGCAGTTATATCTAGTGATGATGAGAAAACTAGAGCTCTTTATGGCAGTAGAGTAGGCATCGAAAAAGTTGTACGGGCTAGGAGCTTGAGTGATCTTTTTAGTGTGCAAGAGTTTTTAAAAACTATAGATAGCTTAGCAGGGAAATAGCATGGAGGGTATCTTAAGTTCACTATCTACTTATGGATATATAATACTTTTTTTGTATTCAATTGGTGGCGGAATGGTCGCAATTATAGCTGCTGGAATTCTTTCGCATGCTGGAAAGTTGGATCTTCATACATCAATTGCAGTGGCCTTTGTTGCTAATGCTCTTGGCGATTCGCTGCTGTTTTATCTAAGTAGGTACAACAGAGCAGAGGTGATGCCATACTTTCGAAAACATAAAAGAAAATTGGCTCTTAGTCATATCTTGATGAAGAAGTATGGAGATAAAATCATCTTTTTTCAAAAATTTGTTTACGGTATAAAGACTTTTATCCCACTAGGAATTGGTATGACTAAATACTCATTTTTAAAGTTCAATATACTAAATATCATAGCAGCACTTATCTGGGCTACTATCTTGGGCTACTCTAGTTATTTAGCAGGTGAGACACTAACTAATGCCTTTAACTATTTGACACTTAATCCTTGGTTAGCACCACTAATAGTTTTTTCAATTCTTGGAAGCACTTGGTACTATTTTAAGGTTATGACAACTAAAAAACCAAAAAAGTAAATTCTCAGCTTTCGTACCTAATACTTTGAGTGCTTACCACCACATAGTCTCTGCCCACCATAGTGCATAAAAAATATAACTATCAAATGGTTCAATTATCTCATTTTTATCCCATATTTAAAGCTTTTATGAACTCTATTGGCTCTTTGCTTTGAAAGCTATAGCCTAAAAGTGATATTTTATGGGCATGAAGCATAACTCTCTTATAAGATTTTGCTCCATATTGAGTGTCTCCTAGAATCGGAGTTTTTATGCTTTTGAGATGAGCTCTTATCTGGTGGGTTCTTCCTGTCTCAATTTTTACTCTTACTTTTGAGAGTTTTCCCTCAAGCATCAGGGGCTCAATATGACTAATGGCATCTTTGCCTTCATCTGCTACCTTGCTAAAAAGAGTGTTTCCTTTTTTGATAGTTATAATTGGCTTATCGACACTAATAGCCTCGATACATTTACCCTGAACTATCGCAATATACTCTTTTTCTACCTCTCTATTTTTAAATGCTTTTACCGCTTTTTCGTGAAACTCTTCATCTTTTGTAAAAAGCAGAACTCCGCTTGTCTCTTTATCGAGTCTATGCAATAAAACTAAATCACAAAAGCTACGAGCAACCTCTTGTGTTGTCATAAATGCTGGCTTATCGACTGCTACAATTAAATTGTCTTCAAATATAATTTTTGGTTTTGCTATCTTCTCAACTCTAAATTTTGCTTTTGTGCTTATCTCGCCTCTTGCAACTGCTACTTTTTTACCGCCACAATATACCACACCCCTATCAATCAAATCTTTTGCAGCACGATTTGAGATTCCCTCTTGAATTGCTAAAAGTTTATATGCTTTCTCTGTCATTATCTTATCCTCTCTAGCAGAGTATCTATGTCCCCTACATGTAGAACTTTTGATGGCTTAATCTCATCAAAGTTTTTTGTTTTTAGCTCTTTAGTGGAGCATATCTCTATATTTTCTACAAGCGAAAAGAGTGGCTTTTGATTGAAAAAGTACCTACCACTAACTATCCTCACTCCAAAAAAAGCTGGTTCAAGCGGATTGTGTCCACCAATGCCATCCTTAAATGAGCCACAAAGTATAACTATATCACTTATGGCATACAGATTTATAAGCTCACCCATCCTATCGCACAACACTACATCGCCCCATAACCCATCATCAATCTTTGAGTAGTTTAGTTTTTTCTCTCTAGCATAATTTTGCAAAAGCCTATCAACACCAGTAAATCTCTCAGGATGCCTTGGAACTACAACTAGCATCTCATCACTCTTTAGGTTTAAGCTCTCTAGTATCATGTGCTCTTCACCTTCATGAGAGCTAGCCATCACTATCATCTTTTTATCCGGTTTTTTATACTCACAAGTTACAACTGGTCTTGAAAATGTTTTTATATTGCCGTTTACATGCACACTTGTGGCACCTAGCTCTTTGAGTCTAATTTTGTCAACTTCACTCTGTGCAAAAACCTCATCAATACTAGCAAATATCCATCTATAAAACCAAGCAAATTTTTTATATGACCTATAGGAATTATCAGAGACTCTTGCATTTATCAAAATCGTCTTTGTCCCTTTTAGTTTTGAGACTATAAAAAGTAGTGGCCAAAGCTCCGCTTCTGTTACCACTAAAGTTTTCTGCTCTCTTATCCAAAATGGAAGAAACAGCTCATACGGCAAAAACCTTACATGTAAAGACTCTATCTTTTTAGCTGATTTAAAGCCTGTATCTGTTATGACTGTTAAATTCACATGCTCATCTTTTAGCTCAGTAAAGAGCGGTTTTAGAGAGTTGACTTCACCCAAAGAGCAAGCATGAAACCATATGCCCTTCAGATCAAACGGGCTATTGTTTTTTAGAAAAAACCGTCCCAATAATGAAGTTCTATACTTTTGCTTAAAACATAAAATCAGCAAGACCGGTAGTGCCAATACATAGATTAGCAGCACCAACAGATAATAAAAAAAAAGAAGCAACCTACGCCTCATCCTCCTGTGTCTCTTTATAAAGAACTCTTCCGCAGTGAGGACAAGTTAGTATGTCCTCTTGTTTTATCACCTCAGCATAAGTCTTATCATTGATTCTCATAAAACAGCCATAGCAAGCCTGTTTTTTTACAGGAACTACCGTCGTATTTGCTGCCCATTTTCTAATCTTCTCATAAAAAGTTAAGATTTTCTGACTCATCTGAGACACTAACTTCTCTTTTGTGCTATACACTTTAGCTCTTTGCTTATCAATCTTTACCATTTGAGCCTCTATAGATATACGAATCTCTTCACTCTCTTTTTGAATCTCTTCTAGATTCTGCTTTAAATCTTCCTTATCAATCTTTTTTGCTTCAATTACACTCTCTAGTCTTATTATCTCTTCATTTGCAAATTCACACTGCTCTTTTGCAATCTCCTCTTCAAGTTGAAGTGCTTTTGTCTCTTTGTCTGTTTTTATAATAGCACCTTTTTTAGAAAGACTCGTAAGCTTATCTGCTAACTCAGCTAGATGAAGCTCATTTTTAGACTTTTTAAGCTTGCACTCTTTTATCTCCTCTTCAAAAGCCATTATGCGCTCAGATATATTTTGCTCTTTAGTTGTTAATCCTCTTAGCCTTAACTCAATCGCCTCTATCTTTGGTCCAAAATCATCAATCTCTTTGTCTGTTTTTGCTAGATTTACTAACTGCTCTAGGTGCTTATTCATCTGTTTATATTCCTCTATTTGTATTGAAATGGGTTTTTAGAATTCGTCATTATAGCTTTTAATGGAAAATTTATCAAACTTTTGCTCAAGCAGACTGAAAAATGGGACTCGCTCTCAAAGTGTCCGATATCCAATAGATTCAAACTATTCTCTTTAGCCTCTAATGCTTGATGATATTTAAAGTCTCCACTTAAAAAACAATCAGCATCAACCTGACCAATCAAATCACCGCCACTTCCCGTCGTAATCGCACATCTTTTTATATACTGATTATCTCCCACGCTCCTGATGTGCTCAAGACCCAAAGAGCTTTTTACATGTAAAATCAACTCATCAAAACTACAATTCACATCAAAGTAGCAAACATATCCTTCGCAAGCTATATCCCTATAGCCTAAAACTTCAGTTGTTACAAATCTGTTTAGGTGAGTAGTATCAAAGTTGGTATGCATAGCTATCAAAGATATATCTTTTTTTATCATTTTTTGTATCAATTTTGCAGGATATATTGAGTGATCTAACTGCTTTAATCCCTTAAAAATCAAAGGGTGATGAGATATGATAAGAGATCTTTTCTTAACCTCCTCTAAGAGGGCACTATCAACATCAAGACTAAAGTAGACTTGCTCTATCTCATCATCCATCTGACCAACTTGTAGGCCACTATTGTCCCAAGGCTCTTGAAGCTCAAACGGACTCAACTCATCCAAAATATTATAGATTTGTTTCAGTTTCACTAGCCACTTCCTTGTATTTGACAGCACACCCCTTTGCAAGTTCACGAATCTTTAGTATGTAGTTTTGTCTTTGCGTGACAGATATAGCCTTTCTTGCATCTAAGACATTAAATATATGAGAAGCCATCAAGCAGTAGTCATATGCAGGAAGAGGCAAATCAGCCCCAAGGGCTCTTTTACACTCTGTTTGATTCTGCTCAAACTGTGTTAAAAGCATCTTTACATCAGCAATTTCAAAGTTATACTTACTAAACTCATACTCACTTTGTTTATGAATATCGCCATAAGTCGTAACTTCATGCCTATTTTCACTCCAAACCAAATCATAAACAGACTCTTTTTGTTGCAGATACATAGCAAGCCTCTCAGCTCCATATGTAAGCTCTACAGAGACCATCTCACAAGTGATACCTCCAACTTGTTGAAAGTAGGTAAACTGTGTAATCTCCATACCATCAAGCCAAACCTCCCAACCAAGCCCCCAAGCTCCAAGTGTTGGCGACTCCCAATTGTCTTCAACAAACCTAATGTCATGTTTTTTCAAATCAAGCCCCAAAGCCTCTAAGCTTTTTAAATACAACTCTTGAATGTTATCAGGACTAGGCTTTATAAGCACCTGAAACTGATAATACGCCCCTAAACGATTTGGGCTCTCACCATACCTACCATCAGTCGGACGACGAGATGGTGCCACATAAGCTGTTGCCCAAGGCTTATTTACTAAACTTCTTAAAAATGTAGCATTATGAAAAGTCCCTGCACCACTAGGCATATCATACGGCTGGACTATCACACAGCCCTCATCTTGCCAAAAAGTCTGTAGCTTTAAAAGCATCTCACTAAATGTCAACAACTAACCTTCCTTCTTATAATTTTCTACAACCTTGTTCCACATAAGCTTGTACTTTCTTTTTGTAAACTCCAGCTCCTCTTGAGTATACTCAAGCTGTTTTGTTAAAGTCTCTACTATCTTTCTATCTTCATCATAAAGCTCTTGCATAGAGAAAAGTGCCTCTTTTAAAAAACGATTTTCACTTCTAAGAGTATCTAATGTCTCATCTTTTGCATCCATCACCTTTTCATGCAGACCTAAGATAGTCCCTATAGTCTTCTCAACAAAATTAGCACCCTCAAGAGTTACGATATCAGCATTAGCCACCTCAGAGGATTTTTCAAAAGGTATAATTTCTCTAGTCCCCTCTAAGGCCTCTATCAATCTCTTATCGCCCTCTTCCTTAACACTTAGCTTGCCTCTCTCTATCATATCTTCAATTGTTGTGATATCTAAGTGAACAAGTTTACTAAACTCCTCTATCTCTAACCAAGTCTGCATGATGAGCTCCTCATAACCTAACCTCTATCTCGTTTGAATCTGACTCTACTTTTTTTGCTTTAAGTATCCTATCTTCTAAAAGCTTCACCCTTAACTCCTTATCCTCAATAGCCAATATCTGCATAGCAAGATATGCACCATTGACCGCTCCAGTTTTACCTTTTACAACAGTGGCTACAGGCATGCCAGGGGGCATATGAAGTATATCATCCTTCATAGGAACTCTGACAACTGGAGTTGTACTCAAAGATGCCACAACACCTGCAAGATGAGTAGCCATACCATCAGCAGTGATAAACACTTTAGCACCTCTCTTTTGTGCATCTTCAATGCATCTTTGAGTCCTCCTTGGACTCCTATATGCTGAAGCTATCATCAGCTCATGGTTTACACCAAACTTCTCTAATATCTTAGCTGATTCAACCATGACTTCATAATCATCCTTGCTTCCCATCATTATCATAACAAATTTCATACTATCCTCACAATCTAACTCTTAAGAAAGTATATGGCGGTAATTTTTGCGGTAAAACAATAGCATTTGTATTGCCACTATGAATGGAGTCATAAACCTTCCCTTTTTGGGTTTTTAACTCCTTAAACTCAACTACCCACCCTCCATCAACTTGATCTATTGAGCCTATGTTATTGTCTATCTCGTATATATCTTCATTTGGTAAAACCAGTTCATACTTTACAAATGGCTCTAGCTTATCTTTTGATAAAACAGCTCTACCATCACTAGTAACCTCAGCTGCAACTTGATGAGTACCCTCGCTTATAGAGTTCTCTAGGTTTTGAGTATCGCTTTTTTGGTAAGGTTTACTTATGAGGTATCCATCACTAAAGCCTCTATTTTTTGTAGAGTTAAGCTCATCTGTATACCTCTTCTTTTCAAACTTTCCTACATAAAAATCATCTACAGCTCTTCTATAGGTCTTAGCAGTAACTCCTACATAGTAGCTACTCTTTGTGCGCCCCTCTATCTTTAGTGCATCAACCGCACCTGAGCTAAGTATCTCATCTACATGTGCTGATAGATTTAAATCTTTTGCATTCATGATGTGCGTTCCGCTACTATCCTCTTCTACTCTAAAGAGTATCTCGCTCTCCTCGTTTTTAGCATATAGAGTATATGGAAACCTACAATCATTTGCACAACTTCCACGATTTGCAACTCTTCCGCTTTGAACTGAGCTTATAAGGCATCTTCCACTATAGGCAAAGCACATGGAGCCATGCACAAAAACCTCTATCTCTAAGTCTGGCAATCTTTTTTTGATATCAATCAAATCCTTCAAGCCAACTTCACGAGCGGCAACTATGCGCCTCACTCCCATCTCATAAAAAACCTCTGCATCAAGATAGTTTAACACATTGGCTTGAGTTGAGAGATGCAAAGGCACATGCGGAGCAATCTCTTTTGCTAGCTTTATCACACCAGGAGTTGCAACTATAAATGCATCAGGATTCATGTCTGCAATTCGCTCGATATGTCTCTTTAGAAGCTCAATCTGAGAATTAAAAGGAAAGCCATTTACAGCAACATAAAGCTTTTTACCTTTTGAGTGAGTGTATCTTATGGCCTCTTCAAAACTTTCATAAGTAAACTCTTTTCCTGAGCGAATCCTTAAAGAGAAGTGGCTAACTCCCGCATAGACTGCGTCAGCACCATAGGCCAATGCTATTTTTAGCTTCTCAAAACTCCCCGCAGGAGAGAGTAGCTCAGCTTGCTTCAAACTAGCTCTTTCCTAAGTTTGCAATCAATGCCTCTATATCATCACTACTCACAACATCTTTAGTATTGGCATCACCCTTGATATGCACCGCACTTCCAACTCGTTTTGAGTCATCAATCTTTCCCTCAAAAAGACTGGTCATATAGCCCGACAATGCTCTCATGACATTGATAACTCGCTCAATTTTTTGACGATGTATATCTTGATACTGCATAATATCCATAGTCATCATAACTTCATCTTCGGTATCTTGTCCTGCTTGGATTAGCCCCTCTATTTTAGTTTTTATCTCTTTATTGTCTTCTAATGCTTTGCTAAAATCTTGGACATTTGGAAACTTTTCACAAAGAGTAGAAAAAAGCTCTATATTTGAGTCTATGAGTGTTGTAATTTCGCTAGCACTCTCTCCCACTATCATCATAAACTCATTGATAGCTTCAAGCTTATCAAAAACTTCTCCAGCTTTTACCTCTGAATCTTTTGTGACATCATCAAGTTGATATACCATCTTATGATCATCAGTTGGAGGTGGCGGAGGCCAAGACATGTCTGCTGAAGTCCTGTACTCATGTGCATCCTTTATCTCCTCCTGTACTGTTTCTTGCAACTCCTCCTGATTTACTTCTTGCAACTCCTCTTCTACTGCCTCATCTCCTACAATCTCTTCATCATCTAATCCGCCTGCCATCAACGCATCAAGCTCTTCTTGTGTCATGAGTCTCTCCTAAGATTTAGGGTGCCTATTGTTGGCGATACCCTTTTATACTGCATTATATATAACTTTTCATATAATTATACTTTAAAAAAGAAAAAAATGAGTGCAGACCTAAAATAAACCCCTTTGCCCCCTATTGTTCAACTTAAAATTTCATCTAAAAGAGATTTTACATACTCTGTCTCTTTTTTATCTAACTTAGTTAGTTTTTTTATAAATCTTACATTGTCGATTGAGCGGATTTGGGCTATGAGAATGTCTGAATCTTTATCTAAATCATCTTTTGATTCTGTTCTGAATCTTAGTGGTTCAGCATTATCAATCAAAACTGTTGTTAGTGGAAGTATCACAGAAGTTGGGTATCCTCCTTGGTTTAACTCGTCATTTTGCAACACTAAAGCTGGTCTTATTTTGTCTACTTCATTGCTCTTTTTGATGGGATTTAAATCTACTAGCCAAATTTCGCCCCTACAGACCATCAGTCAACCCTGACTCTAGACTTTTATACTCTTCTAAGTCGGCCTCTTTAGTTCTATCTATTGCAATCTCAATGCAACTCTTTTTTTTCTTTTCTAGCTCTTTGGCATAAAGCTCAATAGCCTCTCTTATGATATCGCTCTTTTTTTTGTGAAACTTTTTGCTTATTGAGTTTAGTGTTTCTGCTAATTCGTCATTTAATCTAACTGTTGCTATCATCTTAAGACCTTTTGTATTTTGTAATACAGTATTGTAACATACTTTTCTCTAATTTGGTAACATCAACATTATTTTCGACTTAATGCCTGACCTTACGCACTTATTTCTCTAAAAGTCCTACTTTTTACAAAGAGTTAAATAGTTTCTTGATATACTACAGCCTTGACATAAGACTTGGGTCTTTAAAAAAGAGTACAATGTGGTGAAATTTGGCAACCATTTTGTTTGTCTCTTTGTATATATTTTACAGATTTTTTCAACAAAAGGAAAAAAATGAGTGTAGACCTACATAATCATACCGCTTTGTGTAAACATGCCTCTGGCACAGTGCAAGAGTATGTTGAGAAAGCGATTAAAAAGAGTATAAAGTATTTTGGTTTTAGCGACCATGCTCCTATGGACTATGACTTAAAGTATCGTATGGGCTTTGAGCAGATGAGAGAGTATGAAAAAGCTATCTCACATGTAAAGAAGATGCATGAAAATACTCTTCATGTACTGCTTGGCTATGAAGTTGATTTTTTAAAAGGGCATATGGATGATAGAGTCTTAAAAGCTGATGTTGATTATCTTATAGGTTCAGTTCATTTTGTGGATAAGTGGGGATTTGACAATCCAGAATTCATAGGCGAATACAAAAATAAAAATATAGACAAAATCTGGGAAGAGTACTTTGAAGCTATTGAAGCTCTTGCTAAAAGTAGACTTTTTCATATAGTTGGACACATAGATCTCATAAAAGTATTTAACTTTCTTCCAAAAAAAGATGTGAAGTTGATAGCACAAAAAGCGATAAAAGCGATAAAAAAAGCGGATTTAGTAGTGGAGATAAATGCCTCAGGATTTAGAAAACCTGTAAAGGAAGCATATCCAAGCCCATCTATCATGGAGCTTCTAAGTGAATATGACATACCCATCACTTTTGGCTCAGATGCACACAAGCCAGAGCAAGTTGGATTTAAGCAAAGAGAGATTTATGCTTTTGCAAAAACTTACGGATATCTCCAGTGTGCAACTTTTGTAAAAAAAGAGCGCATAATGGTTAGTTTTTAATCACAATTTAAAGCAGTTTACATAATAAATAGGGTAAAATATCCTTAAAGAGACCACTGCACAGTAGCAACCCCTAATCTACGGCAATCTTAAATATCATAAATCAATAATTTTCTTTTCATATTAGCTTTGGCTAGTATTTTGAAGAAAATTATCAATTTCTGACATCCAATATCACCATATCTTAGGAGTTGCTACTGTGCAGTGGTCTCTTAAAATTATACAAGGAGTTCCTATGGGTAAGTTTGTTAACAGTGTTGAAGAGTTTTTTGAGTATTGCAAAGAGAATGAGGTCGAGTTTGTAGACTTTCGCTTTACAGACATAAAGGGTACATGGCACCACATAACATACACTATGCATGCGATTGATGCTGAGATGTTAACAGATGGAATACCATTTGATGGCTCATCTGTAGATGCATGGCAACCGATCAATAAATCAGATATGATTCTTATGCCAGAAGCTCAAACTGCATTTTTAGATCCATTCACTGCTGACTCTACCATAATCTTAATATGCGATGTTTATGACATATATAAAGGTCAAATGTATGAGAAGTGTCCAAGAAGTATCGCAAAAAAAGCTGTAGAACATCTAGGTGAGACTGGGCTTGGTGATGTCGCCTACTTTGGTCCAGAAAATGAGTTCTTTATATTTGATGATGTAAAAATCAAAGATAGTATTAGCCACTCTTTCTTTAAAGTAGAGTCTGAAGAGGGAGACTGGAGCTATGATACAACTTATGAAGATGGTTTCAACACGGGTCATAGGCCAGGAACAAAAGGTGGATATTTTCCCTGCCAACCAACTGATAGCATGGTTGATCTTAGAGCTGAAATGGTTCAAGTGATGGAGCAAATAGGGCTTGATACTTTTGTGGTTCATCATGAAGTCGCACAGGCTCAGGGCGAGATTGGTGTAAGATTTGGAACACTTATAGAGGCTGCTGATAATGTACAAAAATACAAATATGTAGTCAAGATGGTAGCACACCTAAATGGTAAAACCGCTACATTTATGCCAAAGCCTCTCTATGGAGACAATGGAAACGGCATGCATGTACACATGTCAATCTGGAAAGATGGTAAAAATCTATTCTACAAAGCAGGAGAGTATGCAAACCTAAGTGATATGGCTAGACACTACATAGGTGGAGTTTTAGCAAATGCAAGAGCGGTTGCAGCATTCACAAACCCTTCAACCAACTCTTACAAAAGATTGGTTCCAGGCTTTGAAGCTCCTTCTATCTTAACTTACTCTTCGCAAAACAGAAGTGCTAGTTGTCGTATACCTTATGGCTCAGGTGAAAAATCAGTGAGGGTTGAGATGAGATTTCCTGACTCTACCGCCTGCCCTTATCTTGCATTTGCTGCTCTACTTTTAGCTGGTATTGATGGCATCAATAAAAAGACCGAGCCAAATGGACCGATGGATGAAAACCTCTTTAAAATGTCTCTAACAGAGATAAGAGAAAAAGAGATTGAGCAGATGCCGCACACTCTAAGAGGCTCTCTTGAGGCACTAATCAGATTCAGCGACTTCCTAAAACCAGTTATGAGTGATGAGTTTATTGATACCTATCAGCACTATAAGTTTGAGACTCAAGTTTGGCCTTATGAGGCAAGACCAACTGCATTTGAGTTTAAGTCAACCTACTCTTGCTAACTAGCTTGACCTTACACACTAAAGCTACCAAAGCCTAGAGACCTTTAAGGTCTCTAGGCTTTTTATGATATAATTTCAAGAAAGTGAGGGAGTTTATGCAAAATAGATATAAAATTTTTACCACTATCGTTATCACAACTCTTATACTTTTAGTTTTAAATACAAACATGAAAAAAAAGCAGACGATTTTTCAAAACAACTACACTTTGATAACTCAACCAAACTCTCCTTATAGTGAAAGTGTAAAATTATTTTTAGACAACAACAAGATAGACTACCACACTCTTTGCATAGTCGAACATCAAGACTTAACAGATTTTTTACATAGACTTAGTTTAAAAAACATACCTGTTTTAATTAAAAAAAACGATGAAAATTTTATAATTTTAGGAAATAAAGAGAGCATTATATCTCACTTCGATAAAAAACCGATCCTTTTGCCCAAATCAACTTCAAGCTTCAATATAGATCTATTCAAACAAAAAGAAGATGGGTGTATCATAGGTAAACAGTGTGAAAGTGGCACTATAGCTAGATAGTTTTTTGCAAAAATGAATTAAGCTGATTTGCAAAACTCTCAGCATCTTTTTTTGAAAATGGAGCTGGTCCTTTAGTTACTTCTCCACTATCTCTTATCTCACTCATAAGATTTCTCATAGCAAGGTATTGCTTGATGTTATCAACACTATAAAGCTCTCCTCTATGGTCGATTGCATGGGCATTTTTGAAAATCACTCTATCTGCAAGAGGGATATCTGCTGTTACAACCAAATCCCCTTTGCAGACTAGCTCTATTATGCGATTATCAGCTTCATCTGAACCCTGCTCAACAATCTCATAGGAGATATGTTTTGATTTGCCTATAGATACCTTTTTATTTGCTATAACACAAGCCTCAAGCCCCAGCCTCTGAATCGCCTTAAGGAGTATAGGCTTTAAAAGGTTTGGAAAAGCATCGCCATCAACATAAAGCTTCAGACTATCTCCTTTACTCTACCAACATCTCCACTAACTAGCCTAACCTTTATGCCATGTGGGTGAGTTGACGAGCTTGTCAATATATCTTTTACAATGCCTTGTGTTAAGACTCCACTTCTTTGATTTTTTTTCAAAACTATCTTTACATGTACCCCTGCTTTTATATCTACTCTTTTTTGCCCATCCATGCTCATCCCCTAACACAATTTCTTCCATCTTGTTTTGCTCTATATGCATTTTTATCTGCTAATTTTATCAACTCTTCATACTTTATCATTTTAGGTTTTCTTGAAGCTAGGCCGATACTAGCACTTCCTCTGTACACCATGTGAGACAACTCTAGCTTTAACTCAGATATATTTTTATGTATCTGCTTTGCTAGATGCCTAACCCCCTCTTTGTGGGTATTGGGACACAAAACAATAAACTCATCACCGCCTAAACGACAAACTATGTCATCACTCCTAACACTATATAGTAGCTCTCTTGCAAACAAACACAACACCATATCGCCAGAATCATGTCCACAAGTATCATTTACAATCTTAAAGTAGTCTAAATCTATCACAATGCATGATAATGGTAGATTTAAACTCACAGACTCTTCCCACAATAAAGATAGTTCTCTCATACAGTGTCTTCGGTTTGAAAGCTTTGTTAAGCTATCTGTAAGAGTTAACTCTTCTAGTGTTTTATTTGTATCTGTTAGCTCTTTTGTCCTTTGCTTTACTTTTTGCTCAAGTGATTTATTAAGATCTACTAGTTCTTGATTTCTTTGTGATAACTGCTCAGCAAGACTACTAAGAGCTTCAAGAAGTGGTTCAACTGATTTTGTTGACTTTTTCTCCTCTAAATCATAAGCCTCTTTAGGACTAACTCCTGATTTTATAGATTTTATCTGAGATGCCATATTGTGATCGGTTATCAATATATGATAAGCAAGCCAATTAATTAAAAAATCATTCAAAGAGTGCATCTTTTTTAAATCAGCTGATTTAATGCTACTATTTGCATTAAATATCTCTTTAATAAAGTCTTGATGTTTCTTAACATGAGAAGCATAGTGTCGCTTATCAATACCACTTTCTAGCATCATTTTCTCTTTTGAGTAAAAGTGATACTGTGTGTACTCTACCAGCTTTTCAACTATCTTTGTATAGCTAGAAAAATCCACTTCATTTGTAGTTACAGTTTGGCTAAGCTTGTTAATTAGTTCGACAAGTACTATATGCTCTTCATCGACAACTTCAATCCCAGTCTCAAAATGAACTCCCCCATTTAAAAGATTTCATAAACTTCCCTTATAGCTATATCCTATCACATGTTGCCCTAAAACAACATTCCTCCCTCAAAGTTATCCTCTAGGCTAGTTGATCTTGAAAGAGGAGAAGTCTTTGTAAAAAAAACTCTCTCTCCATCTATCTTAACCATGCTCACATCTTTTGGTACAGTAAACTCTCTTTTTGTTTGAGGATTCATCTCTAAAAAACTCTCTACAAACTTTGCAAAAACTGGAGCTGCAACCCTTCCACCAGTCTCACCTTTTTGCATAGGAGAGTTGTTATCATTGCCATACCATACAACAACCTTTATCTCAGGCGTAAACCCGCAAAACCAAGCATCAACATTATTGTTAGTTGTTCCTGTTTTTCCTGCTACTTCAATTCCATCAACCCTTGCTCTCCTGCCTGTGCCTTTCTTCACTGCTGTTCTTAAGATATCTATCATCAAAAAAGCTTGCTCAGGAGCTGTTTCTCTTGTTTTTTGGCTCTCAAATAGACTCTCTCCGCCAAATCTATTGACAACTCTTTTGATAAGCACTGGCTCTACTCTTGTGCCATAATTGGGAAATATAGAGTAAAATCCGCTCAAACTAAGTGGAGATATTCCAAAACTACCTAAGGAGAGTGAAAGATCATGAGGCAAATCTTCAAATCCATCTTTTTTTAACTCTCTTATTACACTATCAAGCCCAAGCGAGTTCATAAGATTTATGGTTGCTAAGTTTCTTGAGTGAACTAAAGCGTCTTTAAGTGTTACAAGCCCCTCAAAACTATCCCCATAGTTTCTAGGCTTCCAATCCTCTTCTCTCTCCTTATCTACATAGACTCTTGATATATCGTGAATTTCGCTCATGGTTGAGTATCCAACATCAAGTGCTTTTTGATAGATAAAGGGCTTAAAAGCAGAACCGGGTTGTCGTCTACTCTGAGCTGCTCTATTGAAGTGCGACTCTCTATAGCTAACTCCACCAATCATAGCCAAAATATCTCCAGTTTTATTATCAAGTGCAACTAAAGCTCCATTTAAGTTAGAACCATTTACATCTTCTGGATGTCTCTTTAGGGCTTCATCATGCCCAAACCTCAAAGACTCTCTTGCTAACTCTTGGAGTCTCAAATCAATACTAATATGAATCTCATAACCACCTGTCCTAAAATCTTCATAATTACGACTCACTCTTCGTATAACCTCATCAACCACATATGGTGCTCTATTTTTTGTAAGTGTGTCATCGTAAACCATGGGCACTTCAGCCAAAGCATATCTATACTCCTTCTCACTAATCCAGCCAAGAGTATGCATCCTGTAAAGTACTCTATTGGCTCTACTTAGAGAAAGATCTATATTTCTAGTTGGATTATATGCACTAGGGGCTCTAGGAAGACCAACTAGTATAGCTATCTCTTTAAGCGTTAACTCATCAAGTGATTTGCGAAAATACCCAACTGATGCAGTCCTTATCCCATAGTATCCACTTCCAAAATAGATATGATTTAAGTATCTCTCTAAAATCTGCTCTTTTGTAAGCTCGCTCTCTATCTTAAAAGCAAGAAGAGCCTCTTTTAGCTTTCGCTTTATCTTTTTCTCTCTTGTTAAGACTGTATTTTTTACAAGCTGCTGAGTTATGGTACTCGCACCCTCTACCAAGCTTCTTGCCTCTATGATCTTTAAAACTGCTCTAAAAATCGCTTCATAGTTAAGTCCGCCATGTTCAAAAAAAGATGTATCCTCTATAGCAACAAGAGCCTCTATAAGACGAGCGGGAATCTCCTCATATCTAACATATAGCCTATGTTGCTTATCAAATACATTGGCAACTAACTCACCATTTCTATCAAATATCTGTGTAGTCAAAGGGGGATTGTAGTCTATGATCTCATATGCATCAAAACGCACCAATGAGTAAAGATATATAAGTCCTGCCAAAGCAGTAAAAACAGCTATAAAAAATATCGTTACAATATACTTCATTCTCTAAACTTCCTATTTTTAAAACTAGCATCAATCAACTCTCTAGTATAGCTCTCTTTAGGTGAAGAGGTAACCTTTTTAGTATCACCACTCTCGATAATCTTTCCATCTTTGATGATAGCGATATCCTCACAAAGCTCCTGTGCAGCCCCAACATCATGAGTAGCAAGCATCATCTTAAAACCATGCTCTACATGTAAATGTTTTAAAAGCCCTAAAATCTCCTGTTTGCTTCTCGCATCAAGAGCAGTAGTAGGCTCATCTAAAAGAAGTAGTCTAGGTTTTAGTGCTAAAGCAAAAGCGATAACAACCCTCTGAAGCTGTCCACCACTAAGATCACTTGGAAACCTATCTAAAAAACTCTCCTCAAGTCCAACCATCTTAAAATACTTTTTTGCTCTCTCTTGAGAGATTAAAAACTGTTTTTTTATCTTTGTAAGCGGAGAGAGTGCTGTAAAAGGATTTTGTGGAACAAGAGCAACACTCTCACCCCGCTTTAGCTCAAAATCTAATCCAACAAAATCACTTTGAACATGTAGCTCCTTTGGCAACATCCCTAAAAGTGCTTTCAAGCTTAAGCTCTTTCCACTTCCACTCTCCCCCATAAGAGCAAAAGAGTTCTTGAAGCTAAAGTCGATATCAACCAGCCTCTTCTCATCTGTTTTTATACAAAGTACTCTACATGTAAACATCTCTAACTATACTCATCTTTCAAAAATGGCAAAAGTTTCTCAACACAAAGCCCCATAGCTGTGCTCTCATAACCTCTAATCTCCTCTATATACTCCCTACAAAAACCCTCAACCATACAAGCTCCAGCCTTACCTCTCCACTCATCACTACACAGATACTCTTCAAGAGCATTTTTATCAAACTCGCCAAAGATATACTCTGTACTAGAGAGATCTATAAACTCAAGTTTTTCTGTTTTATAAGTCATACATGTAAAGATAGAGACTGCACTGCCACTTTGAGTCAATAGCATCTCTCTCGCCTCATCTACATCTTTAGCTTTTCTTAAAAGTTCTCCTTTGGAGACGACAACAGTATCAGCACAAACCACTGGCATATCCAGCCCAAACTCTTGCACAAAACTGACCATTTTACCCATAGCAATGTGATAGACAAAATGTATAGGATTCTTTACATGTATACTGTCTTCATCAAAGCTTGCTCCTTGCTGCACAAAAGGCACACCAAAAGAGTCCAAAAGCCCTGCTCTTGTAGTCGAGTTTGAGCCTAGAATTATCCTCTTCACCTACAGCATCTCCTTTGCAAACCCTAGTGCCACTACTTTTGCCTCCTCTATCTTTGAGACATCTCGCCCACCAGCTTGTGCAAAATCAGCTCTTCCGCCACCTCCACCACCTACAACAGGGGCTACTTTTTTTATCCAATCCCCTGCTTTTATAGGAGCATTTTTAACACCAGAGGCTATCAAGACCTTATCTCCCTTGATTTGAAAAAGCAAAATTGCCACTCTCTCTTTTTGGTTTTTAAAATCATCTATAGTTTTTTTAATATCTCCAGCTAAAAGCTCATCGACTATAAGCTCCACTCCATTGATATTTTGAGCACTCACCTCTTTACCAGTATTTGCCTCAAGTGCTTCAACCTCAGACCTCAAAGTTTTAATCTCACTCTTTAGTCTATCAATCCCCTTAAGTGCATCTTTGTGCTTAACTGCCTCTTTTATCTCTCTTAGGCTCTCTCTTAAGGCTTTCGTATACTCCAGCGAACTTACTCCGCAAATAGCCTCGATCCTTCTAACTCCAGCACTAACCCCACTCTCTTTAGAGATGATAAAACTTCCTATCTCTGCTGTATTTGCTACATGTGTTCCACCACAAAGCTCAACACTAATATCTCCAAAAGAGACCACTCGAACCTCATCGCCATACTTCTCTCCAAACAGAGCTACCGCACCACTACTCTTGGCCTCATCTATACTCATAAGCTTAGTATCTGTCCTCTTTGCAAAAGCTATGACTCTATTTACGGAGTCTTCTACTTTTTCTATCTCTTCACGGCTCATCGCTTTTGGATGAGAAAAGTCAAATCTAAGTCTATTTTTCTCTACTAGGCTACCAGCTTGTGAGATATGCTCACCCAAAACACTCCTTAAGGCACTATGAAGTAGATGAGTTGCTGAGTGGTGCTTCTCTATCTCCACTCTTGAGAGATTCACCTCTATATCCACACTATCGCCTAGATGCAAAGGGTATTTAAGTTCTACATAGGAAAGATTTAAATTAAAAAACTTTTGAGTATCCTTAATCTCCCCATAACCCTTAATCTCCCCTGTATCTCCGCACTGTCCGCCACTCATAGCATAAAATGGTGTCCTATCTAACATAATCCAACCACTTTTTTTAAGAGTCTTTACCTCTTTAAATTCGTTATCCAAGAGTGCAACAACAACGGCTCTACATGCTCTGTTTTCATAGCCAATAAAATCATTATGCCCTACCCTCTCTAGTAAAGCCTTAAAATCTCCACTTGCAACTCTATCGCCACTACCTCTCCAAGAGGCTTTTGAACGCTCTTTTTGAATCTCCATAAGCTCATCAAACTTTACACTATCAACCTTAAGACCCCTATCTCTTAGCATATCTTCAGTCAAATCCAAAGGAAATCCACAAGTATCATAAAGCTTAAATGCAACTTCGCCACTAAAAATATCTTTAGTTTTTTTCAGCTCATCTTCAAATATCTCAAATCCAGAAGCGATAGTCTGCAAAAACCGCTCCTCTTCAAGTCTAATCTGCTCTTTTAAGCTATCTTTTTTCTCTACTATATATGGATACTGTTTACCCATCAAAAAACTCACAACATCTAAAAGCTTATACATAAATGGCTCTTTAATCCCAAGAAGATAGCCATGCCTAACAGCTCTTCTCAAAATTCGACGAAGTACATACCCTCGCCCCTCTCTATCAAAGCTTGTTCCTTGAGCTAACAAAAACACAGCTGCACGAATATGATCAGCAATAACCCTATAACTAGCCCCACTCTCATACTCATAAGACCTACCACAAAGCTTTACCACCTCATTGATGATAGGCATAAACTGCGATGAATCATAGTTACTCAATACTCCCTCACAAACAGCAACAACCCTCTCAAGTCCCATGCCAGTGTCGATTGAGGGTTTTGGAAGAGGAGTGAGTGCTCCATCTTGAGACCTCTCATACTGCATAAAAACTAAATTCCAAATCTCTAAAAATCGATCTCCATCTCCACCAAGAAAGTCCTCATCAGAGCTAAAATGCTCACCACCTTGATCATAAAAAATCTCACTACAAGGTCCACATGGTCCGGTATCTCCCATCTGCCAAAAATTATCACTATCTCCAAATCTCTTGATTCTCTCTAGTGGAATATGTTTTTGCCAAAGCTCATGCGCTTCGTCATCTGAAGTGTGAACTGTAACCCAAAGCTTCTCTTTTGGAAGTTTTAAAACCTCGGTTATAAACTCCCATGCATGAGCAATCGCCTCCTCTTTAAAGTAATCTCCAAAAGAGAAGTTACCTAGCATCTCAAAAAAGGTGTGATGTCGGCTAGTGAAGCCTACATTGTCAAGGTCGTTGTGCTTTCCTCCGGCTCTTATGCATGTCTGAGCACTAGTGGCTCTTGGAGGATTTGGTGCGGGAATCTCTCCTGTAAAGATAGCTTTAAAAGGCACCATTCCGGCATTGACAAAAAGTAGTGTTGCATCTTCGGGTATCAAAGGAGCACTTGGTACTAATTTATGATTTTTACTTTTAAAGTAGTTTAAAAATTCAGCTCTTACATCCATTGTTTATCGTCCCTAATTAAAATTAAATTATTTTACCAAAAGTTAGCTTATAACATTTAGATATTTAAGAAAAAATTTGCTATAATTGCTAAAAATTGCATCAATAAAGGAGCATTATGTTTATTTTGAACTCAAAACTAAAGGTGCTAGAAGAGTCTCACAGCTTAAAAGTATCTGAACTAGAGTCAAAAAATAGGGAGCTCTCAGATGAGATAGCAAGGCTTCACTCCAGATTAAATGAAAATGAAAACAAAGAACAAAACACAGACAAAGAGTTATTTGAACTTCTTCTTGCTGCTTATGTTAACGGCATGGGGTTTTTGCAACGAACAATAGAGAACAATATAATAGTTCTTGATGACATCAACAATCTTAATGAAAAAAACTCAAACTATGCAACAAATATTGAATCTGAAACTAGTAACATATCTGATGCTCTAAATACAATCCAACAACACTCAGCTCAACTAGGAGATGACTCTGATACTCTCAACGAGAGTGTTATCTCTATAGCTGAGATTATCAACCTCATCAAAGATATCTCAGACCAGACTAACCTGCTCGCACTAAATGCTGCGATTGAAGCTGCTAGAGCTGGTGAACATGGTAGAGGATTTGCAGTTGTTGCTGATGAAGTTAGAAAGCTAGCAGAAAGAACGCAAAAAGCGACACAAGAGGTTGAGATAAACATAAACTCTCTTAAGCAGAACTCAAACTCTATGACAGAGATAAGTAAGACATTTTTAGATGAAACTTCAAATATCATGGGAACACTTGAAACTTTTAATAGTTATGTTGCAAACATGAGTAGCAACTCCAATAACATCCAAACTCAAACAGGCAATGTAACAAACGAGATACGCATAAGCTTAGGCAAGATTGACCATATCTTACTAAAACTGCAAGGCTATAAATCCATCTTAAACGAAAGTAGCGAAGGTATAGTTGATGAGCATAGTTGCAAATTTGCAGGGTGGTTCTCAACTACGGGAGTTCAAATGCTCAAAGACAATCAATCCGCTCTAAACAGCATAGTAAAGCACCATTCAAATGTACATGTAGGATTAAGTGATGTTGTCAAATTAGTGAGTGAGGGTAGTCGTGAAGATGCCATTAAGCGACTTAGTGATGTTGAAAACTCAAGCGAAATAGCTTTTGAAGAGTTGATTGCAGTAGTTAAAAAAGTGCAAGGTAGCTAGGATGAGCATGCCTTCCTTGCAGAAGGCACACTAAAACTACATTATGCAGCTTTTTTTGCTATCTTCTTAGCTTCTTTTTTTGTTTTTGGAGCTTTTTTAAGCACAGCTTTGGTAAGCTTTTTTACTGCTTTTTTAACATCCTTTTTCTTTGTGTCTGTTTTACAAACCGCTTTTTTTGCAATTTTTGCAACTTCTTTTTTCTTTAACTCTTTAGCCATAATAGACTCCTTATAATTTTTTTTATTACTAATAGTAATAAATTATAGTCATTATACATATTAATATCTTAAGATAAGATAAATGTTGCTTATAGCTATAAAATATAGTATAATCCCATAAAAAAGAAGTGAATTATGAATTTTATTGAATTTAAAAAACTTTTACTAGATGCTGACATAACTCTACCAAAATTTAGTAAGCTTATAAAGGTTAGTGATAAAAATATCCAATCTTACAAGAAAAAAGCTGAAGTACCAAATGCCATAGCTGCTGTTGCTAAATGTTTTGCCAATATGAACGAATTAGGCATCGACTACATAGAACTTATCGACTCACTTAATCTTCAGTTAAAAACAAAAAAGGGGGCTGGATTTTCAAAAAACAATAAACTAACATCAATATCTAGTGAAATCAAGTAGGCAATGCTATTTTTAACCCCTATAGCCAGCATGCCCTATCAGTATCAACTCGTATTGTAGCCTTCTCGCCAGGGAGTAGCTTGTAGTATAGTAACTCTTTTTTTGAGATTTTTCCGCTTAGCTTCACGCCTCCAACAACAGTTTCAACAATCAAATCATCATCCAAGTTCTGCTTTTCTATAGATATAATTATACCAAGAAGAGATGGTTTTC
>CAZLXQ010000010.1:0-20669 GCA_964563675.1 uncultured Sulfurospirillum sp.
GATACTCTCAACAAACAAAAACCCTCACTACAAAGAGATGGCTAGCTCTTTTGGGGTAGAATTGATATATGAAGTGTTTGCAGATAGAGCTTATACCAAAGAGGGTCTGCTTGTTTCTCGTGGGCAAAATGGTAGTGTCATTGAGTCAATTAGTGAAATTCAGGAGCGAATAGAGATGCTTCAAAGCGAAAGTGTATTAGAGACTATATGCGGCAAAAAGATAAAGCTTCAAGTAGACTCTATATGTGTGCATGGAGACAATCAAAAAGCAGTTGATTTAGTAAAAGTTTTAAGGGGGTATATTGATGCGTTGTTTTAGTGTTGCTTCTGTTGATTCTGTGATTATCTATTTTGGTCAAAAGATAGAGGAGAGTATCGCAAAAGAGGTTAGGCAAAGCTATTATACTCTAAAAAATGCAAAACTTAAACATATAACACAAATAGTGCCATCTTATGCTTCTATTATGATAAGTTACAATTTTCTAAAAGTTAGCTATAAGCAGATATGTAGAGAGATAGATGAGGTGCTCGAACATGCTGATGAGTTTTATAAAGAGAGAACATCCCGCTTAGTGACCATTCCTGTCTATTATGGGCTAGAGGTTGGATTTGACTTGAGAGAGTTAGCTAGGAGTAAAGATAGGGCTATTGAGGAGATTGTATCCCTCCATGTGGACAAAAAGTATACTGTATATGCTATAGGGTTTAGTCCTGGCTTTGCATATATGGGAGAGATAGATGAGGCTCTTATGGCTTCGAGGCTTGCAGCTCCAAGAGCAAAGGTTCCAAAGGGGAGTGTGGGCATAGCAGACAGACAAACTGCTATATATCCTCAGCTCAGTCCTGGTGGTTGGCAGATTTTAGGGAGGACTCCTTTGGAGATGCTTGATATCTCTTATGATAGTTTATCTTATCTGGAGATTGGCGATAGGGTGAAGTTTAAGTCGATATCTAAAGAGGAGTTTTTAGAGCTTGGGGGTGAGCTTTGAACGGCGGTTTTGAGGTTTTACTGGCTGGAATTCAAGCTACTATGCAGGATTTAGGACGAGTTGGCTTGGCTCATATCGGAATTAGTGAGGCTGGAGTTTTGGATGAGTTTGCATTTCATAATGCCAATAGACTCTTAGGAAACGAGTATGGTACCAATATGCTAGAGATTTTACTAGGTGGAGTTAAGCTAAAAACAACTGGCTCAACCACTATAGCTTTAACGGGAGCAAAGGTAGATGCTACTATAAATAACAGACCGATAGAGATTTGGAGAACACATAAAGTGTATGATGGAGATATTTTAAATATAGGATTTGCCACAAGTGGAGTTAGGGTCTATTTGGCCGTTAAGGGCGGTTTTGATGTAGAGGATGAGTATGGTAGCTGTTCTGTTAGTCTTAAGGAGAAGATAGGTGGAAAACCTTTACATATAGGGCGGTTTCTACCCTTTACATGTAGAGATTTAAAAGATAGACGCAAGCTGCCTTTTGAATATCAGCCTAATTATGATAAGCTTTTAGTACTAAGAGTTGTAGCAAGCTATCAGTGGGATATGTTTGAAGCAAAACAAAGAGAGCGATTTTTTGATTCAACATATAGAGTAACAGATCAAAATGATAGAATGGGATACCGATTAAGTGGAGAGAGGATAGAGTTAAATTGCAAGAGTATGATTTCTGAGCCTATAGCTTATGGCTCGGTGCAGATACCAGCTCACGGGGAGCCTATCGTGCTTTTAAAAGAGAGGCAGACAATAGGGGGTTATCCTAAGATTGGAGCAGTTATTCCAGTGGACTGTTTTAAGTTAGCTCAAGCTAAGCAGGACTCGCAGATTAGATTTAAGCTTGTGGGTCTTGATGAGGCTAGAGAGATAAGTAGAGAATTTTATAAACTTTTTAAGGAGTTTTAATGTTACTAAAGAAGATGTTTTTTCCAATTGGAGGAGGAGATGAGCTAGAGTCAAGAGTATATGGGGCACTGCTTGTTTCAAAATATTTTAATACTCACCTTGAGGTTCAACTCTCCGAATTAAATATACAAAGCAAAGTTCCAGTAGGTATGGTTTTGCCAAATGAGATTATGGACAGACTAGAAAGTATACAGCTTGAAAATCTTAAGGCTGTCATGGAGACTCATAAAAGTATATTTGATAATTGTTGTAAAAAGTTAGGTATAGTGGAGAGTGAGACACCTCTAAATAGCCAATCTACCGCACACTTGAAAATGGAAGTGGGTCTTCGAAGTATCATGGTTGCACAACAGTCAAAATTTTGCGATATGGTCATCGCTGCAACTCCTGAAAAAGGTGTAAGAACTGCAACTTTTGAAGCAGCTGTGCTAGAGAGCGGAAAGCCAGTTATGGTAATACCAAGGGCTATGAAAAAGTTTAAGGTAGATGAGATTATAATCGGCTGGAACAACTCTCCTCAATCTTCACGGGCAGTGAGCGAAGCAATTCCTCTGCTAAAAGCCGCCAAGAGAGTTCATATAGTCTCTTCAAAGGAGTATACAACACAAAATCTTACTCGCATAAGAGATTTAAAAGAGTATCTATCTATCCATGGGATAGATGCAACATTTGAGCTTATAAAAACAACTTTTATTCCAGGCGAGGCACTTTTAAAAAGTGCACAAGATGGTGGGTTTGACTTGATGATTGCTGGAGCTTTTGGGCACAAGAGGTTTAAAGAGTTAATGCTAGGAGGAGTTGCGGAGTATCTGTTGAAACACACAACAATTCCTGTTTTAGTAACACACTAAACTCTTGCGAACATCAGCTTAAGCCAAAGAGGCTATTTCATGCCCTCTTTGGCTCCCTTTATAGCCCCCTTTATAGCTCCCTTTGTAACTATCCATACCCGATTTCCTAATTTCTTTGCTTTTTTTGTCGCCTTTTTTACTCTTTCATTCTCAAATTCATAGCTTCTAATCTCTCCCACTTTTTTGCTCGCTACCTCCTCAAACTCCCCAAGCTTTTTTTCAGCTTTTTTGATAAATTTGCTATCTTTATAGGAGCTATTTTTTAGCTCATCAATCTTTTCTCCTAGCGTTTCACTCGCCTCATTGAGGGCTCTTTTTATCTTTGCAGATGAACTGTTTAAATCTGTATCTAATATGTCGGTAATAATTTGTGCTGAAATTCCATCTGTTGAGTTTGCACTATTTTTAACCAGCTTTACAAAGTCATCCTCTATACCTATAAGCTCTTTTTTGATTGTTGAGAGATCTTTTCCTAAAATATCCTCTATCTCTTCTGCAGCGAATTGAATATCATTTTTAAACTTCTCTATCGCTTTTGTTATGCCCTCTTTACTCCCATGAATTGAACCATTTAAAAGGCTTTTTGCATTTCCGTGATCCTCATGGGCTATCTCAATAGCTACCTCAAGAACACTATTTGCGACCTCTAGAAGTCTATTTTTTGAAAAATTACCCTCATTGATTGTCTGATAAGTAATACTTTTTGCAATTTCAAAAATAGCACTTTCTACCTCTTGAGCCTTCTCTAGAGCTGTTAAGAATGCTTCGCTTGTAGTCTCTTTTAAAATACCCAATAACTCAATGCCTCTTAGTTTAGTATCATGTAGTGATTTTAGAGACTCTTTGGCTACTATCTCATCCAGCTTTTTTAGGTGAGTCTCAAGAGTATTGAAAGTGCCTATAATTGTACTTTTAATGCTATCTTTTTGCTCTTTGATGGATTTTTCTAACCGCTCTTTTTCATAAATACTTTTATATAGAAACTCCTCCTTGTCGTAGCTAGATGCCTTTATAAGACCAGATATGACAGCATCTATATTTTTTGAGCTCATTAGCTCTTCGTCTTGCAAAGATTTCGCATATATCTCAAAAAGTTCACCTAAGCGATTTTGTATGCGAACACTATCTTTGAGTCTTTGAATTCTCTTTTTTGATAGCTCAAGTGTTAGCTCGCTGATGACAACAGTTATGTTTTCATCCTCTTTGTTCTCTTTTAGCATTGTGCAAAATATGGTCTGTAGCGATTCCATCTTACCCTCCTATAGTACGAATTTTATTGACTTGTGTTTTTTTAACTCTTCAAACAGTGCTTTTCTCTCTTCATCGCTATAGACAATTGTTGATATTGTATAGCTTTGATATTTGCCCTGCTTACTATCTTGCGACTTTTTGAGTACATACTCTTTTGTATTGAATATACCTTTTAAAATCTGTTTTATATCGTGATGAGACTCTAGTATGACTTTATACTCCCAACTACATGGGTAGTTTAGTTTAAGCTCTTTTGTATTCACCACTTTTTCCGCCACTTTTTGATTCTAGTCTAATCTTTGAGATAACCATCGACTTGTCTATCGCTTTTGCCATGTCGTAGATAGTTAGAAGCCCTATACTTACACCAGTAAGTGCCTCCATCTCAACACCTGTTTGACCTTTTAGTTTTGCTGTAACACTTAGCTTGAATCCTGGCAATTTTGGCAATTCATCTACATCTACACTAACACTAGTGAGCATCAAGGGGTGGCACATGGGTATTAAATCACTTGTTTTTTTAGCTCCAGCAATCGCTGCAATAACGGCAGTTTGGATAACTGGACCCTTTTTTGCCTTTTGGCTCACTATCATATCAAATGCAGTTTGACCCATAGATATCTTACCACTAGCAATAGCGACTCTAGTAGTACTTTTTTTATCAGATACATCAACCATCTTTGGTCTATCTTTTTCATCTAAGTGAGTCAGTTTCATCAGTATCTCCTTTTGAGAAAAGGTATTATACCAAATTTGACACTGTTTAGTGCTGAAACCACAATATATAGCAAGAAAAATTCCTGCACCCATCCTAAATCAATAATTTTATCCTCATGTTGGCTTTGGCTACTGTTTCGTATAAGAATTTCTAATGAGGGGATGGTATTGGGGTTTTGTGCTGTGTAGTAGTCTCGTTAAGTCCTTTTTTGAAAGATAATTATAGTACAATAGCCACTAAACATTTTATAGGGAGTGATATGTACAGCAGTTATGAAAAACGAACAGAGTCTGCAAAAAAAGTTATTTTTGTAGTATATTTATTGTATGCCTTATCGTATATTTTTGGGATAACCTATATCATAGGTATAGTCATAGCTTATATCAAAAAAGGGGATACTGATACAGCATGGATAGAGGATCACTTTAGGTGGCAGATCAATACTTTTTGGGTAACCATGGTTTTAGGAGCTATCGGAATCATCACCGCTTTAGTAGGTATAGGATGGCTTATTCTTATAGGCTTAGCTATCTGGAATGTCTATCGTATCGTCAAGGGATGGATGAGATACAATGATGGGCTAAGTCCTTATTGAGCATAAACTATGAGACCACTGCACAGTAAAAAGGAGACTTGTAGATGAAAGAGAGCTTTGCTAAGAGAATTATCCCTTGTTTGGATGTAAAGGACGGAAGAGTTGTTAAAGGTGTTAATTTTGTAGGATTAAGAGATGCGGGAGATCCTGTTGAGGTTGCTAAGCGGTATAATGAAGAGGGGGCGGATGAGATAACATTTTTAGATATCACAGCAACTCATGAGAATAGAGATACTATGGTTGATATGGTAGAAAAGGCTGCAAAAGAGGTTTTTATACCACTTACAGTTGGTGGAGGCATAAGAGTTCTTGATGATATCTACAGGCTTCTTAGGGTTGGTTGTGATAAGATAGGTATAAACTCTCATGCTATCAAAAATCCAAAGTTTATAGACGAAGCTTCAAAAAGATTTGGCTCACAGTGTATAGTTGTGGCGATTGATGCTAAGAGGAGTGCTGAGGGTTGGAGCGTTTATGTGAGTGGTGGCAGGATAGACACTGGACTTGATGCACTGGAGTGGGCAAAAGAGGCTCAAGATAGAGGTGCTGGAGAGATACTTTTAACATCCATGGATTGTGATGGTGTAAAGAGTGGGTATGATATAGAGCTTACCTCAAAGATGAGTCGTATGCTTGATATTCCTGTTATTGCAAGCGGAGGGGCTGGAAGTATGGAGCATATAAAAGAGGTGTTTGAGCATGATGGGGATGCTGCTCTTGCCGCTTCTATTTTTCACTTTAAGGAGATAGAGATTTTGGATTTGAAGAGATACTTAAGAGATGAGGGGATACCTGTAAGGATATGATAGTTTGTGCTGGAAGAGAGGAGAGATTTGATTTTGCCTATCCTGTTGGAGTGGGGCTTGTTGAGAGTTGTATGAATTTGACTAGACTTGCTTTGTTTGATAAGCCCGATTTTCTACTCTTTATAGGAAGTGCTGGGAGCTATGGAAATCATAAAATCTTCGATATAGTTAGCTCTAAAACGGCCTCAAATATTGAAATAGGCTTTTTAGATGATAGATGCTATACGCCTTTAGAAAATGTAATCTCATCAGAAGAGAGACAAGATGTTCCACGTGAAACATTGAGCATAGTAAACTCTAGCAACTACATAACAACTGATAGTGTTAGTTCAAAAAAATTCCTAACACTTGGATTGGAGTTAGAGAATATGGAGTTTTTTTCTTTACTAACGGTGGCTAAAGAGTACGATATACCCGTTGCTGGTATTTTTATTGTTACTAACTACTGCAATGCTAACGCTCATAACGATTTTATACAAAATCACTCAAAAGCAAAACAGTTACTAACACAATACATGAAGAGTTATCGTGAAAAAAACTAACCTACTTGATTTTACTAAAGATGAGTTAGCACAAAAGAACAAGCCATCTTTTAGAGCAAAGCAGATTTATCAATGGGTCTACTGTAGGTATGTTAACTCTTATGATGAGATGAAAAACTTACCTAAAGAGTTAAGAGAAAACCTAAAAGAGAGTTATAGACTCAATCCTTTAAAATTTGTAAAAAAAGAGATTAGTATAGATGGCAGTGTTAAGTATCTTTTTGCTCTGCATGATGGCTATAGCATTGAGGCAGTTCTTCTTCCTATGAAAAAAAAGGAGGTTGCAGAAGATGGTAGACTCTTGCGACATACAAAGTACACTATCTGTATATCTTCTCAAGTGGGCTGTAGGATTGGGTGTAGCTTTTGTTTGACTGCCAAGGAGGGCTTTAAGAGAAACTTGAGTGCAGGCGAGATAGTAGCACAGGTGTTGGAGATAAAAAAGGACAATGATATAGCTCAAAATAGAAGAGTCAATATTGTCTATATGGGGATGGGTGAGCCACTTGATAATATACAAAGCGTAGCAAAAGCGGTAAAGATATTTGCAGACCCTGATGGACTTGCGATTAGTCCAAGAAGACAAACTATCTCGACAAGTGGACTAAGTAAGCAGATAGAAAAATTGGGCAAAATGGACTTAGGGGTTCTTTTGGCTATATCTCTACATGCAGTAGATAACGAGCTTAGAGAGAAGTTAATGCCGATAAATAGAGCCTACAATATAGAATCAATCATAAATGCAGTAAAAGCTTTTCCGATTGATGCAAGAAAGCGAGTTATGTTTGAGTATCTAGTTATGAGAGATTTAAATGATGACACAAGAAGTGCAAAAAAACTTGTAAAGCTTCTGCACGACATAAAGGCTAAAGTAAATTTAATCTATTTCAATCCTCATGTAGGAAGTGAATTTAAAAGACCTTCAAAAGAGTCGGTTGTAGCTTTTTCCCAATACTTAACAAATCATGGAGTTCTTTGTACGATAAGAGAATCAAAAGGGCTAGACATAAGTGCGGCATGCGGACAATTAAAAGAGAAAACAGATAAAGGATGGATATGAGTATAGTAGAGTGGACACAAGTAGGGTTCTTAGCATTGGTTGCCATTGTTGGGATAGGCGGAATGATAAAAGTTATGTTTTATGATAAAAAAGAGGAGGATTAGGGGGGAGTCTCTAAAAGAGCCCCTTTTTTATGAAGTCGCTACCCACTCTTTTTGGATTAACAGCTCACCACCCAAATAAATCTCACCTCTAAACTTGTCGCCTTCGCTTACAATACCAACTCCTTGGGGAGTTCCACTCATAACTATATCTCCATCACTTAAGCTAGAAAAACTATCTATCTCTTTCAATATCTCGTGAGGTTTGTAGAGCATGTGAGCAACTGAGCCATCTTGAATGAGCTTCTCATTGATAAATAGTTTTACATGCAGAGAGCTGACATCTTTATCAAATCTGACAAAACTAGTAAACACAGAAGCACCATCAAATGCTTTAGCTCTTTCCCATGGAAGACCTTTGGCTTTGAGTCTGCTTTGAATCTCTCTTTTTGTTAAGTCAAGTCCAAAACCAACTCCAGCTATGCTCTTGTTTTTGATTATAAAAGAGATTTCCCCCTCATAATGGACAGGCTCATTTTTGCATGTAGACAGGTTTTCACTGATAGATGAGTTTGGCTTCATAAAAATCACCATGGATGAGGGAATTTCGTTACCCAACTCCTCTATATGCTTTACATAGTTTCGTCCTATACAGACTATCTTGCTAGGAGATATCCTCGCTCCATCAAAATCTACAGTTTTCATAAAATTCCTTTTTTGCATCGACTTGTGAAATTATATCATAACCTATATTTTTGTAGTTAAAGGAGACCCTGCTTGCATGCAGAAGTAATCTTTTTGCTTTAGTTAACTCCACTCTTTGCTCAAAACCCATATGCCCATCAAGATACTCTTCAGCCAAATCTTCATCAAGACCATAAAGAGTATCGCCGATGATACAATGTTTCACGTGAAACAAATGCACTCTTATCTGGTGCTGCCTCCCTGTTTTTGGAATCGCCTTAACTAGAGTGACATTATTGGAATCGTCAAACTCTAGTGGCTCAAGCCTTGTAAAAGAGTCTTTGCCCTCTTCGTCTATATGAGCCTTTATCCTTATCTTAGAGCTTGGTAGGTTGATAAGTATCTTTTCATCTATATCAAAACCCACTTCAACTTCGCCATTAACTAGGGCGATATACTCTTTATATACCTTTTTATTCTCAAAAAGTTGCTTTAGCTCTACTTCACTTTTTTTGTTTTTACTAGCAATTATCAGTCCGCTTGTCTCTTTATCGATTCTGTGAACTGCATTTGCATCTTTGCCAAAAAGATACTTGATGTCATCATTTAGAGTCTGCACCCCTTCCCTTTTTCTTGGATGAATTAAAACTCCACTTGGTTTTTCAAAAACTGCAAAATCTTCCGTTTCAAAAACAGGCTTTAGTCCTATTGGGTTTGGCTCAAAAACAGAAACCTCTATCTCACCTTGAATCACACCACTTTTATGCTCAAGCAAAACACCATCTACAAACACTCTTTTTCTATCCACTATTTTTTGTGCTTCGTGAATAGAGATATCCATCTCATCCATAAGAACTTTAAATGCACTTTTTGGCTCTTTTTGAAAAATTTTTTTTGTGATATATGCCAAATTAACCTCTTTGTAATTAATGAATTGATAAAATAAACTCTTATATAATAGACGCATTTTAACATAATTTGAGGATAAGATATGATTGAAAGATATGCACGAGATGAGATGAAAAACAGGTGGACTATGCAAGCAAAGTATCAAGCTTGGCTTGATGTGGAGATTGCTGTTGTGAAGGCCTGGAACAGGCTTGGACTTATTCTTGATGAGGATTGTAAAAAGATTGTAAAAAATGCAAGCTTTGATATCGACAAAATAGACGAGATAGAGAAAACAACTAAGCACGATATGATAGCTTTTTTAACAAGCGTTAGTGAGAGTCTTGGGGAAGAGAGTCGCTGGGTTCATTATGGCATGACTAGCTCAGACTGCATTGATACTGCTGTTGCTCTTCAGATGAGAGACTCACTTGGAATTATTATTGATGACATTAAGATGCTTTTAGACTCGCTTGAGAGAAGAGCGAAAGAGCACAAGATGACTCTTATGGTTGGCAGAAGTCATGGAATTCATGGTGAGCCTATAACTTTTGGTCTAGTGCTTGCTGTTTGGTATGAGGAGATTAAAAGAAGCCTTAAAAACCTTGAAAATATTATGGAAGTTATCAGTGTTGGGCAGATAAGCGGAGCAATGGGCAACATGGCTCACGCTCCGATGGAGCTTGAAGAATTGGTTTGTGAAGAGCTAGGACTCACTCCCGCTCCAATTTCAAATCAGATAATTCAAAGAGACAGGTATGCGGCACTTATGAATGCTTTAGCGCTTCTTGCTTCAAGTTGCGAAAAGATTGCCGTTGCGGTTAGGCACTATCAAAGGACAGAGGTTTATGAGTGCGAAGAGTTTTTTGCAAAAGGGCAAAAGGGAAGCTCTGCTATGCCTCATAAGAGAAACCCGATTTTAACAGAAAACATAACAGGGCTTTGTCGCATGATAAGAAGCTATGCAATGCCCGCTATGGAAAATGTAGCACTTTGGCATGAGAGAGACATAAGCCACTCTTCGGTTGAGAGATTTATACTTCCCGATGGATTTATAACGACCGATTTTATGCTTCATCGCTTAAACTCAGTCATAGATAAGCTTGTCGTATATCCTGAAAATATGATAAAAAACCTCAACCTTACTGGTGGACTTGTTTTTTCTCAAAGAGTGCTTTTAGAGCTTCCTCTTAAGGGTGTAAATAGAGAAGATGCCTATAAGATAGTCCAAAGAAATGCGATGAAAGTTTGGGCTGATTTGCAACAAGGAAAAGCTGCATTAAATAAAGATAGCGAGAGTCTCTATCTTGAGAACTTGCTTAAAGATGAAGAGTTGAGGCAAAAGCTTAGTGAGCAGGAGATTCGTAGCTGCTTTGACTATAGCTATTATACAAAAAATATAGATAAAATTTTTGCAAGAGTATTTAAGTAGGAGTGTAGATGATAACCGTAAAAAAACGCAATGGAAGAACCGAAAAGCTTGACATCTCTAAGATACAAAAACATACAAGCAGAGCAGTTGAGGGCTTAAACAATGTAAGTCAAAGTGAGCTTGAGGTTGATGCTAAGATTCAATTTAGAGACATGATTACAACTAGAGAAATTCAAGCCACTCTTATCAAGACTGCTGTTGAAAAGATAGACATAGATAGACCTGATTGGACATTTGTTGCATCTCGTCTTTTTCTTTATGACCTCTATCACCGAGTAGCTAGGTTTAGTGGCTATGATACTCTTAAGGAGTATTTCAAAAGAGGAGAGGCTGAGGATCGCTTGGTTCTTGGGCTTAGGCAGAAGTATGACTTAGATGACTTAGATGCCTATATAGAACCGCAAAGAGACTTGCAGTTTAACTACTTAGGCATGAAAACTCTATATGATAGGTACCTCATAAAAAATCGTCAAGGAGAGCCTATAGAGCTTCCTCAGCACATGTTTATGGGGATAGCTATGTTCTTAGCTCAAAACGAACTAAACTGTCAAGACTGGGCTAAGAGGTTTTATGATTTGATTAGTAAGTTTGAAGTTATGCTAGCAACCCCTACTCTCTCAAATGCTAGAACTCACAGACATCAGCTAAGTTCATGCTATATTGGAAGTACACCAGACAACATAGAGGGTATTTTTGATTCATATAAGGAGATGGCACTTTTGAGTAAGTTTGGTGGTGGTATAGGCTGGGATTGGAATCTTGTTCGCTCGATGGGCGGAAGTATAGATGGACATAAGAATGCTGCAGGTGGAATAGTACCGTTTTTGAAGATAACTAATGATATCGCTATTGCGGTAGACCAACTTGGTACTAGAAAAGGGGCGATTGCGGTATATCTTGAGCCTTGGCATATGGATGTGGCTGACTTTTTGGATTTAAAAAAGAACTCTGGGGAGGAGAGAAGAAGAACTCATGATCTTTTTCCTGCTGTATGGCTAAACGATTTGTTTATGCAGAGGGTTAGTGAAGATGAGATATGGACGCTATTTGATCCTTGTGAGGCAAAAGAGTTACCAGCTCTTTATGGCGATGCTTTCAAGAAGAGATATGAGGAGTATGAGAATGACCCAACTGTAGCAAAAGAGAAAATTAGAGCAAAAGAGCTTTGGAAAAAGATGCTGACTGAGCTTTTTGAGACTGGAAATCCGTTTCTTTGCTTTAAAGATAGTGCAAATAGAGCCAATCCAAATGACCATACAGGAACTATAAGAAGCTCAAACCTTTGTACTGAGATTTTTCAAAATACCGATCCAAATCACTACAGAACTAAGATAGTTTATGAAGATGGAAGCGAAGATATATTTGAAGAGACCGTTCAAGTTGAGGTAGATAGTGGCATTGTAAAAGAAGCAAAAAAGATTACTGCTCTTGATACTATAAATGGCAAAAAGATTTTTATTGTAGAGAAAGATTTGAGCGAAGGCAAAACAGCAGTTTGCAACCTTGCAAGCATAAATCTCTCAAAAATCAATACAAAAGAGGATATAGAGAGAGTTGTCCCCATAGCTGTAAGAATGCTTGATAATGTCATAGACCTCAACTTTTACCCACATGCAAAAGTAAAGCGAACAAACCTAAAATCACGCTCTATTGGTTTAGGGGTGATGGGCGAAGCTCAGATGCTAGCAGAGCAACAGATAAGATGGGGTGAGTATGAACACTTTGCAAAGATAGATGAGATTATGGAGGCTATTAGCTATAACACCATTCGCTCTTCAGCAAATCTATCTATAGAAAAAGGAAAGTATCCAGAGTTTGACGGCTCTAAATGGAGCAAAGGGGTATTTCCGATAGATATTGCAAATAACGAAGCAAAAAAATTAGTAGATCGCGGCGGACTATTTGGCTATACATATAACTGGGAAGAGTTGCGTCAATATGTAAAGAAAAATGGCATGAGAAATGGCTACTTAATGGCGATAGCACCCACAAGCTCAATATCTATCTTGGTAGGTACAACTCAAGCTATAGAACCGATATATAAAAGAAAGTGGTTTGAAGAGAATCTCTCTGGCATGATTCCCGTAGTAGCTCCAAAGCTAAGCTTAGAGACTTGGAGCTACTACACTCCTGCTTATGATTTAGACCAAAAACTACTGATAAAAGCTGGCGCTATTAGGCAAAAATGGATAGATCAAGGGCAGAGTTTAAATATCTTTATGACACTAGACAAGGCAAGTGGGAAGTATCTCAATGAGTTATATATGTTGGGCTGGAAGCTTGGCATAAAGTCAACCTATTATCTCAGGAGCGAATCACCGCAAAACAAAATTGATGTTGCTGATAGAACTCTTGAGTGCGAAGGGTGTCAATAAGCAATAGCTTTAAGGAAAAAATGGTACTATTTCAAAAACAGTATAAGGGTGCATATGAATTTATTGCTTTTTAATCTTCCTATCGTGGTTCTTTTGCCTTTTTTAGGGGCTATTTTTGTTGCTTGGTCGTCAAAGATAGATCGCCTATTCTCAGCATGGCTTAGTATGGGTATAACTGTAGTGACTATCGCCATTCTTTATCCATCTATTGAGCTAGTATTTCAAGGTGAAACTCTAATCCAAAGCTGGGCATGGGTAGAAAGAGTTGGTCTGCACTTTGCATTTAGGCTTGATGGCTTATCTATGTTTTTTGCACTTCTGATTTTAGTTATAGGACTACTTGTTATGTTCTATGCCCGCTACTATCTATCAAGCAAAGATTGCATGGGTAGGTTTTTTGCCTATCTTCTTATGTTTATGGGCTCAATGCTAGGAGTTGTGTTATCAGAAAATATCCTTCTTTTGGTAGTCTTTTGGGAGCTTACTTCACTTACATCTTTTTTACTTATCAGCTTTTGGCAGCATAAAAAAGAGGCTAGGCAGGGTGCTAGAGTGTCATTGGGAGTTACTGCTGCTGGTGGACTAGCACTGCTTGGTGGTGTGTTGCTGCTTGGTGATATTGTTGGAAGTTATCAGCTTAGTGTTATTTTGCAATCTGGAGAGATAGTAAGAGAGCACCCACTCTACCTTTTAGTTTTAGTACTAATCCTTATAGGGGTGTTTGCTAAGTCTGCACAGTTTCCATTTCACTTTTGGCTTCCACATGCGATGGCAGCTCCTACCCCTGTTTCAGCCTATCTGCATTCTGCTACGATGGTTAAGGCTGGTATATTTTTACTAGCTAGATTTTTTCCTGTTTTAGCAGGAACGCCAGAGTGGTTTTGGATTATTAGTTCGATCGGTATGATAACACTGCTCATGGGAGCTTATATCGCATTTTTCAAGAGCGATTTAAAGGGTCTACTCGCATACTCCACTGTTAGCCATTTAGGACTTATTACTCTTTTGTTTGGCTTCGGTACTAAGTTTGCAGTTGTGGTGGCACTCTTTCATATCATGAACCATGCTGCTTTTAAAGCCTCTTTGTTTATGATTGCAGGTGCAGTTGAGCATCAAAGTGGCACAAGAGACACCAATAAATTGGGCGGACTAGTCAAGTACATGCCCTATACCGCCTTGTTTGCCATGATAGCATCAGCCTCTATGGCAGGAGTTCCTTTATTGAATGGATTTTTAAGTAAAGAGATGTTCTTTGAAGAGGCGATAAATGTCTCACAAATCTCTATGCTCACCTCGGCAGTACCTATACTAGTAACAATAGGTGGTATTTTAGCTGTCGCCTACTCTATAAAGTTTGTAAAAGATGTATTTTTAGGAGATATGCCAGCAGATTTACCTAAAATACCGCATGAAGCACCCTCTATGATGCTACTACCCATCGGACTATTGGCTGCGATTTGTGTAGCAGTTGGAGTTCTTCCTCTTTATGTTGCAGGGCCTATGCTCGAGATTACCGCCCTTGGTTCACTTCAAGACTCTTTGCCCTACTACAAGCTTGCTATCTGGCATGGATTTAATATCCCTTTGTTGATGAGTGCTGTGGCTCTTGCTCTTGGTATTATTGTGTATACTATGCGTAGTAGATTGTATAGTTTTTATGACAAGCACTTTAAATCTATAGATGCTAAGGGCTATTATGATTCACTGATTAACTCTTTATTTAGTCTGTCAGTTTTTATAACAAGAGGTTTCGATAAAGGTTCACTTCAGCATGCAACAGCATGGATTATCTCTTTTGCCCTACTGTTTGGTTTTTGTGGTTTTTATATGATGGATGCTCCTTTATTTGGCTCAAGAGAGATGTTGCAGACCAATATCGTTACAATTATTATAGCCTTAGGACTAATCTCTATAAGCCTTATGACCATGTTTGTACATGCAAACAGAATTTTGACTCTGATTATTGTTGGCTTGATTGGATTGATAATGTCGCTAGGGTTTGTCAAGTTTTCAGCACCAGATTTAGCTTTAACTCAGCTATCTGTCGAGATTGTGACTATCGTACTGCTACTATTGGCTCTGTATTTCTTGCCTCAAAAAACTCCCATAGAAATCAATAAGAAAAGACTCTATAGAGATGGGGCTTTAGCAGGACTTGCGGGGGTTAGTGTGGTTATGCTTACTATGTCTGTCTTGACTAGAGATTTTGCTCCTATATCAGACTTCTTTTTAGAGAACAGTGTCCCTGGTGGTGGCGGAACCAATGTTGTTAATGTGATTTTGGTTGACTTTCGTGGTCTTGATACCTTGGGAGAGATTGTTGTTTTAGCTATCGCTGGACTTGGAGTTTATGCTATGCTAAAAGGGATAAAACTTTCATCGGCTGAAAAAAATTGTGGTGGCATCTTCTGGAGTGATGATCCGCACCCTATGATTATGCAGACTCTTACTCGTGTACTGTTTCCTGTTATGTTGCTATTTGCAGTATTTATATTTATAAGAGGACACAACCTACCTGGTGGCGGATTTATCTCTGGACTGATCGCCTCAATAGCCATCATAGTGCAGTATCTCGCAAATGGCGTAGTCTGGACACAAATCAGACTAAGAACAGACATGCACAAGTATATAGGATATGGACTGCTATTTGGCACTCTAACGGGAGTGGTATCGATGCTATATGGCTATCCTTTCTTAACTACAGCCTTTACCTATCTGGACTGGCCTATCGTCGGCACATTCCATGTAGCTAGTGCTCTTGCTTTTGACTTGGGTGTATTTTTAACTGTAGTAGGTGCTACTGTTATGATACTAGTTGAAATAGGCAAGATTAGTACCGAAACACATAAAAAAGATTTTGAAACTCAAGATGTTAGCGAGGTTAAGTAATGGAACTTATTGTAGCTCTTGTTATCGGAGCTCTTACTATTAGTGGGGTGTTTTTAGTTTTAAGGGCTAGAACATTCCCTGTGGTGCTTGGCATAATGTTGCTAGCTTATGCTGTCAACACATTTTTATTTGCTATGGGCAGGCTTACGGTTGGAATGCCAACGATCATAGACCCCGCACAAGGAGGATATGCTGACCCACTACCTCAAGCTCTTGTGTTGACTGCTATAGTTATCTCTTTTGGAATGTCTGCATTTTTAATCGTTTTAGCTTTGAGATCATACTCTGATATGGGAAATGACCATGTTGATGGTGAGCAATCTTCCCAAGATGAAGAGGCTCTAAAAGCTCCTCAGACAGATACAAATCAGGAGGTGAACAAGTGATGACTTCAGCTTTTATACCTGTTTTATTGCCTTTACTTGGAGGAATTTTACTCCTTATGATTCGCTGGACAAGTTTTAGAACCCAGCGAATAGTGAGTTTTTTGTTGACTCTGCTTCTCGTGGGTGTTACGATTTGTACTCTAAAAGTTGCCATTGAGGGTACAGCTCAAGTATACTCTCTTGGAAATTGGGTAGCACCTTTTGGCATAGTATTGGTTCTAGATCGATTCTCGGCCGTGATAATACTACTCACCTCGCTATTGGCAATCGCCTCTTTGTGGTATGCGATTAGTACTAAACTAGATTTAAAAGGGGAGCACTTTCATGTACTATTTCAATTTCAACTTTTCGGTCTAAATGGTGCTTTTTTAACAGGAGATCTTTTTAACCTATTTGTCTTTTTTGAAATTCTACTATTGGCATCTTATGGTCTACTTCTTCATGGGGGAGGAAAACTAAGAACTAAAGCTGGTTTGCAGTTTGTGGTTATCAATTTGGTTGGCTCAACTCTATTTTTGTTTGCTATTGGAGTGCTCTATGGAATAACGGGAACCCTTAACATAGCCGATATGTCTATGAAGATTGCACAGCTTCCAGCTGAAAGTCAAGGGGTAGTTGCAGCAGGCGGACTTCTGCTTTTAGTTGTTTTTGGTATCAAAGCGGCAATGTTTCCGCTCTACTTGTGGTTACCTCAAGCATATACAAATACCTCTGCTCCAATCGCCGCACTCTTTGCTATCATGACCAAAATTGGAATCTACAGTATCATAAGAGTTCATGGCACACTTTTTGGTGAATCTGCAGGAGAGTTGAGCTTTTACTACATGCCTTGGGTTTTAGGGCTTGGATTGATAACTCTTGTTATGGGTGCTCTTGGAGTAGCAGCCTCAAGAAGATTAAGAGAGCAAGTCTCCTATCTTGTCTTAGCTTCGATAGCGATTTTGCTAGTTGGCATTGGTATAAACTCACAAGAAGCTCTTTCTGCGACTATATACTACATGCTTCACTCCACCATAATAGCAGGAGCCTTCTTTTTGCTAAGTGATATGATTTCAAAAAGCAGAGGCTCTCTTGAGGATAGATTTAGCCCTGGAGTCTCAATGCATAGCAAAGCTCTTTTGGGCAGTACTTTTATGGTTGCTGCGATTGCCATGACGGGCATGCCTCCTTTTTCTGGTTTTATCGGCAAACTACTGATCTTGTCTGCTGGGCTTGAGTCTAGTTGGTTTTGGTGGATCTTAGCTATAGTGCTAGCCTCAAGTTTGATTATGATAATCTCACTTGCAAGGTCTGGGTCTCTACTCTTCTATAATGTACAAAAAGTTGAGCTCTCAAAGAGCACAAAACTTAACAAGATAGCATACATGCCTATTGTATTTTTACTCTTTTTAATGCTACTTCTGGTTGTATTTGCAGGAGTTATCGTAGACTTTACCGACTCAATTGCATTTTATATGTATGATCAATCTGGCTATATAGAGGCCGTTTTAAACATCTCAATGGAGGCTAAAAATGATCAATAGAGTTTTACCGCACCCTATATTAACTATTTTTTTATGTATAGGGTGGATGACACTAAACACTAGCTTTAGCATGGGGCACTTTGTGCTTGGACTTTTGTTGGGAGTTATTATCCCCATCTTTACATCCTCTTTCTGGGAAGAGAAGATAACTTTGCAAAAGCCTTTAGTGTTGTTTAAGTTTTTTCTTGTAGTTATGTGGGATATTGTTGTTTCAAATGTTGTTGTTGCAAAGCTGATTTTAGGTAAAAATGAGAATCTTCATCCAGGTTTTGCTACTATCGACTTGGATATTGAGCACCCTTTTGGTATAAGCATATTGGCAAATACCATATCTTTAACACCAGGAACTGTCTCTTGCGATCTTTCAAAAGATAGAAAGCATCTAACTCTTCACTTTCTAGACTTAAAAGATCCTCAAAGTGCTACTGCTCATATAAAAAACCGCTATGAAAAACCACTGATGGAGGTCTTTAAGTTATGCTCGAAATAGTTTTAGAAGTTTCGTTTTTAGTGATAGCATTTTCGATGACACTAAGTTTTTTTCGCCTAGTCAAAGGACCTGATAATGTTGATAGAATTCTAGCTCTTGACACTCTTTATATAAACTCTATCGCTATATTGATTCTATACGGAGTCTATACTAGTAGCTTTTTGTATTTTGAGGTTGCTTTGCTTATATCTATTATGGGTTTTGTTGGAACTGTCGCACTGAGTAAGTTTTTATTGCGTGGCGATATAATTGAATAAAGGATATTTATGCTCGAAAATATTTTAGCGGTCTTGATTTTGATAGGTGTATTTTTTGTTCTTGTTGGCTCTATCGGTCTATATAAGCTGCCCGGCTTTTACATGCGTCTACACGGCCCAACAAAAGCAACAACACTAGGAGTTGGTACAATCTTGATAGCATCAGCAATCTACTTTACAGCCAAGACAGGCTATTTGAGTCTACATGAGATTTTAATAACTATCTTTTTGTTTATAACTGCACCAGTAAGTGCCCACCTAATGGCAAAAGCGGCACTTCACATAAAAACAAAACAAGCTAAAAGAACCCAAAACTTTATAAAAAAACCTGAACAAAAAGAGAACCAGTGAAATACAGGGCATTAAGGGTTGAGTGTGATGAGGGCAAATTTACAAAAGAGATAAAAACTCTGCCCTTAAGTGAGCTAGATACCAGTGAAGTTCTTATTCGAGTTAACTATAGTGCTTTAAACTACAAGGATGCTCTAAGTGCCACCGGCAATAGAGGAGTCACAAAAGAGTATCCTCATACTCCTGGGATTGATGGAGTTGGAGTTGTAAAAAGAAGCAGCAGTTCAAAGTTTAAAAAAGGCGATGAGGTGATTGTTACAAGCTTTGATTTGGGCATGAATACAGATGGTGCATTTAGCGAGTATATAAGTGTGCCTGAAGCTTGGATTATACCACTTCCAAAAAATCTTACTCTAAAAGAGGCAGTATCGATAGGCACAGCGGGGCTCACCTCGGCAATAGCGATTTTCAAGCTCATAACAAATGGTCAAAAAAAAGGTAACAATATCCTAGTAAGTGGAGCGACTGGAGCCGTTGGTAGCTTCTGCATTAAGCTTTTATCTCATCTTGACTTTAAAGTTACTGCACTAAGCTCAAAAGAGGATAAAAAAGAGTTTTTAACCTCAATAGGTGCAGATGAAGTGATTTTAAAAGATGAGTTTGAAATGCATGCAAAAAAACCTCTTTTAAAGCCAAGATATGATGGAGCTATTGATGTTGTCGGAGGCGAAATACTAGAGAGTATTCTTAAGCAGATAAAGCCAGAGGGAAGTGTTGCAGTTTGCGGCATGGTAGGCTCCGCAAAGCTTAATTGTACTGTTTTTCCATTTATACTTAGGGGTGTAAATCTTTTGGGAATTAACTCAGCAGAGTTCGATAGACGCCATAGAGAGATGCTTTGGGGTATGCTCTGTGATGAGTGGAAGATAGACTTGAGTAGTATAGTTCATGAGCATAGTCTAGAGGAGCTACCAAAACTTATAGATGAGATGATAGATGGCAAGAGTATTGGTAGAGCAGTTATAAGACTAGATAGAAGATAGGACTATTATGCTAACAAAACTACTTAAAAGAGATGGAAGCACAGAAGAGTTTCATGCCTATAAAATCGAAGATGCAATTAAAAAAGCTTTTAAAAGTGTGAGAGTAACTTATGATGAAACTCCATTTAAAAACATCTTAGAGAGTGTTAGTAAAAAAAGAGTTGCTGCTGTTGAGGATATACAAGATTTGATTGAAGTTGAGCTCTATAAGGCAAGATACTTTGAAGTTATGCGCTCATTTATGATATATCGCCACACTCATAAGATGCAAAGAGAGCATGCAGGCGGGCTTAGTGATGATACTACATTTGTAAACTCAACTCAGACTATAGAGGAGTATATAAGCAAGAGCGACTGGCGAATCAAAGCAAACTCAAATACAGGCTACTCAAATGCAGGACTTGTAAATAATACAGCTGGAAAAGTTATAGCAAACTACTGGCTTGATAAAATCTACTCAAAAGAGGAGGGTTGGGCACATAGAGATGGAGACTATCACATACATGATCTTGACTGCTTGACTGCTTATTGTGCAGGATGGAGTCTTAGAGCTTTGTTAAATGAGGGATTTAGTGGAGTTAGAGGAAGAGTTGAGTCTAGTCCTCCAAAACACTTTAGAGAGGCACTAGGTCAGATGGCTAACTTTT
>CAZLXQ010000011.1:0-20070 GCA_964563675.1 uncultured Sulfurospirillum sp.
TTATACTGCTTCCCGCCATTTTTAATGATTGCATACATCTTGTATGTTCCTTTGAGTTTTTTCAACTGAATCTTACGCACTATAATGAGCAAAGCCCATTATAGTGGCAGGGGATAAATCCCCTATAACCCCCTAAAGCTACAAAAAAGGAGCTTTTTTGAGAATCTATAGGTTTTACGCCCTTTTTTCAATCAAGTTGAAGATTATATCTGAAAATAGTTTAAGCAAAGATTAAATAAAATGCTTGGAAAGGGTTTTTAAAAGATGTTCTTAAGCTTCTTTTCAATAATAAATCTGTAAACTATTTAGATAATTGACCTTGAAACTTTTCACTTCGTGAAACCGCTATTTGCTAGTTTGCCGTAGATTGGGACTTGCTACTGTGCAGTGGTCTCATAATAGTGTATAAGGTCAGCAACAAAAAGGCAAACAAAATGAAAAAAAAATTTATCTACTCTTTAGTATCTCTTATTCTCTTAACAGGGTGTGATGAAAAAGCGGCCATTAAAGATAGTGTAGTCGCCGCAACAGCACAGGTAAAAGAGGATATTGTTGCTATTGCAAATGAAGAAGCTGAAGTACTCAAAGATAGCAATGTCATTATAAATGCAGTCAAAATATCAAGTGTTATTGACACTGCTACTAAAAAGGTGAGTGAAGTTTCAGAGGTAGCAGAGTCGATAGTCAAAGATACTGTAGCTGTTACTGTGCAGAAGAGTGAAAATATATCTAAAGAAGCAAAGGTAGCACTTGCTGGTATATCTGCACTTGCTATATCGTCAAGTGCAGATGCAACTATCGGATCACAGATTTATAAAAGGTGTGCATCTTATCATGGTGCTAATGGCGAGAAAAAAGCACTCGGCACTGGTAAAATTATCACAGGATGGAATTCGACTAAAACCATTGAAGCGATGATGGGCTATAAAGATGGCCCATATAGTGGTGCTATGAAAAACATCATGAAAACGCAGGTCGCACAGTTAAGTGAAGTAGATATTGCAAATGTTGCAGCATATATAGCCACTTTCAAGTAGTCTAAAACTAAGCTTCATCAGATGAAGTACACTTTAATCCACACAGCATTTAAAGATGAAGCGAAGCCTCTAGTGGAGTATTTTAGACTCAAGCGTATACAGACAAATCCCTATAGACTATACTTTAGCAACAGTATAGTTTTGATTGCTAGCGGATTGGGTGCTAAAAATACTCTACACATAGAGAGTATTTTTAAGCAGTATGATATTGAAAAAGCTATCAACATAGGTGTGGTTGGATGCAAAGATGAGAGCATTGAGATAGGCTCTTTGTTTTGCACCAACCAAAAACTTGACTCAATAGAGTATGCTAGCCTAAGAACTGTTGATGCTCCACTTGATAATGATAGGAATTTAGAAGCTACTCTTGTAGATATGGAAGCTAAAACATTTTTATCTGTAAGTCAAAAGTATCTACAAGTAAAGAGTATATTTGTACTAAAAATTGTATCCGACCACCTAGATACGACAATACCAAAAAAAGAGTTCGTTTGGAAAATTATAGAGAAAAATTTAAAAAACATATCTCAAATAGTAACTTTAGACGAGTAGATGAAGAGCTACAAAAGTTTATAGAGCTAAAGGCTTTAAGATATAAGTTCTCATTTCAAGATATAAAACAGCTTGTTGATATGTCGGTTGATTTAAAGATGTGGGATGAAAAAAATATAAAAGATGTCTGGATTGATAAGCATGATAGAAAAAAAACTCTTCTACATGTAAAAAATTTTTATGAGGCTATAAAAATAGCTCCAAAAACATACAAAAAGTTTCAAGAATCTCCAAAAAAGAGTAATTTTAAATTTACCACTTTTGAGAAAGAGGAGCTTAGTCTTGGCATGTGTCCTGTAGCAAATCCAAAGACTCGTTGTTGTAATTTGATGACACTTGATGCTGTTGAGAGTTGTGGTTTTGACTGCTCCTACTGCTCAATCCAATCTTTTTACAATGAGGGTAAAATTGGTTTTGATAAAAACTTTGCAAGTAAACTTAAAAACCTAAAACTTGATTCAAATAAAACCTATCATATAGGAACAGGGCAGAGTTCAGACTCTTTGATGTGGGGAAACAAACACGGCATACTCGAAGCACTTTTTGAGTTTGCAAGAAAAAATACAAATGTAATCTTAGAGCTAAAAACAAAGTCTGATAACATCTCTTACTTGCTAAAAAACAGTGTCCCAAAAAATATACTCTGCACTTGGAGTATCAATACTCTAACTATAATAAAAAATGAAGAACACCTAAGTGCTTCACTTAAAAAACGAATAGAGTGTGCCAGAAAACTAGCTGATAAAGGGGTTTTAGTTGGTTTTCACTTTCATCCGATAGTAGTTTATGAGAACTATCTTTTAGAGTATAAAGAGGTGATAAACACTCTTTTAAAAAACTTTAAGACTAGTGAAGTAGCACTTGTTAGTCTTGGAACTTTAACTTTTATAAAACCCGTCATAAAGAGACTTAGAGAGAGAAACTTTAAGAGTAAAATCTTACAAATGCCCATGGTAAATGCTGGAGGAAAACAGTCTTACCCTCTACATGTAAAAGAGGAGATGTTTAGTGGTGTCTATGAAGCTTTTAAACCTTGGCATAAAGATGTCTATTTCTACATGTGCATGGAAGATGAGAGTCTATGGAAAAAAGTTTTTGGGTACGAATATACTCATAATGACAAGATGGAGAGTGATATGATAAACTCTTATCTCAAAAAATCCAGCAAATCCTCTCTCTTAAGAGGCTTAGAGAAGTAGTACCCCTGATATAAATTGCAACCATAGCTATTTAGCATGTCCTTCTGTTCTTGTTTTTCCACTCCCTCTGTTAAGAGCTCTATATCTAGCTGTTTCCCGACCGAAATAATCATTTTTATCATGTTTACGGCATCAGTATCATACTCTAAGTCATCTATAAAGCTTTTATCTATCTTTAACTCATCTATTGGTAGTTTTCTTAGTAAGCTCAAAGATGAGTATCCTGTACCAAAGTCATCAAGAGAGATTTTTATTCCCTCTGCTCTTATCTTTTTTAAAAGAGGGAAAACTTCGCTTTGGTTCTCTATGAAAAGGCTTTCTGTCACCTCTAGCATGAGAGATGTTTTTTGAAACCCTGTATTTTTAATCGATCTAAGTAGATTTTCATAAAAGCTTGACTCCATGAGCTGCTTTACAGAGATATTTATCGAAAGCTGAAGCTTTTTTTCTGTTTGTTGCTGTAAACTAACAATCTCTTTTAAGGATGTATTGATTATGTATTGTCCCAACTTCACCATCACTCCTGTACGCTCAGCTATTTGTATAAACTCATCAGGTCCCACAAACCCAAGCACTCTGCTCTCCCATCTCACAAGCGCCTCTACTCCATACAGAGTATCATCACTTTTTATCTGTGGCTGATAGACCATATATATCTCATTGTGCTCTAGTGCTACTTTTAGCTCCTGCTCTATCATCGAGACTCTTAAGTGCTTTTGCTTGATGTTATCTTTAAAAATCTTATAGCAGTTTTTCTCTTTTTTTGCTTCTTGAAGAGCCATATCAGCATACTTTTTTATCTCATCAAAATTTTTACCATCACTTGGATAGTTAGAAACCCCCATACTAGCTCCTAAAACAATGTCGACCCCTCGAACAACAAATGGCTCTCTAAAAAGAACTAAGATATCCTTTGCAAGCTGAATCATCTGACCTATTGTTGCACCATATCTTATAAACAAAAACTCATCACCACCGTATCTTGCTAAAATATCGTCTTGTTTCTTAATCTCACTAAGTCTTAAACTGAATGCTAGAAGAACCATGTCGCCACAACTGTAATCGAGGTTTCTATTTATAGTTTTAAAATTATCTATGTTTAAAACTATGAGTCCAAAAGGTCTTAACAGCTCTTTATGGTTGAATTTTTTAGACAAATAGTATCTATTTTTTAACTTCGTAAGATAGTCATGCTCCGCTTGATGTGTAAGTGCTTCCCTTTTTTTGCTTTCTGATATATCTATCTGCCTAAATAGAGCATACAAGATAGCCATGAACAACAAAAAAGAAAAGATAATGAGCAGTAACTTCTTATAAAAACTCTCTTTTAAACTATCAAAACTCGACTCTACTACTACCCAAAGCTGGTACTTCTCTATAAAAAAGATGGTCCGCATTACCTCCTCTTTCTCTTTTGTAATTTTCGCTTGAATTACCGTAAACACCTCTTCGCTCTTTTTTATCTCATCCTCTGTTAAGTCATATGTCTTTGCAATAATCTTTAAAAAACCACTTATCAGTTCATCTGATACAGGCTCATCATACCTGTCATGAGCAGTGATCTTTTTAAGTATCATTTGCCTAAAGTTGTCACTCTCTCTAACTATGACAATGTTGCCATCAAATATATTTTTTTGTTTTATATTAAAATTTCCTTGTACCTCTACTGTCGCTACTACCACGCCTAAAACCCCTCCACTCTCATCTCTTACCGCTTTTTTAAGTGGAATGACATACATGTCTAAAAGCTCATGATAGTGGGTTCTTCCAAGCACCATATCGTAACTACTCAAAGCCTGTAAAAAAGAGTCTCTTGTCTCTTTTAGCTCAAGCATATTGGGTAGTTTTTTGATATCTGTATCTATACTAGATGCTAATGTATTGCCATCTTTCTCAACTATCCCTAATCCTGCGATTGTTGGGCTTAGTTTTAGAAGTCTATCGAATCTCTTTTTTGTATGCTTAATATTTTTATATTTGCCATCTTTAAACAAGCACACTCCTAGCATTTCAAAAACAGTTTCGTATTGTGACAAGACAGAGTATACAGAGTTTGAATAGAGCAAAACAATACTCTCTTGTTTGAGTTTTTGTTTACTGAAAGCATATTGCCAAAGAGTGTATGATATAGCGATAGACAATATAGTAGTAAAAAAAGCAATAATATAAAAAAGGTACCAAATATTTTTCTTAAAAAATTCCATATTTACTCCAATCACCGAGTGAATTTATAATAGTTTAATATAATAAAGCATAAAATATCATTAACTAACCTTACGCACATAATGGGCTTTGCTCATTGTGTGCGTAAGGTTAGTCATTAATTGTCAAAATTATCAGGATGTGGTCACACTATGAGTAGAAAAACCAAAATAAAAACTGCATTGATTACTGGTGCTAGTAGCGGAATTGGAGAGGCGATTGGCTCTGCCCTTAGAGAGGATGGATATGATGTTTATGGTATTGGTAGAAAAGATAGCGATATTGCTTGTGATTTAAGAGATACAAAAGCTCTGCATGTAGAGATAAAAAAGCTTCTGAAAACTACAGATATAGATTTGCTTGTAAACTGTGCTGGCTTAGGAGTTTTTGAGCCTCACGAAGAGTTGAGTTTAAGCAAAATCGAAGAGCTGATAGATGTAAACCTAAAAGCTCCGATCATATTAATAAATCTCTGTCTTAGAAGTCTTAAAAAAACAGAAGGTCATATCATCAATATATCTTCTATCGAAGCAACAAGGCACTCAAAATTCTCTGCTCTTTATACTGCAACTAAAAGTGGGCTGAGAGATTTTAGCTTAAGTCTATTTGAGGAGCTTAGAAGAAGTGGGGTGAGGGTTACTAGTGTGAACCCAGACTTAACTAAAACTGCTTTTTTTGATGAGTTAAATTTTGAGCCATCAAGTAAAAATCAGACCTATATAGAGCCAAAAGATTTAGCAAAAACAGTTCTGCATGTAGTAAAATCACCTTTTACTATAACTGACATAACAGTAAGACCACAAAAATTTGAGATAATCAGAAAGCAAAACAGATTATAGAGCACCTCTAATCTAAGGTAAACCAAATTTATGGTAATATAACAGCACTATATGTGATTAGGAAGTATAACAATTGAATTTTGAACCATATCCATTTGAAAAATTGACGAATTTATTAAAAGATATTGAGCCAAACAGGAGTTTTGAGCCATCTGTTTTGAGTGTAGGAGAGCCTCAGTTTGAGACTCCTTTATTTATACAGGAGGGATTAAGGGATAGCTCAGGTATGCTAAACAAGTATCCAAAAACAGCGGGTGAGAGTTATCTAAGAGATGCTCAAAGGTGTTTTGTAAAAAATAGATTTGGTGTAGAGTTAAAAAATAGTGAGATAATTCCAACTCTTGGAACTCGTGAAGTGCTTTTTAATCTTCCTTTGTTTCTACTTTTTGATGTTAAAAATCCAGTTATGGCTTATACAAACCCTTTTTATCAGATTTATGAAGGGGCTGCAAAGGCTTGTAGGGCAGAAGTTGTCTACCTAAATCTAACGAAAAAGGGTAACTTTAAGCCAGATATCACTCTTAAGAGATTAAAAGATGCGGATTTAGTTATATTGAATTTTCCAAACAACCCTACGGCTTCAACCTTGAACATTGGTGAGCTTGGAGAGTGGGTAGAGTTAGCTTTAAAGCATGATTTTATTTTGTTAAATGATGAGTGCTATAGTGAGATTTATGTCGATACTAAGCCGCCCTCTTTACTTGAGGCATCTTTACATGTAGGAAATAGCGAGTTTAAAAATGTGCTTGTAGTAAACTCGATCTCTAAAAGAAGCTCAGCTCCCTCTCTTCGTTCAGGTTTTATCGCTGGAGATGAGAGGATACTAAAAGAGTACATGAGGTATAGAACTTATGTGGGAGCTGCAACTCCTTTGCCTCTTCAAAAAGCTTCAGCTTTGGCTTGGAGTGATGAGCAACATGTGCAGAAGTCTCAAAAAATCTACAGAAAAAACTTAGAGCTTGCAAGTGAGATTTTACATATAAAGAGAAGTGAGGCTACTTTTTATGTTTGGCTTGAAGTTCAAGATGAGCTAGCTTTTACCAAAGGGTTATACAAAAAGAAAAATGTCAAAGTCCTGCCTGGTAGTTTTTTAGGAAGAGAGGGAATGGGGGGTGCTTATGTTCGCATAGCATTGGTTGAAAATAGTAAAAAAACCAAAGAGGCATTAGTGTGCATAAGAGATTATATAAAAGAGGTGTCATAGTGAAATCTATTCATTTTGTAGGGATTGGTGGGATTGGGTTGTCGGGATTGGCTCGGTACTTAAAAAAAAGAGGTTATACCGTAAGTGGCTCTGATATGAGAGAGACACAAACAACACAGTGCTTGATAGATGAGGGTATAAGAGTAAACACTCCTCACTCTACAAAGAGTATCAAAAAGCAAAATTTACTCATATACTCCGCGGCTGTAAAAGATGACAATGTGGAGCTAGCTGAGGCTAGAAAAAGAGGCATTGTAACACTCTCAAGAAAAGATGCCTTGCCGTTTATACTAAAAGATAAAAGAGTTTTTTCAGTCTGTGGAGCTCATGGGAAGAGTACAACTAGTGCGATTTTGGCAAGCATGGTGGATGGCTCAGTTATCATAGGAGCACAAAGCAAGCAGTTTGGTGCAAATATACACTACCAAAATAGCAACAATATCATCTTTGAAGCAGATGAGAGTGATTCAAGCTTTTTAAACTCTAATCCATATATTGCGATTGTAACAAATGCAGAGCCTGAGCATATGGAGTTCTACAACTACGATTATGATAAGTTTTATGGAGCTTATAGGGAATTTTTACAAAGTGCAACGATAAGGGTGATAAATGCAGAGGATAAGTTTCTAAGCACACTTAACGACATGGAGGCGATTCGTCTCTATCCTAGTCGTGATATAGCACAGATGGAAACTATCATAAAAAATGGGGAACCATTTACCTCTTTTGTGCTTAAAGATTTGGGTCGTTTTGAGGTTTGGGGAATTGGTGAGCATATAGCCATCGATGCATCTTTAGCGATACTAGCTAGTATAAATGAGATAGACTTGGAGAGTGTGCGTGAGAAGATAAAAAACTATAGAGGCATAAAGAAGAGATTTGATATACTTACTGGGCAAAGTAACTATGCACTTATAGATGACTATGGACATCACCCAACAGAGATAAAAGCGACTATAGCCTCAGCTAAGATATATGCAGATTTGCTTAATTTAGATAGGATTACAGCTATCTGGCAACCTCATAAATACTCAAGAACAGTAGATAATCTTGATAGCTATGTGGAGTGTTTTAGTGGTGTTGATGAGCTTATCATCTTGCCTGTATGGAGTGCTGGTGAAGCTAAGATGGAGATAGATTTTAAAGATAGATTTAAAAGATATAGTCCAAAGTTTGTAAATAGCCTTAAAAAAGATGGGGATTTTGTAGACTTAGGTGCTTTTAAAAAGCTAAACACTGGACTTGTTATCGGCTTTGGAGCTGGTGATATTACGAACCAACTAAGGGGTGCTTAATGCAGATTGTTCTGTTTTTGATTTTTATACTACTGATTCTTTTGGTGGTAGTGAGTAAGAAAAACTCATTTACAAAACTACAAAAGATTATCGTGACGATTGTGATTACACTGTTTGTTGTAGCTATATATATATATGAGAGTGGTCGTGATGCAGATGCTCAGGACAACAGAGAAGTAGTAAACGCTTTTAGACAAGGCGATACTGTTATATGCGGTGAGCACAAAGTAAACAATAAGAGGTTTATCTATATTAGTGGCACTCAAACATTTATGCCAAAAAGAGACCAAGAGGACTTAAAAGGTGTTATCATAAAAGTCTCTACATGTAAAGTAGACTGATGGATAAAATCCTCTCACAGCTTGATTTAGAGGAGCATATTCTCTCTTATGAAAACTATCTATCACGAAAAAAGCCCCTCTTTTTGGAGGGGGATACTCATCTTCACTATAAACTTATACGAGAACTCTTTAATCATCAAACCATAAAACAAATTCCCGAACTTATAAACCTAGATCACTCAATTGCACTTTTACAAAAGAGTGGGGTGCTAAGCACATCTCAAATATATGCTTTTATTAAAATTGTCAGCTACTTTATATATCTAAAAAAAGCACTTTTAAGTGATAGCTTATCTAGCTGGATGTCAAAAATAGTAGTACCAAAGAGTGTCTTAGAGATTTGTGAGTTTTTTGATGATAAGGGTGAGCTAAAAAGTTCGATAGATGAGAATTTTGAGTCAATCAACAGAAGTCTGCACCTCATAAAAGAGGATATGAGTATAGCCCTAAGAAGAGCCATAAGTACAGAAAAAATAGGCACATACTTAGTTGACAGACAAGTTCATCTTGTTAATGACCAAGAGGCGCTACTTTTGCGTGGTGGATTTAATCATGTACTAAAAGGTAGTGTTATAGGGCGAAGTAGTGGCGGATTTTTCTATGTAGCCCCACAAAGCCTAGCAAAATTAAAATCAAAACAGAGTGATTTGCTTGACAAGAAAGAGGAGCTTATCTATGGATATTGCAAATCTATTTCGACTATATTTGCGAAGAGTCTATTTTTTTTAAAGTTTATTAACAAAGAGTTTGATAGGTTTGATGCTTATCAAGCAAGAGTAAACTTTGCAAAAGATAGAGATATGGAGTTCATACTTCCTAAAAGGAGTAAAGAGATAAAGCTAGAGAGATTTTTACACCCTGCACTAAGTGATCCAAAGCCGATAAGCTTAGATTTTACCAAACAAGTTTTGATGATAACAGGTGTAAATGCTGGTGGAAAGACTATGCTTTTAAAGTCTATACTAAGTGCAGTTTTTCTCTCAAGATACTTGCTCCCTATGTACATAGATGCAAACAGATCGATAATCGGCTCTTTCAAAGAGATATTTGCCATACTAGATGACCCTCAAAATGTAAAAAATGATATCTCAACATTTGCAGGGCGAATGACTCAATTCTCAAGGCTTTTCTCTAAACACTCAGTCTTGGTTGGTGTTGATGAGATAGAGCTTGGAACTGATGCGGATGAGGCGGCGAGTCTTTTTAAGGTTGTTATAGAGAAGTTAATAGAGCGAGATATGAAGATCGTAATCACAACTCACCACAAAAGACTCGCCTCTTTACTAGCAACAAACGAGCAAGTAGAGCTTTTAGCAGCTCTGTTTGATGAAAAGAGACAAAGACCTACTTTTGGTTTTTTACAAGGCACTATCGGAAAAAGTTATGCTTTTGAGACAGCTTTAAGGTATGGGATACCTGCAGTTTTAATAGGTGAAGCAAAAAAAGTTTATGGAGATGACAAAGAAAAGCTAAATGAGCTAATACAAAAAAATATAGATTTAGAGCTAAGTATGAGAGAGCGAGCAAGAAGACAAGATAGAGAGCTCGAAGAGATAAAAAAACTAAAGATAAACTTAAAAGATGATAAACAAAAGTATAAAGATGAGTTTGATTTACTAAAATCAAAGATGAGTTTTGAGTATACTAAAGCTATAAAGGAGGCCAAAGAGGCGATTAAAGCAAGAGACTCAAAAGAGGCACATCGCCATCTAAACAGAGCCCATGAGTATAAAAAAGCTACTCATAAACCTAAAACCATAGAGCAAATACTAATTCCTTTAAAAGCAGGAGATGATATAAAATATATAGGTTCAAGAGGTATTCTAAAGAGTATTAAGAAAAATCAAGCGACTATAGAGTGTGATGGTATAACCTTAAGAGTTCCACTAGACTCTCTAAAAAGAGGTGGGAATGCTCCAAAAAAATCTTCAAAAGCAAAAGTTACCGTTTTGAAACAAAATGCAAACTCAACAGTAGCTTTAGATCTTCATGGACAAAGAGGCGAAGAGGCGGTTGAGAATTTGGATAAGTTTATCTCAGATGCCTTGATAAATGGCTATGAAGAGCTACACATCTTTCACGGCATTGGTACAGGAAAATTAGCATATGCAGTAAGAGAGTTTTTGAAAATTCATCCAAGCATTGAGAGCTTTGGCGATGCACCACCAAACAGAGGTGGATTTGGGGCTACTATTGTTAAACTTTAGTCTTATCTTTTTTTGTGTATAATCTGGGTTTAAGAGGATGATATGATGACAACTCAAGAGCTATTTTTTAAACTTTTACGCTATAGATCCATAACTCCAAATGATGATGGGGCATTTTTTTTTATAGCGGACTATCTCGGTGAGTATGAGCATGTTGTCATAGATGTTGAAGATACAAAAAATCTGTTTATATATAAAAGATTTGGGAATGGTCCTCATCTTAGCTTTGCAGGGCACATTGATGTAGTGCCTCCTGGTAAGGGGTGGGATAGTGATCCGTTTGAGCCGACTCTTAAAGATGGTAAAGTTTATGCTAGAGGAGCACAAGATATGAAAAGCGGAGTCTGTGCATTTATACAGACTCTAAAACATACAAAAAACTTCAACGGAACACTCTCAGCAATACTTACAAGCGATGAAGAGGGAGATGCAAAGAGTGGCACTATCGAGGTTTTGAGGTATCTTAAAAGAGAAAATTTTCTTCCAGATTTTGCTATAGTAGCAGAGCCTACAAGTGAAAAAGAGTTTGGTGATACTATCAAAATAGGACGCCGTGGCTCAATCAATGGATATCTACATGTAAAGGGAAAACAAGGACATGCAGCCTATCCAGAAAAATCGATAAATCCTATAAGTCAAATAGCTCCTATCTTATCAAAAATGGCAAGCTACAGATTTGATAAGGGGGATGAAAACTTTGCCCCAAGTGAGTTGATTGTGACAGATATCAGAGCTGGCATGGAGGTAACCAATGTAACTCCCGATGAACTTAAGATGATGTTCAACATAAGAAACTCGACTAAGACAACAAAAGATGATATACAAAGATTTATTGAAAATCTTTGTGAGGGGCTGAAGTATACTTTAAAGCTTACTCAAGGAAGTTTTCCTTTTGTTACATGCAAAGATAGTGCTATTGTTAAAGCGGTACAAAGTGCAGTTGAGACAACAACAGATACAAAAGCAAAACTCTCAACATCAGGCGGAACCAGCGATGCAAGATTTATCTCCGAGTTTGGCATAGAGTGTGTTGAGTGTGGAGTAATCAATGATACAATCCACGCAGTAAACGAAAGGTGTGGTTTAGAAGAGGTTGAGAAACTTGAAAAAGTTTTTTTACATGTAGTAGATAGATTTAGGTTCAAAGGATAAAGATGAATTTTATAAGCACACAAAAAGCCCCAGCGGCGATAGGTCCATACTCTCAAGCAGTAAGCATAGGCGATATCATATACACTTCAGGACAGATTCCTCTCAATGCTGATGGAGTGTTGGTCGAGGGAGATATAGAGCTACAAACAAGGCAAGTTTTAACAAACTTAAGAGAGGTTTTAAAAGAGGGCGGAAGTGATCTTGACAAGGTAGTAAAAACAACAATTTTTTTAGCAGATATGAGTGATTTTGGGGATGTCAACAAAGTGTATGCAGAGTTTTTTGGCACTCATAAACCAGCTAGAAGCACAGTTGCGGTTAAAACACTGCCACTAGAGGTAGCTATTGAGATAGAGGCGATAGCTTTAAGGTAGGCGATAGTTTAATTTTATAATAATTATAGTATAGCTCTAATAATTTTTTTAAGGATACGACACATGGCAAGCAAGCATTATGAAGTTGTAGTTATTGGTGGAGGCATTTCAGGTGCAGCACTTTTTTATGAACTGGCTAAATATACTGACATAAAAAGTATAGCTTTGATTGAAAAGTATGGTCGACTTTCAGAGCTTAACACAAATGGTACAAGCAACTCCCAAACTATTCACTATGGAGATATTGAGACAAACTACACTGTCGAAAAGGCTAGGATTGTTAAAAGAGCAGCAAAAATGGTTGAGAAGTACTGTTTGAGGCATGGGTATGACGGGAAGTTTATGTTTGCTCATCAAAAGATGGCGATTGGTGTAGGGGATGAAGAGGTTGCTTATATGAAGAGGAGATATGAGGACTTCAAAGAGCTTTTTCCTTATCTTGAGGTTTTTAATAAAGAGAAGCTAAAGGAGATAGAACCAAATATTGTTTTTGAAAAAAATGGGGATGAGAGAGCTGAAAGTATAGTTGGTGTAGGCGTGGTGAGTGGTGAGTGGAGTACAGTGGATTTTGCTCAGATGACAGATACACTTGTTAAAAATGCGAACGAGATAGAGGATACAGTAACTGATCTTTTTTTAAATTCGAAAGTAAAAAAGATAGAGCAAGTTGGTAAAGTTCATGTTATCAAGACAGCTAAAAAAACTTTTACAGCAGACTTTGTTGTAGTCAATGCAGGAGCTCACTCGCTCTATCTTGCACACCGCATGGGGCATGGGACTGATTTGGCTTGTCTTCCAATCGCTGGAAGTTTTTATATGACGACTAAAAAGATTTTAAATGGTAAAGTCTATATGGTTCAGCATCCAAAACTTCCTTTTGCAGCTCTTCATGGAGACCCTGATATCTTAGCTAAAGGCAATACAAGATTTGGACCAACCGCACTTGTTCTTCCAAAACTAGAGAGATACCATGGAAACTCAACGATTATTGACTTCATAAGAACTTTAAGGTTTGACTTTAGTGTTGCAAAGATATTTTGGGATCTTTTTACTGATAGCGATATAAGAAACTATGTTTTGAGAAACTTTATGTTTGAAGTACCCATCATCAATAAAAAGTTATTTATAAAAGATGCTAGAAAAATTGTCCCCTCTTTAGAGCTTGATGAGATAGAGTATGCTAAAAAGTTTGGCGGTGTTCGTCCACAAGTGCTTGACAAAAAAAACAAAAAACTTATGCTAGGTGAAGCTAGTGTAAATCCAGGAACTGGAATCATCTTTAACATGACCCCAAGTCCAGGAGCTACAAGCTGCCTAGGAAATGCTGAGCGAGATGCGAAAATTGTTTGTGAGTATCTAGGGAAAACCTTTAACCAAAAAGAGTTTGATAGAGATTTGGTTGATTAACTAGCTCTTACACACTACAATAAGGCTATTTGACAAGCCTACTTATCTCCTTAAAGGCTTCATTTTTGGCACTACCACATAGCTCAAAAAGAAGTGATTCATAGGTTGTAGGCACAGCTCCTGCTTGTATCATTCTGTCTATTGCTACTCGCTTGTCATAAGAGTCTCTTGAATCGATACAATTTGTAACAACTATAGGCACAAAATCAGCCTCTATCAAGTCTAGTACACTTTGTAGCACACACACATGAGCCTCTACTCCAAAAACAATAACAAATTTTCTATTGTTACTTTTTATACTTTTCATTGTATCTTCAGTTGCACAACAACTAAATGTAACCTTTTCAAAAACCTTTTCATCTTTTAAAAGCTCTTTTATAGGGGCAATTGTACTGCCTAAGCCTTTTGGATACTGCTCATTTAAAATATATGGAATTTTGAGAAAATTAAGACCTTTTATGAGTTTTATACTATTTTGCAAAAGCTGTTTATTGTTATTTATGTGCGGAAATAACCTCTCTTGAATGTCAATAACTAAAGCTTGTGTTTGATTTAAATCTATACGCATTTTTACTCCTTATTATTTTATTTTTACACTTTTTATTTTCTATTTTACCTAAATTTAGTTAAATAGGGTATAATTTCGTAATAATTTTAGAGTATAATTTGGGATAAATTATATATCCCAAAAAGGAGTGTTAATATGCGTAAAAAAACAAAGATTTTAGCAACAGTCGGACCGGCTAGTGATAGCTTGAAAGTTTTAGAGAGATTGATAAGAGCTGGTGTAAATGTGTTTCGTCTTAACTTTAGTCACGGAACCCATGAGTATCACACACAAATAATAAAAAACATAAGAGAGGCTTCTAAAAATACAAATACAAGAGTAGGTATACTACAAGACATATGTGGACCAAAAGTGAGAGTGGGAGAGCTTGAGTCTGGTTTTTGTCTTAAAAAAGGTGATAAGATAATCTTCACTAAAGAAAAAGTTCTAGGCAAAAAGGTAGATGAGGGTGTTTATAGAGTTTGCATCAATCAGCCAAATATCTTAGATATGGTAAAAGAGGATGAGTATATCTATATGTGTGATGGCTCGATTCGTGCAAAAGTTATAAGCACAGATGGGGATTTAGTAGCACGCATTGATAATGACGGAAAGCTATTTTCAAACAAGGGTGTAAATTTTCCAAATACAGTTATAAACATAGAGATAATAACCCCAAAAGATGAAAAAGATCTTCTATGGGGGGCTAAACAAAAGGTTGATTTTGTTGCTATCTCTTTTGTGCAAAATGCCAATGATGTTCTTCGAGCAAAAGCTATTTTAGACAAACATGGCTCAAGTGCTCAAATTTTCTCTAAGATTGAGAAGTTTGATGCAGTTGAAAACCTAAAAGAGATTTTAGAGGTTAGCGATGGGATTATGATTGCCAGAGGTGATTTGGGCATTGAAGTACCCTACTCCAAAGTGCCATCAATTCAAAAAAAGATAATCAAAATGGCAAACAATGCTTCAAAACCAGTCATAACAGCAACACAGATGCTACTATCCATGACAGGACAAGATATGGCAACAAGAGCAGAGATAAGCGATGTTGCAAATGCTGTACTAGACGGAACAGATGCGGTTATGCTTAGTGAGGAGAGTGCGATAGGAGTAAATCCAGTCAATGTCGTAGAGGTGATGAGTAACACAATCTTAGAGGCCGAGAAGATATACTCTTACAATAAATTTGGAAAGTTTGACTTCTTAGATGATACTGATATCATAACAGCATCTGTTGCAAAGTTAGCTAAAAATCTAAAAGTAAAAGCGATTCTTTCTCTTACAAGCTCAGGAAAAAGCGCAAAAAAACTGGCTCGTTATAGGATAAAAAATGATATCTATGCCATTACTCACAGCCAGAGAGTTGCAAGCTCACTTACAATGGTCTGGGGTGTCTATCCTGTTATGAATATAGAGTTAAGTAGCTCAGAAGAGATGCTGAGTAAAACCTTGCAACAAGGTTGTGCAAAAGGATTTATAGACAAAAACAGAGCATACATAGTAACAGCGGGTTATCCAGCGGGTATTGAGGGGAGTACAAACTTTCTTCATATTCTAAAAAAAGAGCAGATTGAGTACTATCTAGGCTTATAGTTTAGCTATGAAGATGACTTGGTTTGCGCAGCTGTTGTAGTATATCCCTAGAGTTGCATTTCTGCTCATAAGGACTCCTCTTTTGTTGTAGCTTTTGTTTAGACCAAATATCGTTGCTAGCTCAGCAGTATCAAAACCATCTCCTTCGTCTGTGATTTTTACCAAAAGATAGTTCTTGAAACTATAGACTTTTATAAAGATTTTTTTCTTACATGTAAGCTCTTTTTTTAAAAGAAAGTCAAAGTACTCATCGTTTTCAATAAGAGTATGCTTCTTTTTTGAATCAATGCCCAAGTTACCATGTTCATAAGCATTCATAAGTAGCTCCATAAAAGCTAGACCGCTACTGCTTCTTATGTTTTTATCTTCTGTTTTTTTAGCTACTATGTCATCAAACCACTCATTTGCTTTTTCGGTCTCTTCTAGCTTGGTATCTATCACTAGTAAGCAAGGAGGCTTTTTAAGTTGAATGTGATTTATAAAGATAAATGTTATATCATCCTCTTGTTCGTCTACTTTATCTAGTATTTTTCCCTAAACTCCTCTCTTGTAACAGAGTCTTTGAAATCTTTTTTTATATATTTTGAGTAGGTTAACTCCTCTTCTTTAAGGGAAGTTTCGACTAAACCATCACTATAGATGAGTAGTTTTTGTATACCAACATAAGATATTTGCGTAGTTTTAAACTCTTTAGTATAGCAACTAATTGGAGGATTATTTGACTTTAAAGCAATTACCTCATAACTTGCATCCAAAAGAAGTATAGGAGGCATAGAAAAAGTAGCATACTCTAGCATGTTCTCTTGGGTATCTATGAGCAAAAATGAGATAGATAGGATTTCATCCTCTAGGAGAGTTTTACCAATGTATCTTATCGCTTTTTCAATACTCTCTTTAAGAGAAAAGCTTTCTTTACTGCTTAGACAGAGGTCTACCAAATCGTTTAGGTGTGTTACTGCTATCATGGCACTTATGGAGGCAGAGAGTCCTTTTCCCATGCCATCAATAACAAAAAAAAGAGTTCTATTCTCATCAATTACTCTTGCAGAGTAGGCATCGCCACTTACTTTATCTTTTGCACTATATAGGAAGTCTATGATTGTGACTGAGTTTTGTGTCTCTTTTAATTGTTTATAATAAAAATCATTTCTTATCAATCTAAGTGCTTTTTGAAATGATAAATTCTCCTGATAGTTACAATAGTTAATTTTATCTGTTAAGATTTTGAGTTTTTTTCTCTCGCTTCTCATCTATACTTTAAACTCCTCAAGTAGCTCTTCTAAGGAGTTTGCATTTTTAGATAAAATTTCTGATACTTCTCGTATCTTAACACCAAGCTCCTCGTTTTCATTTGTACTGTCTACTATAGCACTCATCATCACCATAAGCTCTTTAGTTTTAGTTGCTATATAGGTTGTTTTTTGCATTACACCTGCGGACTTGGTGCTTGTGATGCTAAGTTTATCTTTGGTGTTTGTAGCATCATCTATAAGCTCAAATGACAACTTTGATGTTTCTTGGATCTCGTATGAAGTAAGCTTGGCTTGGTCTGACATATTGCTTATGTTTTGGTTTATCACATTAACACTTACACTTATCTCATCAAGGGACTTTTGTGTTCTCTCGGCTAATTTTCTTACCTCGTCTGCAACAACTGCAAACCCCCGACCATGCTCTCCTGCTCTTGCCGCTTCGATTGCTGCATTTAATGCTAGTAGATTTGTTTGGTCTGCAATATCGCCTATGATAGTTAAAATCTCAGTTATATTTTTTGCTTGCCCTGTTAAATCTTCAACCTTCAAGGATAGCTCAGACTGTCTTTGTGCACCTTGTTCTATATTGTTTACCGAAGTGTTTAACTTGCCTATAAACTCATCTAAAGTAACTTGTGTAAGCTCCAAATCTTCAGTAGTGCTTATAGAAGCCTCTTCAGCATCATCAAGCTTTAAAGCAACATCTTCTATGATCTTATCAATCTGATCTACTTTTTGTTGTTGCTTTGTTAAATTACCTCCTAAAACAACTAGTACATCATCAAGCTTAACACTCTGTTTTGTTGTTACTTGTGAAGTATTTTTACCCTCAAGGATAAGTGAAGCAAATGAACGAATCATTTTATTGGTTGCATTTGCTATTTGCGAAAGCTCATCTTTGGCACCTTTTGAATCAATAGGTTGAGACAGGTCATTATTTGTAGAGATATGCTTTATCTGCTTTAAGCTTGAGTTTACACTTACTAAGATAGCTCTTTGAATCCACAAGATAAATATAACAACAGCTATACCAAAGACAATATGCAAGCCAATAGTTTTAGTAACACTACTCTTGTTGTCATTTTTTAGTCTCTCTATTAGCACTGTGTTTGATTTTGAGATTTGGTCATCTATCCTTTTCAATACATCTATCTTTTTTGTTATAGTCTCAAACCAACTAACAGGATCTTTACCAAAACCTCCTTCGTATGCTTTTTTTAGTACCACTTTTCTGTAAGCCTCAACTTCAGCAAATGAGCTATCTTTGATAGCCTCTTTATAAAACTCTTTTGTCTCTTTGTCAGCTATAGATAAAAAAGCATCTTTATAGCTCTCTTGTTCTGTCTTAAGTTTTATCCACTTAGTAAAAGCTCCTTGCCTAAGTGCATCATTGGCAAATGCAGCACTTAAAACAGCTCTCTCAACTCCTGCCCTCTCTTTTGATTTTAGAAAGTTAGAGTATGCTGAGAGTGCTTTTACAAGCTCTGGAGAGTCTACAAGTTTTGCAGTAAGTGAAGTAGCTTTCAAGATGGTGTTGTTTAGTTTTGTATAAAAAGTAATACTATCTTTTGCAGAGATTTCTAGTCTGTCCACTTGTCCTCTTATAGAGGGTATTTGTGATGAGAGATTAGCTATCATCGAGAGCTCTTTTTTTAGTTTATCTGAAATTCTATCCATGTCTATCGTTTTTTTAAAATCTTGAAGCTCTTTTAGTCTTGAGTTGGTAAGTTCTCTTTGCTTTGGCAGTATGGCAACAAACTTTTTACCGCTAGAGCCGATAAAACCGGCACTTGCTCCCCTCTCTTTTTGAGTTTCATGTACATATAGACTTAGTTTCGAAGATAGGTCGTTTAGAGTCTCTGTATTCTCTAAGTCGCTCTTTTTATCTAGACTCTCTGCCACGGCAATAGTTATATTTACAAAGGCATATATAGCAACCAGTGCAAGGATTAAAACCAATTTTTGTTTGATACTCATAACCAGCTCCTTTTAACATCAAATAGTAAGATTAAACCAAGCTCATCAAGTAGCTCATACAGTTTTAAATCACCTATATCTATACTGATGTTTATCTTGTCTTTGTGTATGAGCTTTGTAAGATATCCTATGACTGAAGAGATGATAGATATAGAGTCCACAATCTTGATCTTTATAGATGCGCTATTTTGAGCGATATTATCCAGGCAAGTTTTGATTTTTTGAAAGTCTGATATATTTTTTATATTCCCCTCTATAGTAACTACTGAGCCTGCATTTGAGATTTTCATAAACATCCTTTTTCTTTTTATCTTTGTTCATGTAAGACATAAACAAATCTAGTTCAATATTCTACTCAATACTTAATAAAATTTTGATAAAGCTATATAATTAAGCAGACAATTGAACTCTCTGATTAACTATCAAGTTTTCAAAGGGTTCAATCTACATTTAAGAGATTTTTAGATACAATGCAACTTCGTTTTAACCTGCAAAATAATCCCTCTGTGATTGCAGGTTTTATAGGACGCTCTAAAAGGCGGTTGAGAGGCACGATAAACTACATATTTATTCTGCACTATTTTTACCCCTTTGTATATTACTTAAGGAAAGAGACATGACAGTTGTTAGATTAACAAGAATGGGCAGAAAGAAAAAACCTTTTTACAGGATAGTTGTAACGGATAGCAGAAAAAGAAGAGATGGTGGCTGGATAGAGTCAATCGGCTACTACAATCCCATGACACAACCTGCAACTCTAAAGTTTGATGAAGAGAGACTTGCTTACTGGAAGAGTGTTGGTGCCAAACTAAGCGTTAGAGTAGCAAGAATAACCACACCTAGATAGTTAGACCACCTAAGCAAAACAGTGAAAACAAAACATACAGA
>CAZLXQ010000012.1:0-19806 GCA_964563675.1 uncultured Sulfurospirillum sp.
ACTGTCGAAATACAAGCTTGTGGAGTATCCTCTGATGGGGTTGTTGTATACAGTACAGCGACTAGTTATAATATGATGAAACAAGAAGTCCGATCGTTTTTAGCGGTTGGGTAGTTCACAAATAAGCTAAAAGAAAGTATAAGCCTCATTCCAAATAATCCATATCAATACGAACAAACACAATATTTTGACAATAAAAATATTAAAAATATGACATTTAGAAAATATACGATAATTTACAGAGTAAGACCTATAAAACAAAAGATAGAAATTTTAAGGATTTTCAAGAAAAATAAACCATTATAGCTGTTCATAGGCTAAATTCACGACCTAGAAAGTGTCTTTGCAACACCTTATGAGGCTTTTATGGAACTTACAGGTTTAGATGCTATAATTCTAGTTAAGGGTATTCGGCTATGAGTCAAATCCGCCATTAAGATTTTAGCTATTTAGTTATTAAAATATCAGGAGAGATATATGCAAAAGATTCAACCAAATTCCGATAGATACAGCCTTAATGATGATGATTTTATTGTTTCTAAGACGGACTTAAAGGGTAGGATTACTTACTGTAACAAGATTTTTATGCAGATGGCAAAATATAGCGAAGAGGAGCTTATAGGCAAGCCTCACAGTATTATAAGGCATCCTGATATGCCTAGAGCTGTTTTCAAGCTACTATGGGAGAGGATAGAGAAAAAAGAGGAGATTTTTGCATTTGTAAAAAATATATCAAAAGAGGGAGGATACTACTGGGTGTTCACCAATGTTACAGCTTCACTTGATTTAAATGGCAATATCATAGGGTATTACTCAGTTAGAAGAAAACCAAATGAAGAGGCTATCAAGGTTATAAGTGAAGTTTATAAAGAGATGATTAGGTTGGAGAGGAGTGGTGGCATGGAGGCTTCTGGGGCGTATTTAAATGACCTATTAAAACAAAAAGGGGTGGGCTATGATGAGCTTATCTCTATCTTGCAGGGGTAGTTGTTATGTTTGGTCTAGGTAAAAAGAGTGGATTAGAGCTACAAAACAAGATTAATGATGTGCTAAAAAAAGCATCCGATGGTGATTTGGAGAGTAGAGTTACTAGTATAGATATGAGTGAGCCGTTAGCACAAACTGCTTGGATGGTTAATGACCTTTTAGATCAGCTAGAGGCTTACATGAGAGATGCAAATAGTGCGGTTGAAAAGTCAAGCAGTGGTGTGTCCTATAGAAAAATGTACCCTTCAGGCTTAAAGGGTCTTTTTAACAAGTCAAGTCAAAATATAGCAAAAGGAGTTGAGGGGATTTTGGTTTCACAAAGAGAGAAGATTAAAGGTAACCTTAGTGCTAAGCTTGGAGCTATCAATGGTGGCGTGAAGAGATCTTTTCAAATTTTACAAGATGACATAGAGGGGGTTATGACAGAGGTGCACCAAATAAGCAAACTATCTAGCAAAACAGCATCTCAATCTAACTCTAGCGTAGACGTAACAGATGATTTATCAAAAAGCTTAACCTCTCTTGTGGGGTTGATAGAAAATATATCAGAAGCTATAGGCTCTTTGAGTGAGAGAACGAAGGAGATAAGTTCTGTAGTCACTCTTATAGAGGATATCGCTGATCAGACAAATCTTCTAGCACTCAATGCAGCAATTGAAGCTGCAAGAGCAGGTGAGCATGGTCGTGGTTTTGCGGTTGTTGCTGATGAGGTGAGAAATCTGGCTGAGAGAACCGCAAAAGCAACTTCTGAGATAACAATCACTATAAAAACTCTCCAACAAGAGAGTAGCTCAATACAAGACAATGCAATAGAGATAAAGAGTATCTCGCACTCTTCTAGTAAAACTATAGATGAGTTTGTAGATACTTTAAAAGAGCTTAAAGCAAATGCAGATAAAACATTTTGTGCATCAAGCTTTACAGAAGATATAGGGTTTACTAGTTTGGCAAAAGTTGATCATATTGTATATAAAACAAAGCTTTACAGAGCCATAATGCAAGAAGATGACATACAGAGCCTATCAAACATCAACAACTGCAAGCTTGAAAAGTGGTATAGTGGCGAAGCGAAAGATAAGTTTGGTCATCTACAAGCATATACTGCTATAAAAAAACCACATCAATTAATACACCGTATTGCTGAAGAAAATATAAACGAGTTTAAAAAGAGCGGACTTACTAAATCAAATGCTGATTACTTTTTTGATAATTTTATAAAATTGGAAGAGGCTAGCGAAGAGGTGCTTGATCTTTTAAGCAGATTAATAAAAGAGGAGCATAAGAGAACCTAAAGACCTTCTTGCATAATTTTCCATAGTCTGTCTATGTCTCTATCGTCTACAAACATACTACTTTTAGTTTTAAGTAGACTCTCTAAAGTGTTTTTGTCAAATACCTCTTTGTAGACACATTTTTCATGAGCTGGTAAAAAACCTCTTATGAGTGCAGGATTTCCATTTATGAACTGCTCACAATTAAAGCAAATAAGTTCGTCATGAAGTCTTCCTTCATGTTTTAAGAGCTTAACATATGCTTCCACGGCAACTCTTTTGGGGTTTTGGGAGTGCCATATGGCACTACATGTATCAAGTAGGTCAAAGTAAAAATTATCCGTGCTATCTATGCCTTTTAGATGAGTGTAGATTAGTTTTATATATGTTTGCCAGATGAGCATTCTTTTGTGTTCGAGATTCCACTTAAAGGCTAGATGAAGTACCCCGCATAGCTGAGATATGCTTGATTTTATAGATGCTTTTGTTTCAAAATCTATCTTATATCCTAAGTTGATATGAGAGTGTCTTACACCGTAGAAGCGGTACAGAGTTAAAATGCTATTTTTTGTCAAAATTGTTACAATTAGATCTTCATCTTTAACTCTGTTGAAGTTTATAATATATCCTTGCATAGTAGTATATTACTATTTTGAGCTAAGAATATTCATAAATATCTTATTTTATTTAGTTATAAGATAGTTTATGGTATGCATATCTTTCTCTAAGCCCATACCTTAGTTTTTATGAGATATTAAAGATAATTTCTGTATGCTTGGGTATTTTTCTTGTAAGGAATGAGATTTGAAGAAAAATTTAATAACCAACTTTAAAGACAATTGTGGTTTTGGCTTACTAGCAAATATAAACAACATACCAACTCATGCAAATGTAGTAGACTCAGTAAAAGCGCTTGAGAGAATGATGCACAGAGGTGCGGTGGCAGCTGATGGAAAAACAGGAGATGGTAGCGGACTACTTTTTTCACTTCCTAAGGAGTTTATGCGCTCAGTTGCAAGGGTTTTGGGGGTTGACCTTCCCAAGCAGTTTGCAGTAGCGATGGTTTTTTTGCAAAATGACAACCAAAAAAAAGTTTTTGAAGACATGTGTACGAAAAATGACCTTAAAGTTGTACTCTATAGAGATGTTCCTATCAATATAAAAGCATTAGGAGAGCAAGCTTTAGCCTCACTTCCTAAGATTGTCCAGATTTTTGTAACACCGTCATCTTTGATTGCAACAAAGAGATTTGAAGCACTTTTGTATCTTACTCGTCGTCAAATTGAGATGGTCTTAAATGCTGATAGCGATTTTTATATACCATCATTTTCAAATAGAGTTATATCCTACAAGGGTCTGATTATGCCGACGCATATTAGGACTTTTTATCCTGATTTGAGTAGTAAGAATTTCAAAACAACATTTGCACTTTTTCATCAGAGATTCTCGACAAATACTCTTCCGCAGTGGAGACTTGCCCAGCCGTTTCGCTCAATCGCACACAATGGAGAGATAAACTCCATAGATGCAAATAGATTCAATATTGAGATGAAGAGTGAACGCATGAGTTCTAAAATCTACTCAGATAAAGAGCTCTCAAAGCTTATGCCTATAACAAACTCCAATGTAAGTGATAGTGCAAGCTTAGACAATGTGTTTGAATTTATGATAGCAAATGGATATGATTTTTTCAAAACAGCCCGTATACTCATCCAAGCTCCTTGGCAAAACTCTCCTCATATGGACTCAGACTTAAGAGCATTTTATGAGTATGCAAGTATAAGTTTTGAACCATGGGATGGTCCAGCTGCTGTCTCTTTGACGGACGGGAGATATATAGGCTGTATTTTAGATAGAAACGGACTAAGACCAGCAAAGTATATCATCACAAAAGATGAGAGGATTATCATCTCTAGTGAGTATGGCGTTCTTGATGTTGAAGAGGAGAATATAAAAGAGCAAGGTCGCCTTCAAAGTGGTCAGATGATAGGGATAGACCTTAAGTTTGGCAAAGTTATGAAAGATAAAGAGATTAATGACTATCTCAAAAACTCAAACAGATATACAGACTGGCTAAATAAAAATTTAGTCTATCTCCAAGAGTTTGTTGAGAATCCTTTTGGCAAAACAAGCGACTATGAAAGAGAAAATCTAGCTTATGAGCAGCGGTTTTTCAACATAACTGCTGAAGTTAAAAATATGGTTTTAACTCCCATGATGAAAGATGGGAAAGAGGGTGTTGGGGCTATGGGAGACGATACTCCAATCGCAGCTTTTAGTAAAAGACAGAGAAATTTTAGTGATTTTTTTAAACAAAAATTTGCACAAGTTACAAATCCTCCGATTGACCCTATTCGTGAAAAGGTTGTCATGAGCTTAAATGCTGGATTTGGCGAGATAAGAAATGTGCTAGATGAGTCAAGTGATCACGCAAAGCGGATTAAAGCAATCACCCCTGTTTTGATTCAAGAGAAGCTTGAAGTTCTTGTCTCTTTTGGAGACGAGAATCACCCTAGATATAAAGATGAGTATAAAAATAGAATTTTTTCAACACTTTTTGATGATAATTTAAAAGGCTCTTTGGAGGATTTGATATATGATGTGATACAGTCTGTTAAAAAAGAGGAAGTAAGAGTTGTATTTTTAGACGATAGGGGCATGAGTAAAACTCTAAAGCCACTACCGATGCTTATGGTTATGGGAAGATTAAATCAAGCACTCTCAAATGAGGGTATCAGACATAAAACTTCTGTAGTTACCGTAAGTGGAGAGATTTTTGACCCACACTCATGTGCTACTCTTATAGGGTTTGGTGCGGGTGCTGTCTATCCGTACATGCTTTATGCTACAACTCTTGAAGAGTGCAAAGATAGCAATAAGAGCTCATATCAGACAAAAACAGCACTTAAAAATGTAAACTATGCTTTAAATCAAGGTCTTTTAAAGATAATGTCAAAAATGGGAATCGCTACAATATCATCATATAGAAGTTCCTCTTTGTTTGATTGTTTGGGGCTTTCAGATGAGGTTGTTGATGACTGTTTTTGTGGCTCACATGCTTTGATTGCAGGACTTGGGTATGAAGATATAGAGAAAAAACTAAAATTTAATCATGAAAAAGCTTATGAGTTAGATTTAAACAAAAAGCTATTTCCACTTGAGATTGGCGGATTTTATAAGCACTTAGACGGTAGCGAGTTTCATGACTTTGGTCCAGCAGTTGTACACTCTATACAGAAACTTTCTCAAAGTGGAAAGAGAGAGGATTATGACTACTATAAAAATCTAGTAAACACAAGGGGTTTAAAGTTTATCCGAGACTTTTTTGAACTAAAGAGCGATAGAGCACCTATAAGCATCTCTAAAGTGGAGCCTAAAGAGGAGATTTTCAAAAGATTTGCTAGTGCTGCTATGAGTTTAGGTTCTATATCTCCTGAAGCTCATGAGTCCTTAGCAGAGGCTATGAATAGAATTGGTGGCATGAGTAACTCAGGCGAGGGAGGTGAGTTAAGCCAGAGACTTAAAAGTAGTAAAAATTCAAAAATCAAACAGGTTGCATCGGGGCGGTTTGGTGTAACACCTGAGTATTTAAGAAGTGCTAGTGAGATTCAGATAAAAGTAGCTCAAGGGGCAAAACCAGGTGAAGGCGGTCAACTCCCTGGTCATAAAGTCAGCTCACTCATAGCATCTCTTCGCTACACAATCCCAGGAGTTACACTCATCTCTCCTCCTCCTCATCACGATATATACTCAATAGAGGACTTAGCACAACTCATATATGACCTAAAGCAGGTTAATCCCGAAGCCACTATCACAGTAAAGCTAGTTTCAACTGCGGGGGTTGGAACGATCGCATCGGGTGTTGCAAAAGCTTATGCAGATAAGATTATCATCTCTGGTGGGGATGGAGGAACAGGAGCTGCACCTCTAACCTCCATCAAGTTTGCAGGAAATCCATGGGAGCTTGGACTTAGTGAAGCACACAATGCTCTAAAGGCAAACGGCCTTAGAGAGTTTGTTCATGTCCAGACTGATGGTGGATTAAAAACAGGACTTGATGTTATAAAAGCAACACTTCTTGGGGCTGAGAGTTATGCTTTTGGTACTGTGGCACTCGCTGTTATTGGTTGTAAGATATTAAGAATTTGTCACTTAAACAAATGTACAGTTGGTGTTGCTACTCAAGATGAGAGATTAAGAGAGCATTTTGTTGGAACGGTTGATAAAATTGTCAATTTTTTTGAGCTACTAGCTGAAGATGTTCGTGAGATTTTAGCTAAGCTTGGTTATGAGAGTATAGAACAGATTGTTGGTAGAAGTGATTTTTTGAGAGTTAAAGATGATGAATTTGCTAAAAAGTTTGACTTCTCTTCGGTGCTTATGAATATCGACGGCGTCAATACATGCAAAAGAGCCTCAAATGATCCATTTGACTCAAATGAGTATGAGAAGGGTATACTAAAAGAGGTCTATAAAGTCATAGAGAATCCACGAGAGAGGATAGTTCTTCATAAAACAATCCAAAGTACAAATAGAAGTTTTGGAGCTTTGATAAGTGGTGAGATAGCAAAATACTATGGAGATAGCGGGCTTCAAGATGATAGAATTAGATTTGAGCTAAGTGGCATCGCTGGACAGTCGTTTGGTGCATTTTTGATAAATGGTATAAAGATAAGGTTGAGTGGAACAGCAAATGATTATATCGGAAAAGGCATGAGCGGTGGATTGATAGTTATCGCTCCTAAACATCAACGAGAGGGGCATTCAAGTGGCGGCAATACCTGTCTTTATGGTGCAACTGGTGGAAAACTTTTTATAGCTGGTGAAGTTGGTGAGAGATTTTGCGTTAGAAACTCAGGAGCCACTACTGTAGTAGAGGGTACTGGTGATCATGCATGTGAGTACATGACAGGAGGAGTGGTCACTATACTAGGAAAAACTGGGGTCAATTTTGGTGCTGGTATGACAGGTGGTGTTGCATTTGTTTATGATGTGGAGCATATTTTTATAGATAAGTTAAATCAAGAGCTAGTTGTTGCGGAGAGAATTGATACAGATAACATGGATGAAGCTAGACATTTTTTAAAGAGGCAGTTAAGAGCTCATGTAAATGAAGCAAAGAGTGATAAAGCAAAATTTATTTTAGAAAATTTTCGCCATGCGGTAAGAGACTTTTGGATAGTTCGTCCAAAAGATATGACTAAAATACCATTGAATCCAGAAGAGGGGGATTAAGTAGATGAGAAATTTTATAAGCCTAGAGAGAATTGAGCCTCAAAAAAGAGAGAGTAGTGAGAGAATAGGGGATTTTAAAGAGACTTATGAGCTTTTTAGTAGAGATGAAGCCTCTGCACAGGCTAATCGCTGTGTTCAGTGTGGCGATCCTTTTTGTCATAGTAAGTGCCCTCTTCATAACTATATCCCCTACTGGTTAAAGTCTGTAAGCGGTATGAAGCATGAGTTATCTTTTAAGCTCTCAAATGAGACCAACCCATATCCAGAAATCACAGGAAGAGTCTGTCCTCAAGATAAGCTTTGTGAGGGGGACTGTACACTCAATGACGGCTATGGTGCTATTACAATCGGATCAATCGAGACTTTTATATCTGAGTATGGCTTTAAAAAAGGACTAAAGCCAGAATTTCCAGGAGTTACGACTAGTAAAAGAGTAGCTATCATAGGAAGTGGACCTGCTGGACTCTCATGTGCTACTTATCTTTTAAGAGCGGGCATAAAGGTAAACATGTATGAGCGGCAAAATAGAGCTGGCGGACTTTTGACTTATGGAATTCCTGGGTTTAAGCTTGAGAAAGGAGTTGTGGCTCGTCGCATAAAATGGCTTCAAGAGGCTGGGATGAGTCTACATGTAAACAGTGAAGTTGGTAAAGATATAGGATTTGATGATATTGCGAGTGAGCATGATGGCATCTTTATAAGCATTGGGGCTGAGACTCCAAATAGGGCTAAATTAATCCATGAAAATGCAAAAAATGTCTTTATGGCGATGGATTTTCTAAGAGATATCCAGAGAAAACTTTTTTGTGAAGAGTATGACAAAAAGTATGAGGTAGAGGGAAAGAGTGTAGTGGTTATTGGAGGGGGCGATACGGCTATGGATTGTCTTAGGACAGCTGTAAGAGAGGGTGCAAAGAGCATAAAATGCCTATATCGTCGCGATAAGCTAAATATGCCAGGAAGCAAGAAAGAGTTTATAAATGCAAGAGAGGAGGGGGTTCTTTTTACTTATAATGCTAGCCCAAAAGAGATAGTTATAAATAGCAAAAATGAAGTAGTGGCTATTGAGATGCAAAAAACAGTTTTAGGTATAAAAGATGCAGGTGGCAGAGCCTCTGTTGAGACTATAAAAGGGAGTGATTTTAGGATTGAAGCTGATATCGTTATATTTGCTCTTGGTTTTTTAGCCTCAACTCCTAGTTTTTTAGCAGAGAATGGTATAGAGCTAAATAGATGGGGGTCTATCAAGGTAGATGAAAATTATGAGACAAGTAAATCTGGAGTTTATGCTGGTGGAGACTGTAAGAGGGGGAGTGATTTAGTTGTTACAGCTGCCGCTGAGGGAAAAGGTGCGGCCGAGGCTATCGTGAGGAGTTTGTTAGTGTGAGTAGCTTTTTTCAAGCAGTTGTATTGGCAAACAGGGAGATTTTGAGGCTTATAGAGAGTAGCTCTTACGAGTATCTATCTCAAAGTGTATCTTTGGGTGCTGGTGGGGATGTGAGTTTAAATATTGATCTGCTTGCTGAAGATATTTTTGTGAAGCATTTGAGTGGTTTTGGCAATATAAACTCTGAAGAGTGTGGTTTTTTGGATAACAAAAAGAGTGAGGAGATTGTTATAGACCCGATTGATGGAAGTAGTAACTTTGCTTCAAACTTTCCCTATTATGGAACTTCAGTTGCGTTAAAAAGTGCTGATAAATATGTAGCTGGTGTTATTGTAAATCTTGCAAATGGTGAGATTTTTTTAAAAGATGAAAAGAGTTTTAAAAGAGCAAACTTGAAGAGTATGGATTTTAGAGATGTAAATATAAACAGAAATTCAAAACTTGGGATTTTTGAGAGGGCTTATTGCTCAAAAAGAACTCCCGAACTTATGAGAAAAAATGGCATAAAATACAGAAGTCCAGGAGCGTTTGCTCTTTCGTTGGCATAAGCTAGAGATGTTGATTTTGTTCTTTATGAGGGACAGATGAGAGAGTATGATATAGCAGCTGGTCTTTACATGTGTGAAGGCTTACATGTACAAATGCGAGAGGATTTACTCCTTGTAAGCCAAAATAAGGAAATTTTGGATAAAATAACACAATTTTATCCAAAATAGGGAGAAACAACTATGGGTTTTAGTGAATTTTTCGGTAATTTTCGTAAAAAACAATCATCTCCAAAAGAGGCACCAAGCCACTGGATAAAGTGTGTAAAGTGTCAGTCTTTGATGTATTTTAAAGAGATTGAGCATCTTTTTAGTGTCTGTCCAAAGTGTGGATTTCATATGCGAATTAGTGCACAACAAAGGATAGATTTAATCAGTGATAAAGATAGTTTTACAGAGTTTGACTCATCTTTTGCACCAGTTGATCCACTAGGATTTGTAGATAAAAAATCATATAAAAAGCGAATATCTGAAGCAACACAAAAGACAGGACGCACATCCTCTGTTATAAGCGGAAACTGTACTATAAATGGCATAAACACTCAGCTAGTTGTGTTTGATTTTAAGTTTATGGGCGGTAGTTTAGGCTCAGTTGAGGGTGAGAAGATAGTAAGAGCAATAAAGCGTGCTATACAAAATAAAGAGGGCTTAGTTATAGTGAGTGCAAGTGGGGGTGCGAGGATGCAAGAGAGTACATTTTCACTTTTACAGATGGCAAAAACTTCAGCAGCACTGACTAAGCTTAGTGATGCTGGTTTGCCTTTTATCTCTGTTTTGACTGATCCAACTATGGGTGGGGTTAGTGCCTCTTTTGCTTGGCTTGGAGATGTGATTATTACGGAGCCTGGTTCGCTTATCGGTTTTGCTGGACAAAGAGTCATAAAGCAGACTATTGGTGCTGATCTTCCTGAGGGATTTCAAAGAGCGGAGTTTTTGCTTGAGCATGGCTTGATTGATATGATAGTCCAAAGAGGTGAGATGAAAAAGTGTATATCTGACATGTTGACATTTTTTGATAAAAATTATAAAAAAGATGAGTATGAGCTAGAGATAGCAGAATGAAGCTTTATGCGTTATTGGACTATGATAGCTTAAAGCTTAATAGCTGGACTATAGAGAGATTTATCTCTACATGTAGAGCTCTACATGTAGAGATGATTCAATATAGAGATAAAAAAGAGGGAGAGAGAAGAAAGATAGAGAATCTAAAACTTATAAAGTCGCTTTGTGATATCACTCTTTTGGTTAATGATGAGATTGATTTGGTAGAGTTTTGTGATGGGTTGCATGTAGGGCAGGAGGATTTGCAAAAGATATCTACATATAAAGAGGAGTCTATAGCTTTTATTAGGAAAAAAATAGGAAGAAAAGTTTTGGGAATTTCTACTCACAATAGGGAGGAGATTTTAGAGGCAAACATTCTTGATGTTGACTATATTGGGCTTGGAGCTTATAGAGCAACAGATACAAAAAAGAGTGCAACTGTTTTAAAGGAGAGTCTAAGTAAGCTAGCAAGACTCTCTTTTAAGCCAGTTGGTGCGATTGGCGGAGTTAAAGTTGATGATGAGATTGATGGTGTTACTTATGCTGTTGTAGGAAGTGATTTGTATGAATATTAGAGTTTTTAGTATAGCTAAGAGTGGTGATAGTTATATAGACGCATTGATTCAAGAGTTTATTAAGATGATCTCTAAGAGTGCTTCAGTGGAAGATATAGTGCTTTTCAATAAACAGACTGCTAAAGCTCAAGCAAAAGGAGCTTTATGGGCGAAAGAGGCATATACTAAAGTTTATGAGCCATATCTAAAGGGGTATAGTATTGCATTAGATGTGTGTGGAGAAGAGTGTAGTAGTTTGGAGTTTAGTAAAATCTTTGATAGTGGGGCAAATATCAATTTTTTTATAGGCGGTGCTTATGGTTTTAGCGAAGAGTTTTTGCAAAGGACTCAAAAAGTTATAAGTTTAAGTAGTTTAACGCTTGCTCACAAGATAGCTAAAGTTGTTCTTTATGAGCAGGTTTATAGAGGTCTTTGTATAAAAAACAATCACCCCTACCATAAGTAGATTTTAAGGAAAAATAGCGATGAGAGATAATGATTTGAAATATTTTGAAGATTTGCTTTTGAGTCGTAAAGTACAGATTGAGAAGAACATAAAAGATGCAGCGAGAGAGATGGCATCTTTGAAAAATGATGATGTTGGAGATGAGGCTGATCATGCTTCTGTAAGTATGGATCGCATGATCGAGCAAGCGATAACTGCACAGCAGACTCGTGAGCTTGGTGAGATTAATTTTTCAATCAATAAAATAAAGGGTAGCGGGTATGGTGTGTGTGAAATGTGCGAGGAGTATATCAGCTTTCAAAGACTAAAAGTAAAGCCTCATGCAAAGTATTGTATAGTATGCAGAGAGATAGTCGAAAAACAAAATAGATAAGGGGTTTATGATGGGAATTAAACGATATATTGTTTTAACAGTTGTTTTTATATTGGCTGTAGGTCTGTATGTGTATAGTTTTAATGGAGATAGGTATGTTTTTGAGTTTTATAAATTTTCATTAGATTTTCCTGTTGCATTTTGGGTTATAATCCCTACAATTTTGCTTTTTATCGCTTCAACTACACACATGCTGTACTACTATGTAAAGTATTTTTGGAAAGATAGAGCCTTAAGAAAAGACCTTGAGAGCTTCAAGATAGCACTTGGGCAAAAAGTTATGGGTGAAGATAGTGAGATAGAGTACAAGACTGATTGTTTTAAGTTTATTGCAAATAGCATTAAGATGATGGAGTATAAAGAGGTAGAAGATTTTGATAGCAAAGATGAAAACATAGAGTCAAATCGTAAAATCGTAAAGTGTTTGAGTAGTGGAGAGGTTGTAGATTTGAAAAAGTATAAACTCTCTAGTACAAGTAGACTTTTAGAGCAAGACAGACTCAATAGACTTGCCAAAGATCCAAAATATGCTACAGTTATACTAAAAGAGTGCAAAGATGAGAGTAGTGAGTTGTGTAAAAAAGCATATTTTGAGTATCTTCAATATGCTGATTTTGAGGATATTAAAAAGATAGGTTTTGCTCCTACTAAAGAGATGTTTAGAGTGTTGATGCGAAGATACCTTGAAGAGGAGGGGACGGTTGCTATTGAGCTTGATTTTGATTCAATGCAAGAGTTATTGATGCAGTTTAAGGCAAATCGTGAGGATTATCTAGAGCTTGCTTATGAGATAAAAACTAAACTAGACCCAGATGCTCTTATGGTTCTTTTTGAGAAACTCTACAATTCACCAGAGCATGAGGCGGCATCAGATGCATATCTGTATGTCCTTTATGAGCTACAGATGCTAGATAAGATAAGAGAGATACTTGATAGTTCTGATGAAGATGAGTTTGTAAAGTGGAAAACAATTCTTTTTTTAAGAGACCATGGTAAAAATGTTGATAGTGGACTTTTTCTAAGAGTATAGATTTGAGTAGAATTGATTTTAGCCAAGGTATTACTGCTTTGGCTCCACTTGCAGGCTATACCGATCTTCCATTTCGTAGTGTTGTTAAAAAGTTTGGAGCTGATTTGACCTTTTCAGAGATGATAAGCGCAAATGCCCTTTCGCACTACTCTAAAAAAACCTTTAAAATGCTAGAGAAGACTCCACTAGAAACTCCCTATATTGTTCAAATTGCAGGAAGTGATTTAGTAGCTATTCGTGATGCTGTTGAGATACTAAATGATATAGAAGGGATAGATGGGATTGATTTGAATTGTGGCTGTCCAGTTCCAAAAGTAGTCTCACAAAAGTCTGGCTCATCTTTACTCTTAGACCTACCTCATCTGTCTAAAATCATAGAGACAATAAAAAAATACTCAAACAAGCAGTATACTAGTGTAAAAGTAAGGCTTGGATTTAGTGAAAAAATTCCAAAAGAGATTGCAAAGACGGTAGAGTTAAGTGGAGCAGACTTTATAAGTGTCCACGGCAGAACAAGAGCGGGAGCATATAAATCGCCAGTAGATTATGGGGCGATAGCCACTATAAGAGAATCTATAGGTATACCGGTCTTAGCAAATGGTGATATAACTAGCTATAAAAAAGCGATGGAAGTAAAAGAGATAACAGGCTGCAATTCGCTCATGATCGGACGAGGAGCTATAGGAAATCCTTGGATATTTTATCAAATCAAACATGGCAAAGATTCGGTAGATTACGACCTTAAAGCCAAGATTATATTAGAGCACTACAACTCTATGATTGAATTTTATGGCACTCGTGGTGTAAGTATGTTTAGAAAACATCTGCATGTCTACTCGAAAGGGTATGAGGAGGCTTCAGCTTTTAGAGGCAGAATCAATACTATAGTAGATATCAAGCAGATGAGAGAAGAGTTAGAGCTGTTTTTTAGTACTCATCGTTAAAACTGCTTTTTTTGTGTTTATCTTTTTTGTAGGTGGTTGTGTTTTTCTCTTTATGAAGAAGATTAGCCTCTTTTAGGAGTTTAGCTTGAGTTTCTTTTTTCTCTTCACTGTTTAGATTTTGTACATGTAGAACTCCTAAGATGAGATTTACATAGTTTTCTAGTGCTATGGAGTAGGTGGCATTTAGCCTGATAGACTCTATTTTTTCGAGAACTTCAAATCTCCTTTTTACTCTTTTTTGAAAAATCTTAAACTCAAAGCTAGGGTCTTTGAGATAAGATATATTACTTCTTGCAAACTTCTCAAGACCTCTTACATACTTCAATCTAATCTCTTTTTCATTAACAGCATCTTTAGTAGCAAGCTTTTGGTAAATCTCAATACCTCTCTAGTTTGCTTCTATAGCTATCTTTTGTGTCTTCATCTTTTTGTATTTTTAGATACTCATCTAGCTTTTTTCTGTTATCTTCAAAGGCTGTCTCAAAGTCTGAGTCGCTTTTGATATCTTCTTTTGAAAACTTCTCTAAAAGCACATTGGAGCCACCTGTCATCACTAGATAAATTCTATCTTGAAACTCTAAAAGAATAACACTGTTATTGTTGTCTATCTGTTTTTTATTGAGTACATTTATCTCTTCGTCAGGGCTGCTTTTTCTGTCTGTTTTAAATAACCAAGAGTTTCTTGTTTTTATACTTTCATTCTTTAAGGCAACCCTTTTTTTTATCCAAAGCATAAAAAGCACCATAACACATAAAAGAAGTATAACACCTAAGTATCTACCATCAACTAAGCTCTCACTAGATTTTGTATTTAGTTGAGTTTTTGTTACGATTGGAGTTGCTTGAGGTTTTAATTGAGTAGTTTCTATTGGCTTAGTGCGAATTCTAAGCCCAAAACCATCTGTTGTTTTTGAGGCTATAACTGCAATTGGATTTTTACTTTTTAGTATTATATTGATACTATTTTTGTTTGGTTCTATCGTTATGGCTTGGAGTATATCTGAGTTTATACTTTTCTCTACAAGCTCATCATGTGTTAGGTTATTGAGAGTTAAAGTAGTTATATTCTCTCCTCTTTTTTGGGTGATTTTACCCTCATAAGGCGAATCAAAAGAGAGCATTATGTCAACTCTATCGGTTCTTTCGTAGATGTTGTGTGTAAGTAAATTGGCACTATTGGCAAGTGAGACTAAAAGCATAAATAGAACGATATTTTTCATCATAATTCTCTTTTGAAGTATTGTATGACTGTTTTTGAGTCCAGTATTTCGTTGATACGGATTGCTAAGTTTTTTTCATAAACCATCACCTCTCCTTTTCCAAATATTTTGTTATTGACAAATAGCTCAACACTCTCTCCAGCTGGTTTTTCTAAATCAATAACAGAGCCTTTATCTAGTTTAAGGAGTTCTCTTATACTCATAGTGGTAGTTCCAAGCTCTGAGATGAAGTCCACATTGATGTCTACTAGGTTTTCATAACCACTTAGTAGTTTTTTTTCTAGGTACTCTTTATCTGTTTTATTCAAAATTATTAGCCTTTTTCTTCCATGGCGCAAGCTCCATTATAGTATAAACTACCCACAACCGCTAAAGACGATTGGGCTTCTTGTTTCATTATATCGTAACTAACTGTTGTATTATATATAACGACCCCATCAGAGGATACTCCACAAGCTGTTTTTATATCTCTATCTATATTTTTAGTTATTTATGGGTTAAATAACAAATTAAGTAGGGTATAATAGTTTTTAAATAATTTCAAATTATACAATTTTATTGCATGATTTGAGATAATTGGGATATATATGTTTGTAGAGCTGATATTTTTAGGATTGATTATAGGTTTTATGTCTGGCATGTTTGGTATTGGAGGGGGAGTTGTTTTGATTCCCTCTTTGATGCTGATCGGTTTTTGCATGAAGAGCGCTATCGGAGTTTCTGTTATGCAGATGATGTTTAGCTCGATATATGGCTCATTTTTAAATCGCAAAAGAGGCACGATTGTTTTAAAAGAGGGGATATTTCTTGGGTTTGGTGGATTTGTAGGGGCTCAAGGAAGTGGTTTTTTGGTTACCGTTCTTTCCGTGGAGACACTTAAGTATGTTTTTCTTGCTTCTGTTTGCTTGACAATCTATAAAACTCTAATAACCCCTAAAAATAGCAGTGAGATTAGAATTGGCTCAAACTTTATGCTGTTTGCATTGGGCTTTTGCGCAGGATTGATTGCTATAAGTATTGGTATTGGTGGTGGCATTTTCATAGTTCCAGTTTTGATGGGGTTTATGAATTATGATATAAGAAAAGCTGTTGCTTTGGGACTATTTTTTGTGGTGTTTTCTTCGGTTTCTGGTTTTATTAGCCTCTCTTTGTTTGGTCATATTGATTATGGGTCTGGCTTGATAGTTGGGATAAGCTCTTTAGTTGGAGTTTTTTTTGGTGTCAAGTATGCACACCTTATAGATAAAAAGATACACAAAAGATTGCTTTTAGGACTTTATGTTGCTGTGTTGATGATAATGATAGGTAAATTATATTTTTAGGAGAGCTGTTTGAGTAGTATTAAGATTTTTGGTGCAAATGAGAATAATTTAAAAAACATAGATTTAGAGATTCCGAAAAACAGGTTGGTGGTTTTTACAGGGCTTAGTGGGAGCGGAAAATCAACTTTGGCATTTGATACACTCTATGCAGAGGGACAAAGAAGATATATTGAGTCGCTCTCAAGCTATGCAAGACAGTTTTTAGATAGAGTTGGAAAGCCTGATGTTCAGAGGATTGAGGGCTTAACTCCTGCAATAGCGATAGATCAAAAAACAACAAGTAAAAATCCTCGCTCAACCGTGGGAACTATAACGGAGATATATGATTATCTAAGGCTTTTGTTTGCAAGAGTTGGAAAACAGCACTGTCATAAGTGCTCTAAGCCTATCTCTCAGATGAGTGGGGCTGATATAATCAACGAAATCTTAAAGCTTCCTAGTGGTGCAAAGCTTGTTATATTAAGTCCACTTGTGCGAGAGAAAAAGGGAACATTTGCAGACATGATAGAGTCGCTTAGACATAAAGGATTTGTGCGGGCTGTGATTGATGGTGTGATGGTTCGCCTTGATGAGGATATAGAGTTAAGTAAAACTAAAAAACACACCATAAAAGTGGTTATCGATCGAGTTGTAGTAAAAGAGGAGAATAAGGAGAGAATCGCTAGTGATATAGAGAAGTCTTTGAGTGAGAGTTATGGTGAGGTTGAGCTTGATATACTAAACTATAAAGAGATGGGCTTAGAGAGTTCGCACATACACTACTCAGAGCATCTTGCATGTTTTGATTGTAAGATAAGTTTTGAACCACTTGAGCCAGTCTCATTTTCGTTTAACTCGCCAAGGGGTGCTTGTTCTATTTGTGATGGTTTGGGCATCAGATACACTCTTGATTTGACAAAGATAATAGACCAGCACAAATCAGTTGAAGCAGGAGCGATAAAGCTTTTTTATGGATTTAACAAGGGATACTATGCAAAGTTTTTAAAGGGATACTGCAAAGCTGCTAGTATTGATGTGGATTTGCCTTTTGAAGAGCTTGAAGAGTATCAGCAAAAAGCGATACTTCATGGTGGAGTAGAGGATGCAAAATTCACATGGAAGCGACACTCTTTGACTCGAAAGTGGGAGGGTGTAGTTAAAATAGCATACAATATGCTAAAAGATGAGAAAGAGCTTGGCGAGTATATGAGTGAAAAGAGTTGCGATAGATGTGGTACTCATAGGTTGAAACTAGAGAGTTTAAGCGTATATGTGGCTAAACACAACATAGGCGATATACTGGATATGCCTATAGATAAAACGGTAGAGTTTTTTCAAAATAGGAAGAATTTTGAGTATATGAGTGAACAGCAACATATCATTGCATCCTCAGTTCTAAAAGAGATAAGAGAGAGACTGTTTTTCTTGTTTGATGTAGGGCTTGGCTATATCACTCTTGGGCGAGATGCGAGGAGTATCAGTGGTGGAGAGGCTCAGAGGATTAGGATAGCTTCACAGATAGGTAGTGGCTTGAGTGGTGTTATGTATGTGCTTGATGAGCCTAGTATCGGGCTTCATGAGAGGGATACTTTGAGACTTATAAGAACTCTAAGAAACTTACAAAAAAAGGGCAATAGTGTTATAGTGGTTGAGCATGATAAAGAGACTATTGAGGCAGCTGATTTTATAGTAGATATTGGTCCAAAAGCGGGTAAGTTTGGCGGAGAGATTGTTTTTGCTGGAACTATTGAGCAGATGAGAAAAAGCGGTTCATTGACTGCTGATTATATGAGTGGTAGAAAAACTATTGATTATAGAGCAGATAGAAAGCAAAAGGAGTGGATTGAGCTAAAGAGTGTACATGTAAACAATATAGTCAATTTAAAAGTGAAAATTCCTTTGAGAAATTTAGTTGGCATTACAGGGGTTAGTGGGAGCGGTAAAAGCTCACTCATACTTCAAACTTTGTTGCCAGTAGCTAAAGAGATACTAAATCGAGCAAAAAAAGTAAAAAAGATAGATGGTGTGGAGTGCAAGGGGCTTGAGTATTTAGATAAAGTTATCTATCTTGATCAAAGTCCGATAGGGCGAACTCCTAGAAGTAATCCAGCTACATATACTGGCGTGATGGATGAGATAAGAGGACTTTTTTCAAAAACAAAAGAGGCGATGTTAAGAGGCTATAAGATAGGAAGATTTTCATTCAATGTCAAAGGCGGTCGGTGTGAGAAGTGTCAAGGGGAGGGTGAGATAAAGATAGAGATGCACTTTTTGCCAGATATTCAAGTCAAATGCGATACATGTAGGGGCGCTAGATACAGTGTTCAAACTTTAGAGATAAGGTACAAAAGCAAGTCAATTTCAGATGTGCTAGGAATGAGTGTGGATGAGGCATTGGAGTTTTTTAAGGCAATCCCAAAAATCAGACAAAAACTGCAGACTTTGAGCGATGTGGGACTTGGTTATATCACTTTAGGACAAAATGCAGTAACACTAAGTGGTGGAGAGGCTCAAAGAATAAAACTAGCAAAAGAGCTAAGCAAAAGAGACACTGGCAATACCCTCTATATACTAGATGAGCCTACAACCGGTCTTCATTTTGCTGATATTGATAGGCTTGTAAAAGTATTACACCATTTGACTGATTTGGGAAATTCGGTACTAATCATAGAGCATAACATGGATATCATAAAAAACTGTGACTATCTTATAGATATGGGACCCGAAGGTGGTAGTTATGGCGGACAGATTGTAGATGTTGGAACTCCTTTACATGTAGCTATTAATTATAAAAAAAGTGGTAGTTATACTGGGGAATTTTTAGCAAAAGAGCTTAAATTGAAATGAGCAGATTAAAACTTTTAGGGATAGAGTTAACAATCGCATCTTTTATAGGTTTTTTTGCTTTTAGTATGTATGCTCAAAATGTGCTATTTTTTGAAAAATTGAACAATAAATTTACAGATATTTTTTTTCATATTAGAGGAGAGCTTGAAGTTAGTAAAGATGTAGTGATAGTAGATATAGATGAAAAAAGTTTAGCTAAGCTTGGTCAGTGGCCATGGAGTAGGGATAAAGTAGCTATCATCCTAGATAATCTTACAAATGCAGGAGTTGGAGTTATCGGACTAGATATTGTATTTGCAGAGAGAGATAGAACTTCTCCGCAAGCAATATTGGATAGATTTGGCTTTACTCATAAGGATGCAGAAGATCATGATGAGGTATTGGCAGAAACTTTTAGGAACTCTCCAGTTGTAGCTGGATATCTGTTTGATTTTGAAAAGAGAGTACAAAAGGGTCAAACTCCAGACACAACAGCCATCATAGTAGAGAAAAATTTTGAAAATAGAGACTTTTTACCAGAAGCAAAGGGAGTTATAGCAAATATTCCTATTTTGCAATCAAGTGCATACTCAAGTGGCTTTTTTAACACCATCCCTGATAGT